>JBAXYJ010000009.1:0-25917 GCA_041670885.1 Clostridiaceae bacterium
AATACTTATTCTTGTTCTATCCTGCTTTATTATGACAAGGAGATAATACTATCTATTTTTGTTTGCTGTTAAAATATAAAAAAATCATGTGCTAGTTAAACCTTAAGCTGATGACTTTTTATTCTGGTGCGAGTGGTGATACGGCATCTATAGCACAAACCCAGTAAAATCAATAGTTTAAGTGCAATCAAATAGCAGCATTTATATCAAAAAAAGTCTGAACGCAAATTGCTGTATCCTCTGATCATAATTTCGAAATAAATTTGTTCTTTGCTATTGAAATAGGCATAGACGGTTCGTTTGCTAAATTCCGCTTCTTTTGCTGCTTCATCCATTGAAACATTTTCATACCCCTTAGAAAAAAATATTTGTTCGGCGGCATCAACGATGTCTTTTCGCCTGATTTCTTTTTCCTGTCGTCGGCGTTCTTCGTGTCCCATTATATCACCTTACATTCATTATAGTGTAATTAAGTAAACTTGTGGTTTGCTTAATTGTATACCCATTTAATATATTTGTTGATAGTTTGATATACATGATCAGTTTGTTTGTCCAAATGAAGGCAAGTCAAGTACCACCGGCTGAGCTGGTGGTACTTGACTCATTTTCAATCACGATAAAAAGAGAAATTTATTTTATGGGACTGTACTTTCGTACATTGCGAAAAAAATCCGGCAAAATTATAATTGATTATGGTGAAAAGTGTCACAAGAATAAATTATAAAAAACAATAAATCAGGTTTTGCGGTAAGCCTGTTCATGTGGCTCAATGCTTTTATTTATATTATATAATCCTGGTTGCTGCTGAAACAATGAACTGATTTACTATGGAGGGAACAGAAATGCTAAAGTGTAAAGGATTCACTAAGGGCCTTCCCATGTTGCTGGCAATAATGACGGCCTTTATAATGCTTCACGGCGGGCAACTCATGGCGACAGCGGCGGAAGCTGAAAAAACCACGCTGGATATAAGCAGCGGAAGCATTGCCATCGGCAGCGGGACGGTGGATGGCTACGACGCGAATGGAAACCACATTACGTCGGCAAACCCTGAAGGGTATATCATCATCGGTGCGTCGTCAGCGCACACGGTCACAGTATCCGGAGGCGCGCAGAGTATCACGCTCAGCGGCGTGAACATTGATGTAAGCAACATTGCTGGTTCGCCTGCCTTTTCGATAGAATCGGGCGCGACGGTCAATCTTGTGCTCTGCGGCGACAATATACTAAAAGGAGGATTTTACTGTGCAAGCCTGCAGGTCGAGACGGGCGCAACGGTGAACATCTCGGGCTCGGCTGACGGCAATCTTACTGCAACCGGCGATGTGGGTATCGGCAGTTATATGTATAATTCCGGAGGCACGGTGTGCATATCGGGCGGCACGGTTAATACGGCAGGCAGAGGAAACGAGGGCTGGGGGATTTACACCTGCGGTACGGTCATCGTAACCGGCGGTACGCTCCATGCAACGGGCAGCGGTGACGGCGACGGTGTACGCGTTGATATTGGTGCGTTAAGCATTTCAGGGGGTACGGTTGCGGCGGCAGGCGGCCTTGTGGGAGAGGGTATCTGCTGCGATGGCGCCACCGTGAATATCTCCGGGGGCACGGTCACGGCTGCAAGCGGCAGCAAGGCCGTCAGTGTAGGAATCGACATGAATAGCGGCTCGCTGAATATCTCCGGAGGTACGGTCACGGCGACAGGCAATGCCAGCGGTATGGGCATAGTCGCCTCTGATTGTCCGGTAAATATCACAGACGGTATGGTCACGGCGACAGGTGGTGCATATGGTATCGAAATATCCGGCGACCCCTTTAAAATAACCGGCGGGTCGGTTTATTCCTCGTCTGTCTGCGGCGCGATAACCGACGACAGCGGAACCGCGGAGCATTGCGTCACGGTGAGCGGCTTTACAGCGGGCACCACGGTTGCCTGCTCGGTGAACGGCGGAAAAACCTGCTCCTGCAGGACGGATACATACGGAAAGCTATACCTCTGGATGCCTGCGGGCGACGACAGAGCCACCGTCTATTACAATTCCCAGTATTACGGACTCAAGGTGAATATCGGTACTTCCGATACCTCGGTTACGGTCGGCGACAGCAATAAAATGACCGTGCTTGACGTCGGTCGGGAAAGTATCGACCTTTCGGACAGCGGCGTGACGGGAAAAGATGTATTTGGAGCGAACGCTTCAGCAAACCCGTACGGTTATGTGATAACAGGCACAACCGCATCGAACGGTATTACCGTTTCAGGCACGCAAAATATCGTGCTTAAAAATGTGGATATTGAACTTCATGATTGCAATGATTATGCGATTGAGATCACTAATGGCTCAAAGCTATACATCACTTTTGATAGCAACAGTGCAAATATTATTTCAGACAAAGTAGACGATTATGACACTGCTGTTATCGTTGGTTCAAACGCTCTGTTGTCTGTTACAGGCACGGATTCCGGTAAACCTGTATCGATCAATCAGATTGAACTGCGGGGTACGTTGAATGTCAGGGGCGGCATGATTGAAATGAATACCGTATGGACAAACGGAGGCGGAGGCAGGATAAACATATCGGGAGGAACGGTATCCGTAAGCAATTATGTATGGTACTATAACGACGGTTCGTTTGCAATCTCGGGTGGCACGGTCACGGTTGCGGGAGAAGGCATCGAAGGAAACAATTGGACCGTTACAGGTGGTTCGGTGAACGCCAACAGTATGAGCTACACGCCGTCAAATGGGAGCAGCTCCGTCTACCCAGCCACAATTACTTTGCCTTCCGGGACAAATGTGAGCGCTATTTTTGTCAGGCATGGACGGGCCGTTGTACCCTATGGTATAAACGATGTGCATACCGACGGTAGCGGCAGACTGTATATCTATCTGCCTGTTTATTCTTCCGGCGATACAACCGTCGACGTGATTGCAGACGGTAAAATAATATATACAGGCTATCATGGAAAAGTGAGCTCGGGCACAAATACCTTGAAAATGAATCAGAGTGCCCTCACCGTAACAGATTTGAACAGCGTTTATACCTGCGGAAAAACGATTTCCCCCGTTGTTTCGGGCGGCAGCGGGAACGGTGCCGTCAACTGCGAATATATGGGGACAAACGGAACGAGTTATTCCGGCAGTACGCCGCCGGCAGAAGTCGGAAACTATTCCCTCACAGCCACAAGGGAAGGAACAGACGTGTATTACAAAGCCACGGTTACGAAGTCTTTTTCGATTCAGCAGGAAGGCATCGGAGGAATCAGACACCCATCGTCATCTTCTACCAGTACGGTCAGCGCTGAAACCACGTCTCCCGGTAAATCATCATCCACTTCCTCCACCGCTACGATACCTAATCCGGATACCGGAAGTTCCTCCGTCCCATTTATCCCGATTGTGTTGATGGCAGCTTCCATGTGCGGGATTGCCGCCTTTGCAACACGCATACGGTTTAAAAAAGAGAACAGACAGTTAAAAATAGGAAAGCAAAGGAAAGGTTTAATGAAGAAATTCAGAAAAAGCGCCTTCTTGATCTTGTTGGCATTTTTAATTACCTCCACGTCTGTATTTGGGGGATGCAGCGTAAATCAAAAATTCGTAGTAAAAAAGACGATTGGCGCCCTTCTGCCCATAACTGGCTCGCTGGCTTCCCAGGGGAAGCAGTCTCTGGAGGCATTGAAAATCGCGAAAGCTGACTTGGCGGCGACCTATGGATATTCAGTCAATCTTATAACAGCAGACAGCAGCTCCAGCGATGCTGTGGCGTTGGAAAAGCTGAAAGAATTCTATAATCAAGGAATCCGGATTGTCATCGGGCCGTATTCGAGCAGCCAGACGACGGCGGTTGAAAAGTTTGCGGATTCCCACGGTATGGTTATCATATCGCCCACCAGCACAACGATGTCACTGCGTAAAAACGACAATATTCTGCGTCTTTCCCTAAATGATTCCAAATTGGCCCAAGCGCAGGTCGATTTGCTGAAAAACCGGGGTATCAGTCAGGTAGTTGTAGTATATGCCGACAGTACATATGGAAAAGACATGTACAACACATTTGGGAAGCAGTTGAAGAAAAACTATACAGACATCCAGTTGGCAGATTCCATAGCATACGACTCCAACGCTTCGGATTTCTCCGGTTCGGTAAAAAAGATACATGATTCTGTTCAGAAAACCGAGAATACAGTTCAGAAGAAAAACATAGGGGTGTTACTGATCGGCTATGACGAAGCCGTCAATATCTTAAAGGCCTCGGCATCCGATAATTTATTAGAAAATGTCAAATGGTTCGGCACCGACAGCCTGGCAAAGAAGAATATTGTCGTCAGCGACAAGACAGCGGCCGATTTTGCAACGAAAACGGAGTTCACCGCGCTGACCGACGACCGGCAGGCTTTTTCAATGCCGATTGACCCTTTCTCGTATCTGGATCAACATTTAATCAATAAATTGGCCAAAAATGGCTTGTCGAATCCGGATTCCAGCGTGTATCAAACGTATGACGCATTTATGCTGGGCGGCATTACTTTGTCAAAAGCAAATGCAAACCAGCTTCAGAACATGAATTTCAAAAACTCGGTTGTAGCTATGGCCAAGAACATGTATGGCACCAACGCGCGTCTGGCCTTTGATGAGGTGGGAGATATCATAAACGGCAGCATCGGATTTTATAAAGTGACAAAGAACGGAAATAATCCGAGATGGGTATTGACAGGAGGCTATCAGTTCCGGTTGAACACAGGATCACAGCATCCAACCAATACGTTGTTTTATCGGGAATACGATTCTGATATCAGAACCAGTGAAATTACAGTCGGCGCGCTCATGCCATTGACAGGAAGCCTGAGCAGTATAGGAAAGTCAGCCCTCAAAACGATAAATCAGGCTCAGCAAGATATTTCAGATACCCTGAAAAACTATTATTCTGGCAGTCCGTCCGTCAGCATTGTATCAAAAGATACGAAAAGCGACGCTGAAACGGCTTTGCAGGAGTTGAAAGAACTGAAAGCGCAGGGCATACACATTGTAATCGGCCCTTACAGCACGAATGAACTTGCTACTGTCAGGCAATATGCGAATGAAAACCATATATTGCTGATTTCTCCTGGCTGCACCGCAACAAGCATCGGAATCCCGGACAATACGTTTCGGCTTTCTTTAAACGACAATAAACAGGCGCAGGCTATGGTCGGCTACTGCTCTAAACAGGGATTGAATAATGTTTATGTGCTCATGAACGATACCATGTATTCGAAGGATTTATATGAATCGTTCAAAAACGCTTATAGCAAAGCGGGAGGCACCGTTAATACCCCGATTGTTTATAAGCAGGGAGACAATCAGTCGTGCCTAAACGAACTGAATCAAAAGATCGGGCAGCTCGCAGATAAAACAAAAACGGCCGTTCTATTAATATCCTATGGTGAATCGACTCAACTACTCCAAGAGGCCTCGGCATATTCCAATCTTGCTTCGGTGCAATGGATGGGAACCGATTCTACTTCTTTATCATCCGAGCTGATCAAATCAAGTAAAGCCGCCGGATTCGCAAGTAAGACGAAATTTACCGCTTCCATTATGTCAAGCCCGGTGCGTGAGAGCGGTAAAAATATTTCGGTGGTGACGGACGTAATCTATCATGATTTATCTTCTTCTTTAGGGTATAAGCTGTCGTCTTATGATACCAATAGCTATGATGCAGTATGGATCTGTGCCCTTATGTATATCAACAGAGACTGGAATTTTACGAGCTTTTCAGACTTTAAAAATGCATTGACGGCGGTAACCGACCGGATGGTATCGATTAACGGCTCCGTTAAATTTGACAGCAACGGCGACAGAATTGTTGGAAATTTCGCATTCAACAGAGTAATCGGCAGCAATCAAAAAGGTTACACCTGGAAAACGGTGGGCAGTTATTTTACCAGTCAGACGGTTTCAAAAAGCCAATATTTCTCTATAAATTAACTGATGGAAATTGACTTTTGGCAGAACCCGGCTCCTGAATAAATCAGAAAATGAAAGGTTGTCATACCCTTACGGGACGTTATATTATTACCAACACTAAGGGCAAAGGCGGTGGAATATATCAAACGAAGTTTACTACTATTTTTTGACCTGAACAAATGAGCTTTATGGGAATTGTTCCACAGGTTCTGGTGTTTTCCGACTTTCAGCGATATAATTAAATCAGTAAGAAAATTTTACTTTGCGGAGATTATATCACTGAAAGGAAGCGGGACGATGCGGTTTCAGTTTATACCCTACATATGGCTCCTTCTGATTTCGGCGTCTGCCACGCTTTCACTTGGCGTTTACGCTCTTATTCGGCAGCGGCATTCAAAGTGTGCCGTAAGTTTTATTGTGAGCATGCTGATCGTAACCGTCTGGTCGGGCGGCAACGCGCTTGAAATGTCCGGAGCTGATTTTTCGACCAAGCTGTTCTGGGCGAACATTCAGTATTTTGCCTACTGCTATTCGCCCGTAGCCCTGCAGGCGCTGTGCATGCGTTTCACCGGGTACGACAGATGGCTGCGAAATAAAAAATTCCTGTGGCTTTTGCTGCTGCCAACCATCATTATTATTCTGGTATGGACGGACGGACTTCACGGCCTGATGCGGTATAACATGCGGCTGGATACCAGCGGGGCTTTCCCGGTTATTACCAAAGAGTACGGCCCTGCCTTTTTCGTCCATGCGCTTTACGAACACGTCATCAATATTATAGCCTTGATTCTGTTAATTCTGGCCGTAATTCATCGGAAAACAGTTTACCGTAAACAGGCCGTCATCCTTCTTATCGGCGCGAGCTTCATTGTATTTCCGAATCTTTTTTATATCACGGGCCTAAGCCCCGTCCACCGGTTCGACCTTACGCCAATATTCTTCGGCCCTGCCGGGGCGCTTATGGCATGGGCAATCTTCCGTTATAAGATGTTCGATCTGGTGCCACTTGCGCGCGCCACGGTGATTGAGACCATGGACGCAGGCGTAATGGTGATGGATCTGCAGGGCAGAATACTGGATATCAACCCTGCTTTTGAAAGAACTATGGGAACTTCCGCAAAAGAGGCCTCTGGCCGGGAAGCGGATAATATTTACGGTAATATCCCCGAATTTGCAAAGGCCTGTGCCGACAGAAACGCGGCGCATACCGAGTTTTCTATTAAAACAAATAATGGCATAAAAATTTACGAGGCTGTCCTCTCTCCTCTTCCCGATAGTAAGGGAGCACTGATGGGAAGGCTTGCCATGGTATATGAAATAACAGAAAAGAAGAAGGAGCTGCAGCGGTATCTGGAGCAGCAGCGCAGGCTTGCCGCTGCCAACGAGAAAGAGTGGATGACAAGAGACCTGCACGACAACCTAGGGCAAATTCTGGGGTTTATCAACCTGCAGGCGCAGGGCATCCGGAAGGAGCTTGTGACGACCGGTGTCCACACCGTCAGCGACAAACTAGACAGGCTGGTCGAGGTGACACAGACGGCACACGACGAAATACGCGCATATATCAAAAGCGCCCGAAGCATCTCCCACTCCGACAGTGATTTTCTGGAATCGCTCAGGAACGATATTCTGCATTTTGAGCAGCGGAGCGGCATGCCAACGGAACTTTTTACAAATCTTGATCTGGTTGATATCGACCTTGCACCGCAGGTCCAGCTCCATCTGCTCAGCATCGCTAAAGAGGCCCTCAACAACGTGCAGAAGCATTCCGGGGCGAACCATGTAAAATTATCCCTTTCCCATGAAAAAGGGATAATGCTTTTATCGATAGAAGACGATGGTAGAGGATTTACCGTTTTAGACAAAAACGACAGGGCCGGAAAAGCATTTGGGCTGAGCATCATGAAGGAGCGGGCGATGGAAATCGGTGCGGAGCTTTCCATTGAATCCGCGCCTGGAAAAGGCTGTAAAGTTACACTAAACTTTGCCCGTATCACAGGGAGGGAAAAATGTTCATGAAACTTATGCTGGTGGATGATCACCCTTTGTTCATCGAAGGTCTCAGCTATCTTTTGAAAACCTATGGCTTCGAGGTGTCGGGCATCGCCAATTCCGGTAAGGAAGCTCTTGAAAAAGCAAGGCTTCTGCAGCCCGACATCATTCTGATGGATATCAAAATGCCGAACCTGAGCGGAATTGACACGCTGAAGCTTTTAAAAGCCGAAAGCCCCGAAACTAAAATTGCCATGCTGACGTCTTCGGAAGAGGACGAGGACTTGTTTGACGCAATCCGATACGGGGCGTCCGGCTACCTTCTTAAAAGCACCGACGCGAAAGAGCTTGTGGAATTGCTGCACGGCCTTGAAAACGGAGAAGCACTCCTTACCCGGCCGGTCGCCGCGCGGGTTCTTCAGGAGCTGAAGCGGCTGAACACGGACGGGAAAGAAAGCGGTCGTCCATCCGCTGAAAAGGATATTGAAGAGCCGCGGTTCACGCAGCGGCAGCTCGAAATACTGGAATTGGTGGCGAAAGGCGTTACCTATAAAGATGCGGGCACAGCCCTGGGGCTGACTGAGCGGACAGTCAAATACCATATGGGGAAGATTATCGAGCTACTGCATCTGGAAAACCGGTCGCAGGTGATCGCCTACGCCGTAAAAATGGGGATTGTTCAGGAACCTCATATATAAAAGGAATAAATCCGCCGTACTTTTTTTCGTCAGACTGTACTTTCGTACATTGCGGAATACTTTTTGTATAAGTATAATTGAATCAGACGAAAATTGTCAAAATAATGTAACTGTATGCCATGCCTTTTACAAAGCATGGCATATATCATGATTGAGGAGGAAATGATAATTATGGGTGGACTCGGGAAGCGCTATTTAAAATTAATAAATATATCGGTGGCGGTTTTGATATCTTTTGTTCTTATATTCTCAAATAATATACCGGTAAGAGCTCAGACAACAGCCGCAGCCGGTACAACAAATGATCCGATTTTAATTCAAACTGCAGAGGACATAAATCAGATTACTAAAACGGGCCTTGATAAACACTACAAATTGATGAATGATGTCGACGCGGGTAACATGGCACCAATCGGAAGCGAGCAGCAACCGTTTACAGGGTATTTTGACGGAAACGGCTATAAGGTTAAGCTAAGCATGAATTACAATAGTTCAGACTCTAAAAACAATGTCGGTCTCTTTGGATATATCGGATATAATGGCACTGTCATCAATTTGAAAGTCTCCGGCACAATAAGCATTACAGGTGAAAATATCAATGCCGGTGCAATTGCAGGAACAAGCGATGGCTTAATCCGGTGTTGTGGAACTTCTGCGGCAATAACGGTCAGTACAAATTCAGAAAGCAACATTGGTGGCCTGGCCGGGTATGTAACCGGTTTAAGCGTAACACAAAAAGGTTCGCGGGGAATATGTGACAGCTATTCGGCTGCCACAATCAATATATCAGCCAATGCAGATACTTATACAGGCGGGCTTGCCGGCTACAGTTGCGGAACGATTGACAATTGCTATTTTGCGGGAAGCCTAACGGCAGCGGTACATAACGGTACTGCGTATGCGGGCGGGCTGGTTGGCAATTTTTATTTTGGCCAACTTTCTAACAGTCATATATACAACGACTCTCCTCTTACAATAAACGGTAGCTGTTCATATAGAATGAACCCAATCGGTAAAATGTACGGCACTTATAATGGGCTTGATTATTTCTATGATGAGACGCTCTCCGGATTGTCAGATACGCTGAATGCAAATATGGAAAGCCATGATTTCTACTGGCAAACGGAATCGGGAATTAATAACGGGTTCCCAATATTATTTCAGTCATACGCAGGAGGAAACGGGACATCGGACAACCCGTACCGGATTGAAACAAAGGAACAGTTAGCACGTGTTTATTATAGCCCCGGCTCAGCATTTCTTCTGATGGACGATATTGATGGCGGAAATATTGAGCCGATTGGCAGCAAATCAAATCCGTTCAGCGGAACATTTAACGGAAACGGCCATACGATCACGATAAATATCACTAAAAATTTAAACAGTGAAACATATGTAGGTCTGTTTGGCTATGTGACAGGGAGCGTTTTGAATTTAAATGCGGCGGGTACTGTTACAGTAAATTCCGGTAATAACCATACAGACGCTTACGTCGGCGGAATGACCGGTTGTAACTGCGGCAATTTTAACAACTGCAGGTCGACGGTCAATATCAATTACATATCAGATTACACCGATACTCCCATTTTTCATGTCGGCGGTTTTGCAGGAACCAATATGAATGAAATAAAGAAATGCAGCGCAGCCGGTAATATAATAGGAAAAATAAACGAAGATTACAGTTGCGGATCAACAGACAGCGTCGGCGGTTTTGTCGGGGAAGTTCAAGAACAAACACACATTGATGGATGTTTCTCAGAAGGAGACGTTACCGTTACGGATAATATCGTAAATCCCACTTCCTACACATATATCGGCGGCTTCGTGGGCCATTCGCCTGACGATTCACATCATGGCATTATAACCAATAGCTATTCAACCGGAAATGTCTCAGGTGCTCTTCCTGAATTTGACTATTCCAATTTCTACTGTGGCGGTTTTTCCGGGGAGGGCAATCTGCCCGTCGTGTTCTGTTATGCCACAGGCGATGTTGACGGTCAGGGCGGTGTATGGACAGGAAGTTTTACCGGTGCCGGAGGCGGTGCAGTTTATTGCTATACCACAGGGCATGTCACTGGCGGACTGTGTATCGATATGTTCTTTGGCAAAGACGAAATCACGACAAGTTCTTGCTATTATAACTCCGACAATGCTGGAGATCGTTCATCGAGATATGCAAAAGGACTGACAACCGCACAGATGACGGGAAAAGCAGTTGTCGATAATATGAAAAACTTTGATTTTTCCGGTGTCTGGCAGGCAACGGAGAACACTTCTGATAATCGCTATTATCCGCAGCTTAAGGTGTTCCTGCCGTCCCTTGACAGCGTTGCAGTACCTGCTCAGAATTTAGGTGGAAAAGCCAGCAGTCAGACTTCTTCAGCTTCTTCCAGTTCATCTCAAAATAACACGAACAGCAAACCCTCGTCTGTTACGAGTCCTAAAAACCCTGATACCGGCGACGATTTTCCTGTCTCTCTAATCACCATCGTGGCTTTCGGTTTAGCATCTGTCATGATATTTGTAAAACGGCTGCGTCGTGTATAAAAAATATAGTTAGATTTCACTGGCGGCACTGTTCAACCGCAATCGAGAGTGGAAGCGGTTCCGTGTACTCAATCGTTGAAAGCCTGATCGATAAGAATAAAAGCCTTAGGAAACTGATAGGACATCAAGGTCAACTATGTTGAAAATGAAAAAAAACGAATATGTATCTTTAGAAGTATTAGAAAAAATATGTAATTATTTAAATTGTTCTTTAACTGATGTTGTTGAATTCATAGATAAAGAAAAGGCAGAGGACTAATCCCTGCCTTACTTTTTTATATATTTAATTATAGGTTATTACGCTGAAGGGACTAAATCCTACTGTCTATTTTCATAATTCTTTCTAAAATTTTTTCTTCCATATCAATTGCTTTCAAGTATTCTTTAACAGTTCTTTCTATTATTCTGTTGCTTTTCAAATATTGAAAAAACTGTCTGTAAAAAATTATCTGTTTATTATCTTCATCTCTTGATATATTCTTTACTTGCCCAAAAATTACAAATGGCTCTAATTCCGTTCAGATAACTATTATTGCAGATAAAAAAGTAACCACTAGTTTCCTTGTTTTTCAACAAATACACTAGTGGTCTTTTTCGGGCTATTAATAACTTATCAAAAATAAAAAACCCTGTAAACATTGAATTTACAAGGGTTTTTGGTGCGGACAACAGGACTTGAACCTGCACGATGTTACTCACTAGTACCTGAAACTAGCGCGTCTGCCATTCCGCCATGTCCGCATATATGCTGCTAAATTTCGCAACATAATTATTATATCATCTTTTATAAAAAACTCAAATATTTTTTAGTAATTTCTTATTAAATATTTCTTGTATCTTTTGTTTATTAATAGAATTACTTAAGAACCGTCCCCAATCAATAGCAGTTAAGATGCAGACAAAACCAAAACATAAGAATTATCTTTATTAAATTCTCCGCCTTCCAGATTTCCATATAGCTTTATATTTTTAAATCCGGCTTTAGATGCAAGGTAAACCAAGCTATCTGAAAGAATAGGATATAAAGCTATTTCATTTTGAATTATTTTACCATCCACCTTTAAAACAGTTTTAAAGAAAATTTTATTTTCCTCATTATCGCAGCGATAAGTTCTGGAAAATTCAAGTCCCCTTTCAGCATTTTTTATTGTAGGCAGAAAGCTGACTTTATTTTTTAGTATCCTGTCGTAATTAATAATCTGAATCACTAAGCTGCCATCTTCCTTCAACATGCCCTTAACTTCTTTCAAAAACATCCCTATCTCAATTTCTCCATCTAAGTGAACAAGAGAATTTCCAATACAAAATGCCAGGTCAAATTTATCCTGGATTTTCTTATCTATCTCCAGCATATTTCCCTGAAGAGCCACAACATCTATATTCAGTTTTTCTGCTTTGTTTTTTAATTCTTCAACCATCTTCTGATCTAAATCAACTGCTGTTACCTTATAGCCCAGTTTTATAAGTTCCAGTGAATACCCTCCTGTTCCGCAGGCTATATCCAGTAAATACTTTGGAGGATCTCCGGACATATCAGATAAAAAATTAACCTCTTCCATATCTGTTGGGAAAATATAATCATAGTATTTAGATATTTCATCATAAAAACCCAAAATACCAACTCCTTTATCTTATTATAGAATATGTTTTGTTTTTTTTCAGTAACTATTTTAATTATTTAAGCTAATATTGCAGCGAAAGAACTGATGTATTAGATATAGCGGTATGCAAATTCAGGCAGCTATGCATTACATAATTTGCATATACCTCAGAATCGATACATAAATATCAATTTAGGGGTTTTAATTTTTATAAATATCGTTTATTATAGGCTAAGCGGCTTAAATCTAACCAGTTTATTTAATGATAGTAAGTCATTTAGGTGGTTTAATTTACATATATTTTCAGGCATCTGTTACCTGCCAAAGGGGTGGATTATAATAAAAAATAAATTTAATCAGTTCAGAGCTTTCTTGTTCCTATATTGGGCTATGATATTAAGTGTAACAGGCATGTACACTATGTACATATCGGATATGGGATTTTCAAAAAAAGAAATCAGCATAGCTGTTACCATATATACTTTGTCTGGACTTATAGGCCAGATTATCATAGGTTATATAGTTGATAAGTTAAGGCAAATAAAAAATGTAATGGCAATATCTTTAGTTATTGGTCTTATATCAGCAGCAGGGCTTTTATTTATAAAGGAGAACTGGCAGATTTACCTTATGTTAACTTTATGGGGATTTTTCATATCAGCTACATATACTCTAACAGATACCTGGTGCATAAATACATTAAAGGCTACTAATGAGCAGAGAAACTTTGGCAAGATAAGAGGGTTCGGCTCCATTGGATATGGATTTTCAGGAGTGCTGCTGGGACTTTTGCTCCAGAGCTTCGGATGGAAAATTTATTACTGGTATATAGTACTTGGCATAATACTTACTCTTATCATTATGTATTTCATAAATGATAACAGTAATCTGGATTATGAAAATTCCGGTTCCAGCATTTCTATCAAGGAAGGTCTGGAAGAGATCTTTAAAATAAAACCCCTTATAGTTATGATAGTTATAATTTTTATGTATAACTTTGTTGTTAAGGGAATCTATTGCTACCTGGCCATACTGGTGTCTGATTATGGCGGAGGGGTGGCCAGCTTAGGTCTTACTTATTGTTTTGATGCATCTCCGGAGATTGTAACGTTTTTTCTTACGGCCAGACTTCTTAAAAAACATAAGAGCAAAAGCATTATTTTAATAGCTTTCCTTCTTCAAATAATTAGACTTTCAGTAATTCTGGTATTCGGCAATTCATTGGCAGTAATACTAATGGGTATACTGTCAGGTTTTGCTTATGGTTTAGTGGCGGCATCTTATAAAACATATATTTATGAACTGGCTCCCGAAAAATATAAGACAAGCTGTATGAGTATATCAGAAACGATAATTGGTTTATCCGGTATCGCTTCTGCCCCCATATTTGGATTTATGTTTACTAAATTCGGCTCAAATTCTACTATTTTATTTGGTCTGATTATTGATATTATACTTACTTTTGTAATGCTGACAAATAATATCCTATCCCGAAAAAGAAAAACTTCATAATATAAGAAAATTGCATAATAACATTTTGGCTGATTTTTCAGCTTAAAAATAACGAATTATCTACGTTTTTTTAAGCTGAAAAAGTTAATTTTTGAATTATACAATTATCTCAATATATCTTGTGAGCTTCATTGAGGCTCCTTCTTATATTTATCGATAAAATGGTTTCAATTCTCCTATAACTACATATAATAAATCGTAGTTAATATTATGGAGGTTCCTTATGAGTGATAAGGAAGAAACCAAAATTTATAATACACCTGCAGATGATATAGAAGAAGATATGAATGATTTTTCTCCCTGCTCATTTTGTCCAATGATGAGATACTGCCCTATGGCATATCAATTTGATGAGGATGATATGGAAGATACCGACAGGCAAAAATATAAACAAAAAAAGAAACCAAAGTATCCCCCAAGCAAGTACCCTCATTACCCAAAAAAACACCCTTATTATAAGAAAAAATATCCGTTCCCGTATATGTATCCTTATATGTTCCCATTCTTTTACGATAACTGGGATGATGGCTGGAACGAAGAATCTGAGGACGATTAAAAATTAAGGCATACCATAAACGGTATGCCTTAATTCTATTTAGCAAATATTTCTGTTAATTTTAATTTCAGTGCTTTTTCGATGGCAGCAACAAGAGCAATTGTTATAAATCCATCTGCTGTATGATGCAAAGCAGTTCCTATTCCTACTATTACCAATGCTTTATACATGGTAAACCCAAACGGCATTACAACTAAGGCTTCCAAAATCCCATGGATAGGCATAGTTATAAATATTATCTTCTTAAAGCTGACTCCTTTTTTAATAAGTATGGCACCGGCCAGTCCTACAATTGCGTGCATTAAAGCTCTGGCTGCAACTACTGCAGGCGCTGTTAAAAGAAAACCGGCAAAAGACCCAACTCCAACTATTACTGCTGCTTCCGGCCCTACAAACATTGCTAAAAACATAGGAACATGTGAGGCTAAAGTTGCAGAAAAAGGCGGTATCTGAATTTTTAAAAATGGTCCGAAAACTATAGGAATTATAATTGCAAGTGCTGTTAATAAAGCTGAATAGGTTAATTTCTTTAAACTGCTGTTTCTCATGTATACTCCCCCTTTACTAGTGTATATACAGTAGTATATACCATGTTTCTATTCTTGTAAAGGCGAATTTTAACCTGTAAAACATCTTGCATTTAATATATCTAAATTTTATTCTTATAATAGAGTGAATTATTTTGAAAAACTATATAATTCAAAAGCTCACCTTTTAGCTGATAAATTAGTTTAAAGGTAATTATTTTAATGTGGGGTGCTGATATGGATGAAAATTTAATTTCAGGTAAAAGTCTAAAGCAGTGGATAACAAAATTCCCAATCCTTAGTGAAGTTATTTTACTTAAGGAAGTTACGTGGATAAACCCAAATTATTCTAATGATGAGGGGGTTTTCAGTAAGATACCTTTAAGCAGTGCTGATGTAGAGGATGCTGATGAAAGGTTAAAAAGATTTGCTCCTTATATATCAAAAGCATTTTCTGAAACATCAAAAGAAAATGGCAGAATTGAATCACCTCTTGTTGAAATACCTAATATGAAGAAATACTTAGAGGAAATTTCATGTAATAAGTTAGAAGGAAGGCTTTTATTAAAATGTGATAATAATCTGTCAATATCCGGTTCTATAAAGGCAAGAGGCGGAATTTATGAGGTACTTAAGCATGCAGAGGATTTAGCCTTTAGCCACAATATGATAACTAAAGAAAATGATTATTCAATTTTATGCAGTGATAAGTTTAGAGATTTCTACTCAAAGTATTCTATAGCTGTAGGTTCTACAGGCAATTTAGGATTAAGCATTGGAATAATGGCAGCAAAACTTGGCTTTAAAGTTAAAGTTCATATGTCTTCCGATGCAAAGAAGTGGAAAAAAAGTCTTCTTTTGAGCAAGGGTGTTAATGTTATTGAGTATAAATCAGATTACAGCAAAGCAGTTGAGGAAGGCAGAAAACTGGCAGAAAAAGATTTAAACTGTTATTTTATTGATGATGAAAATTCAAAAGACTTGTTTTTAGGATACGCCACTGCTGCAGAAAGGGTGCATAGTCAGCTGGAAGCTATGAGTATTACTGTGGATAATGATCACCCTTTATTTGTATATATCCCCTGTGGTGTAGGGGGAGGGCCTGGTGGAGTATCATTTGGTTTAAAGCTCTTATATGGAAATAATGTGCATACATTCTTTGCTGAGCCAACCCATTCGCCCTGCATGTTAATCGGCAGTATTACTGAAAAGCACAATAAAGTATGTGTTCAGGATTTTGGGCTTGATAACAAAACTGCTGCAGATGGATTGGCCGTTGGAAGACCATCCGGATTCGTAGGTAAAACTATGGGCAGTCTATTAAGCGGAATTTATACTGTAAAAGATGCTTCTCTTTTTAAACTTCTCAGCAAAACCGCAGATTTAGAAAATATATACTTGGAGCCCTCTGCCACAGCCGGACTTCCAGGTATAATGAGGATATTTAATACCAAATCAGGAAAAGCATATATAGATAAGCATAATTTAAATAATAAGATGAGAAATGCAGTTCATATTGCATGGGCTACAGGCGGAGGTATGGTTCCTAAGGATGAAATGAATAATTATTATAAAATTGGAATAGAATTATAAAGTAATACAACACACAGATTACCTATGTGTTGTATTACTTTATTTTTTTTCGGCTTTTTTCTTGTCGCTCTTTTTTTCACCTTTTTTTGAAGAGCCGCTCTTACTTTTACCTTTATCTGGCATAGTATACACCTCCTGTACAAAATATCACTTTTCATAAATGATTACTTATCATATTTATTTCTACAATTATCTGAATATTCCTTTAATTTTTGAAAAATAATATAATATTTTTTTATAAAATAGAGGAAATTACATAATCTAAAAATTAACTTTTTCACCCAAAATGTAATTACCCCTTTATTAAGTTTATACAAAATTTCTTCCTTTAATACATAAAATATTTATGCCTATCTGGTATATTTGCATTCAAGGTAAAATATTAGTCTCAGCGGCTTATGATTTTTACAAATCATTGTGACTTTTTATGATATAGAAAAATGAGTTATATAGAAGTTACATTTTAACCAGCGCATAAATATTTTATTCACTTAATTAAACTTTATGGGTATATAGCTTTGCATATCCTTCCAACTTTTTCATAACAAAATCTACTTTTTCATTAACCTTGTCAAAATCCATATTTCGAATATAATATGTCTCTAATCTATCATGCAGTTCTTTTGCCCCGGAAAGAATGTTTAATGCTTTATTGATCAATTCATAAAAGGTTTCTTTATCTTCTTCTGTTTGATTTTTATAATCTATCTTTTTATTTCCTAAAACAATAGCATCCATGTCAAACTGCTTTCCGGGCAGCTTAACTTGATTTATTTCATTTGAAGTTACAAGAGCAAAGCTTAACTTTGGTATAAATATATGCTCTAACCTTTCCGGAATAAATGGGTCATGAAAGACTTCTACATAATAGTCTCTGTTTAAAGCCTGATCCTTTATATACTCAAGAACATTGCTTTTTCCGCTTCCAGGGCCTCCATTTAGTACATAAACATTATCATAGCCCCATATCAGATTATCTATGAAGGTTACTATCCCATTTGGTGTAAATGCAGTTGCAAATAAGTGCCTGTCAAAGCCCATCTCCGTTATAGGGTTTGTAAACAGCTGGTTCTTTATATATTCCTTTAATTTATTTAACTGGGAAATATTTAAAGCTTCCTTATTACAGAAACTCCAATCCTCATGAACACATCTTGCTGCTCCTAAAAATTTATAACAGCGCTTAAAAGTATTTCCTATTTCTTTGTTTATCTCAATTATGTTTTGCCTAGAGGTTTCAAACCCTTCTTCCCTCCAGCAGTCACCCATATTCAGTACCTCATCTACAGCACCAGGATTTACTGGGTCTACGATGTGAGGCGAGGTGCCGTCTATAATAGCTGCGTTTAGTCCTTTAATTAATAGCCCATCCAGTGAATTATTATCTGAAGAACAGTGATGATGTTCTATATCAAAGTTTTTTTCTAAGAAGTACTTTCCTACAGTTTTCATCAGAGAAGACTTGCCTGTTCCCGGTCCCCCCTTGATGACGATTATTCTTCTGGCTGCCTGCTGACTAATGATGTATTTGTAAAGAGAATAGAACCCAACAGATGTATTACCACCTGGGAATACATGTCTTATAGTACCGCTCATAAAATTCCTCCCATACTAAACTAATATATAATATGTAGGGAGAGAAAATCTGTGCAGTCAACAGTAAACCCTCTCATTAAGTTTTACAATTTATCTAAATCTATTGTTTCAGTTATTTTTTCTGTTTCCTTTTTTAGTTTATACACATATACCGCCACCTGATCAGATGAGTGAAGCCTCCTTGATACACAGAGACAAGCCGGGTTTTCGCATATAAAACATTTTCTTGGAGACAGGCCTATATCGCTGCGGCCAATCTGCTTTTTATCGCTGTTCATTACATCAATATCCAGCATACGCCCTCCCGGAATAGTTTCCTCTGCATAAACACATATCTTTTTTATCTCTTCAGCTTCAGCCTCAGCTGATATGAAAAAAGCAGGACCGTCTTCACTTCGAATACAGCCTTCATAATGTACACTATTATCTTTAGAAAGTAAAATTTTATAAAAAGCTTTGCAAAGATGTAAAAACACCGGCCAAAATTCCTCTCCGGTTCTATAAGATAAAGGAATACACAGTGTAATTGTTATAATTGTGCAATTGCATTTTTCTGCAAGACTTTTTCTCATTTCCCACCTCTGTTCCCGAGCATCAAGCACATTTAATATATTCTTATCCATATTTTCTCCTTTTATCATTTACAGCTGCTCTATTTTAATATTCTCTAGGTTGTACAAAGTTATTGCTGCTGAAAGAAGATCTGCACATCCTCCGGGACTTATATTAAGATTTGTATACTCCCTGTCCATTCTGAAAAGTTCTTCTCTGCCCCGGTCAGTCAGCGCACCTCCCATAGCAAGAGCATTTTTTGCAGAGCTTTTTAGATATTCAATTGCTTCAATTCCACATCTTGCAGCCACATTTGTATCAACTACATGAGCCATCAGATGAAGAAGCACCTGCAAATATATATCATTTTTAAAGTAACAGCCTTTCATAAAAAGCTCCCGCATAACCGGCAGGGCATATTTTCTTACTGAGCTAAATCCTGAACCTGTTTCCCCTCTGATTCCTTTCATGCCATAAACTGCATAAAGCTGTCTGCCCTTAGTCATAGCTTTATCAGGAACATAAAAATCTTTCTCCGCTTCCATTGCTATCACTCCTGCAGCAGTGCATACACCATCTGAAGAAAGGCTTTTTAGTGTGCTGCAGCAAAAGCCGGCAGAAGCCGCAATTATCCCCATTGAAAAAATGGCTCCTTTATGGGTGTTTACTCCATTTGTGGCTTTAAACATTGTCTTTTCGCATTCTATTCCAAGAGGGCGGATTTTGCCAAGTGAATATTTATCTATAAATTTTAAGCTGCTGCCTATTTCAGCAAATTTCGAAAAATATGGTGAAATAGCTGCTATGCTTTCAGTAAAAGTAAGAAAATCCATATCTGTATGCGCTCCGCAGCTGAACCTGTCAACCAATCCCGGCTTCGGTGAGGCGGAAACCTCAGAAAGCATGGCAGATACGCAGCAGGCGCCAATCTTATCATAAATACTTGTGGCGTTTTCCATATATGTCTCCTTGAATTATTTTTTACTTCTCCTTTATTCTATCATCTTTAATTAAAATATCCATCGTCTAAATCAGAGAAACAGTTTAAAAATATCAATAAAAAAATAGGCTATAAATTAAGCATTTCATCAGAGCAGGTATTCTCTATCGCATTATAAATTTGCAGCTGTAATGATAAGTACTACTACTATTTTATCCCTGGCAGTAATGCCCTTATATGCTGCATTTCTGGAATCATATTGCATAAAAACAAAGAATTCCAAATGGAGCTGCCATCTGGAATTCCTTCACTTATCTTTTAGTATAAAATAAGATATTCGTCAAAAACCATATGTTCCCTGTTATAGCTGTTTATATTCCCGCTTTCTGTATCTATAACTGATGTTTCATCAAATCTTTCTCCCTTTGTTAAAATTAAATATCTGTTATCTATACATTCCTTTAAAGCTCCATGTTTAATGTCATAAGTGTAATCTATTTTCTGATGAATTATCTCCTTTATATTAACTTCATTATCGGAAATAAGCCTAACAGTAAAAATATATTTCTCCCTGCCATCTAAATAATTAAAATAAGATGGAGACACTATACTAAATTTATCTTCATATAGAGATTTTAATGTAATCATCTTTTTATTCATAGTATCTTTATTTAAAAAAGTTATAGCATTGGCGTCTTCTTTGCCATATGTGTCTGTTTCATAGAAAATATTTTCTTCATCTGAACCAATAAAAATTTCAAAGCCCTCTATTCCATAATCCTCAATATTAATAAAGGAAAGCTCATCTGCTCCTTTCTCAGTCTCATCAATAAATTTAGCTGCAGAAATATATTTTAATCTGTCATGGTAGTAAAATTTATCCTTTGAAGAAACCCTATGCATATGAATATCCATATATATTGGTTCCTTTTGGAAGGTTTCCAGATAGTTTTCTTCATAAACTATAACCTTTTCGCCCTTTAAAACAGTTGTAAAAAATACTCCCTTTAAGCCCTTCAACAGTGGTCTGTCATTTATTTCAAAGCTTTCTCCGGTTTCTATATTATAAAGCACACCTTTATCAAAACCGTACTTATCCTTGCCATAGTCCATATTTTCAAAATCTTCAATACTGAATTTCTCATTTTCTTTAAAAAACACTACAAATCTTTTTTCATCTAACCTCTCAATTAAGAAAGTGCTGTATCTTTTTTCCTCTGAAAATTTAAAAACAGGCTCCGGTTTAAGGCTTTCCATATTGACTTTGTATATAGTATATTCATTTAAGAACAGCTGCTTTTTCTCTGTTAAATAGTAAAAAGCATCTTCTCCCTCCACAGTTTTCTGGCGGGAAAAATCATACACTGCTTTTTCTTTTCCTATGTCTATTTTCCCTAATTCACCTGAGTTAAGATTATATGCAAAATAATTCTTAACATTTTCTGACGAAAAGGGAAAATCCTTTTTATCTGCCTCCATGAATACTATATTTTTCTCTAATTTGCATATTGGTACAAGCCTCTCTTTTTTTTCTTTTCTAATATCAATTATTTCCATGCAATCTTCTCCTCATTAAGGAAATTGCATAATTACCTTTGGGCTGATTTTTCAGAATAAAAATTATGAATTGTCTGCATTTTTTTATTCTGAAAAAGTTAATTCATGAATTATGCAATTTCTCATATAATTATTATTATAATTATAGACAAGTTAAAAATTTTCATACTTTTGTAAACTTAAAAGAAAATTAAGCATTAAAATAACAAAATAGTAACGAAGCTTTGGATATTTGCTTTTAAAATGTATATAATAAATATATATTAAACATAAAGGAGAATAATCATGTCAAAGAAAAATAAGACTTACCAAACTTCAGGGAAAAGGAAAAGTGATAACTTATTTACACTAAAAGGTGGTTACATTAAAGTAAAAATTGATAATATTAATGATCATCTTCAAAATGTAAACAGAGGTGCAGGGGTAGTGCAAAGCAATAAAGTATACAATAGAAAAAAGAACAATCGTATAGATAATGATTACGATTGTTCTTTTACTTTCATCTAATATGGAGAAGGATTAAAAGTGTGTCATTTCCCTACGGTGTAAATACATCCGGAAATTGGAGGCATTTTAATTA
Organism: Clostridiaceae bacterium; assembly: GCA_041670885.1. Classification (GTDB taxonomy): domain Bacteria; phylum Bacillota; class Clostridia; order Clostridiales; family Clostridiaceae; genus JAJBWD01. Next base: position 22,200 of record JBAXYJ010000009.1, read on the forward strand.
TCTCATCCTCTGCTTTCAGGTTGCCGCAGGTACTGAATATTACCTGGCAGCTGTCATCTTCTGTTTTTAAGGTCTCAGGTTTATTTGAAAAATTAATTAAAATGATAAAGCTTTCCTTATCAGTAAACCTTCTGTAGGCAAGTATATTCCCTTTCGTTTCTATAATTTCAGTTTTTCCCCGGAGCAGAGCTTCACTTTCCTTTCTAAAATGGAGAAGTTTCCTATAAGTATTTAATAAAGAGTCTTCCTTATCAAGCTGAGACTCAACATTTATTTCTTTATAATTTGGAATAAGCGGAAGCCAGGGATCATTTAGGCAACCTGAGAATCCCCCGTTTATGCTTCTGCTCCACTGCATAGGTGTTCTGGCATCATCACGATTTATCATTATGCCAAGCCTTTGTGCAAGCTTTTTAGGAACCTTCTTATATAATGCTGCTAAAGGATCCTGAGCATCTTTCATGGGAATATCAGCATCTCCCATCCCTATTTCATCCCCATAATATATAACAGGTATCCCCCTGCAGGTTAGCTGAAATAAAGTAAGCAGCTTCCACCTTTTTATGTCATTTGATACTCTTTTTATCCCTCTTCCCACATCATGATTTGAAAACACATAGGTGGGAGTATAAGGAGAAGGATATACTCTTTCTAATGTATTTATAAGCTTCAAAAAATACTTTTTATTAAATTTATAATGAATAAGCTGGAATAAAAATACTAAGTGAAGTCCATCACCCTTATCTCCAATAAATCTTTTAAGAATCTGGTCTTTTCCGCTTACCTCACCAATTAAAAATCTTCCCTGGTATTCATCAACGACACGCCTAAGATCTTTTGCAAATTGAAAAGACTTGACCTGATTAAAAGAATATATTTTATTTTGGAAAAATGCTTTATCGTTGTTATCCGGGGAGGGCATATATCTAAAGGAAAAAGGATTATCTTTAAAGCTCTCATCCTTTCCTATACAATTAAAAATATCAAGTCTGAAACCATCAACACCCTTATTAAGCCAAAACCTGACTGTGTTTAACATGGTTTCTTTTACTTCCTTATTGTCATAATTTAAATCCGGCTGAAAGCTAAGGAAGCTGCTGTAATACCATTCATCCGTTGTTTTATCATAATTCCAGGCACTTTTCCCTAGCATAGATTTCCAGTTATTCGGTGGATTGCGGCCTTTCCCTTTTCTCCATATATACCAGTTTCTTTTAGGATTATCAATGCTTTTTCTAGATTCCTCAAACCAGCTATGTTCTATGGAGGTATGATTCATAACCATATCAAAAATTATTTTCATTCCCTTTTCATGGACAAATTTAATAAGCTGCTCAGTATCTTCCATAGTTCCAAATATAGGATCAATGCTTAAATAATCACTGATATCGTAGCCCTGATCCCTTTGTGGACTTTTGTAAAAAGGAGAAATCCATAATGTTTCTATACCTAACTCTTTTAAATAATCAAGCTTTTCTATAATTCCTTTTAAGTCACCTATGCCGTCACCGTTGCTGTCCATAAATGACCTGGGATAAACTTGATATATGCTGGTCTTTTCCCACCAAAGTTTCATTTTAACCCTCCTTTAAAAAGCCTGTCATCTAACTAACATGATTTTTACTCTTTAAACTAATACCATTTTTTAATTACGTTCCCATAAATTAGTTTATTATACTGATATAAAATTTACAAGCATTGCCGAGTAATTAAACCTGTAAAAGAGACTGCATAATTCATAAATATATTCCATCTTGAAAAAACGGTGAAGATTCGTTATTTTCAAGATGGACCAGCTAAAGGTAATTATGCAGTCTCCATAAAAAAGCTAAGTCATCTGAAATAACTTAGCTTTTAATGTTAATTTAAATTATTTAATAAATGAATTAATTAAGAACTGTCCCTTTTCTATATATTCTAAAAGCAAACTCTTCAAAAAAGCTGAAGATACTTGTAGTTATTAAATATATGCCCACTGCAATAGGAGCTGCTTTAGCAATAAATAAGCTAAAGAACGCCATTATTATAATGCTGCTCCTGCTTACTGCTGTTTCACCTTCAATTTTTAGGAAAGAAACATATGGAAGCAGGCTTGGGGTTAAAGATACAAGCATATATATCAGCGGAACGATATAATAACTATCAGAAACCTTAATGCTGGCCACCCAGGGTATAAGGAATGTTCCCACATCCACAGGTATTTTACTGATAACACTCCATAAAGTCATGAGTACAGGCAGCTGAAGTAAGGTTATGAGGCACCCCAGCATACTTTTTGCACTTTCAGCAGATTGTTTTTTTACCTCTTCATCTATTTTTTCTTTATTGTTTTTATACTTTTCTTTAAATTTCTGCATCTTTAAAGCTAGCTCCTGCTGATGCTGCATGGACCTTTTTTGTTTAAAGGACATTGGTAAAAGCACTATTCTTACGCCTATTGTCAATAATACTATCGCTAATCCAAAGTCTCCGGTAAAATTAAAAATTGAGTATAATAAATTGCTTAAAAAATTAAAAATGATGTTCATGTTTTTCTCCCTTTCAAATAATTTTAGCTAAACATCATTTCCATTTTAAAGCGTTCTAAATATCTCCATATACCATATTTTTCATAAATAATATAATCTTGCAGAAGCAGTTTTTTTACAAATTCAAGCCATTGAATTAAAATATTTGCTGTAATATTTTTTTCAGTTTTATACTTAAGATTTTTATAGGAGTGTACTGCATATGAGAATATGCCGGTAAAACATATTACTAAAAACATTAACTGAATTAAATTTATTAAGTTATAATTCATCTGCATCCCTCCTAACCTGCTTACATAATTTCAGATTAATTTGATTATACCATTGTTTTCCATACATTTATATACTTTTAAGGATACCAGCCTAATAAATATTTCAAAGTTTTTTTTAGCCAGGAACATGTTAAGATTAATATTTCCAAATACTTTTATCAAAAATGTAATTGTATAAAATGCTTTCTGCTGAAGAAAATAATATAGAAAGGAGGGGATAACTCCATGACTAATAAATTAACTGTAACTAATAAGAAAATGACTGCATTAGGGCTCAAAAAAACTGAAAGAGGAGATTATGACTATATTGATCCTTCAGATAAAAACAAATCACTATATAAACCGATTAAAAAAGATCCTAAAAGCAATGATAGATAAATACTGAAGAGTAAAACCCTATGATTTTTAAAAAGCATAGGGTTTCAATCTAACCTTTCAAGACCTTATATTGATACTCCTTCTTCATCTTTTACACCGATGCTGAAACCTGTAAATAAAGTACCCCATATTTTAAGGAAATATATTTTATTCCAAATAATGTTTTTTCTGTGTAGTATTATAAAATTTTTAATATATCTGCCATACGCTTCCAAAATAATATTTGACTTTTTACTGTGTCTATTATATAATTACAGTAGATAAGGAGGTGAGACCTTGAACATTTTAATATCAACCCTTTCTCAAACTCCAATATATGAGCAGATACAAAATCAAATAAAAGATTTAGTTCTCAGCGGAAAGCTGAAACCGGAAGAGCAGCTGCCTTCTATAAGACTTATGGCAAAGGATTTAAAGGTTGGAATAATAACAGTAAAAAGAGCCTATCAGGAGCTGGAGAATGAAGGAATAATAGTAAACGTGCAGGGTAAAGGCTGCTTTGTGGCAGATATCGATGAAAAAAAGATAAAAGAAGTCCAT
>JBAXYJ010000010.1:0-24941 GCA_041670885.1 Clostridiaceae bacterium
GCAGGCGAAACGATCCACGTAAGTTAAACAAAGTTTAATGAGCATGGTGCGGCTTAGAAGTAAGTCCTGCCGCTAAGGCGAGAGGGTAAGTAGTGAGAGGTTAATTCCGGGTAGCAAAAGCTCCAGCAGGCGAGTGTGGGGTCAAAAACCAGGTCAGCTGGCTTAACATAACAGAAAATCAGCAGTCTTTTCAGGCTGCTTTTTTAATACATTGGTTATAAAAAAGGCTGTCCTAAATTTTTAGGACAGCCTGCACTTTAAACTTCTGATACTATTAAACCGTAGTTTCCATCTTTTCTCTTGTAAACCACATTTACCTCTAAGCCGTCTGCGTTCTTAAATACAAAGAAGCTGTGACCTAAAAGCTCCATCTGAAGAATTGCTTCTTCCTGGGACATTGGCTTAACGTCAAACTTTTTAACCTTAACAATCTTAGATTCTTCATTATCTTCTTCATCAAAGGAAGGAATGTCCTTAAATCTTAACGAATCTCCGTGATATCTTTTTTCGAGTTTTGTCTTCTGCTTCCTCATTTGACCATCTAATTTATCGCATACCTTATCCAGAGATGTGTACATATCTGCTGTCGCTTCTTCACCTCTAAGTATTATTCCATTAAAAGGGATTGTAACCTCTATTATGTGATTATTTTTAACTACGCTTAATTTTACATTAGCAACTACACTAGGATCAAAATACTTTTCAAACTTAGTAAGCTTCTTTTCTATTACGTCCTTAAGAGCACTTGTGACCTCAATATTCTTACCAATAACTTTTACTTTCATTATTTCAGCCCCTCTCATCTTAATAAAATATGTCTATATGTTAATTTTATATTATTTTGAATAAAATAACAAGACCATAAGGTATTGTTTATACTTTATTAATAAAACGTAAATTTTGCTTATCGGGCAGTATAAACTTTTCATACAACCTTCAGTGAATAAAAATGTCAAGGTGAAAAATTCAATAATTCCAGAAATAAGTGCTATAATGTTTTTTGTAACTAAAAAGAGATGTATAAATTTTAATTATGCAGTTTCTTAAGTTAAGGGAATATATATCAAGGAGATTTTAATGAAATTATACAGAGAAGATGTGTTCAAATTATCTGGTCCTATTTTTATGGAACAGCTGTTTGTTACATTAATGGGAATTATAAATACAATGATGGCAGGGCATATTGGAAAAGAAGCAGTTTCTGCCATAGGAATGATAGATTCCATAAATAATATATTTATTGCATTTTTTCAGCTCTGGCTGTTGGAGGTACTGTAGTTGTAGCTCAGTATATAGGTCAAAATAATATTAAAAAAGCTAACCAGGCTACAAAGCAGGCATTATATACCAGCATTTTTATATCCATATCTGTTTCAATTTTGATGGCTGTATTAAGAAAACCCATTATTGCCGGACTGTTTGGTTCTGCTGAATATGAAGTCGTTAATAATGCCAATGTTTATTTTGGGATAACGCTGCTTACTTATCCTCTGATAACCCTGGATTTAATTTCAAACGGCATATTAAGGGGCGCAGGAGACAGCAAGACACCAATGAAGATATCAATATTTATGAATATACTTAATGTTATTTTCACATATTTATTTATTCACGGCTTTAATATAGGGGTTATAAGATTTCCGGCCCTGGGTGTTATGGGAGCGGCCCTTGGCATAGCAGCTGCAAGGACAACAGGAGCAGTAATTATACTTATAGTTCTTCTCAGAGGTTCAAAAGTTATCAAGCTTAATAAAATAAGAAGATTTAAATTAAACAAAGAACTGCTTAAACCCATATTTGGCATAGGTATTCCCGCCAGCATAGAATCTCTTATGTTTAATGGGGGCAAGCTTATCCTGCAGGTATTTATAGTAAGTATGGGAACAGCAGCTTTGGCTGCAAACACTATTGCAAACTCAGCAGCTAATTTTATGAATATACCCGGAAACTCACTGGCTATTGCTGCAACAGCACTGGTTGGCAGGTATATGGGAAGAGATGATACTGATGAAGCAGCCAGCTGCCTTTCATATACTGTTAAACTTTCAACTATTCTTTTGGCTGTAGTAGGCGGAATTACATTTATTTTTTCAACCCATATAGGATATTTATTTACAAACAATAAAGAAATAATAAATATAGTATCACACATACTAAAAGTAAACGGAATTGCAATTATAATCTGGCCAATTTCCTTTGTACTTCCTTCAGGGCTGAAAGGAGCCGGAGATGTTAAATATACACTGGCAACATCGCTTATTGGGATGTGGATTTTTAGAATGGCGTTTGGCTATATATTAGGGATAAGCCTCCATTTTGGACTTATAGGAATATGGTTTGGAATGTATACAGACTGGCTGGTACGGGGTACACTATATGTAATCAGATTTAAAAAGGGGAAATGGAAAAATCATGTTGTAATAAAAAGGGTTAGTGCATAATCTTTATATTAGCATAAAAATAAGGAGGTTTTACCTCCTTATTTAACTTTCTTTATTTTAACTCCCTGAGCAGTGTCTTCTAAAACTATGCCCTGATTTAGAAGCTCATCACGAATATAATCTGCTGATTTAAAATCTCTGTTTTTTCTGGCAATCTGTCTCTTATTTACTAAATTTAATATTTCCGGGCTGAATTCCACTTCTTTTTCTTTCATTTCACTAAAGCCTAAGCCTAAAATCTTATCCATTTTAAGAAGTGCCCCATATTTGTCTGAATCAGATACATTATTGTCATTAATCAGGTTCCACATGATTCCGATTCCCATAGGAACATTAAGATCATTTCTTGCAGCAGCATAAAAATCCTTCAGATAATTTAAGTTAAGATCCTCAATTGGTTCCGTGCAGCTTTTCTTTAATTCAATAATTTTTGATTTAAGCTTATTAAAAGCAGTATCAGAAGCTTCAATTGCCTTAAATGAAAATGCCAAAGCTTTTCTATAATGGGCATTTAAACAGTAATAGCGGTAAACTAAAGGATCATAGCCCTTATTTATAAGTGTATCAACAGTTAAGAAACTGTCTCCGGACTTTGACATTTTCTCATCTTTATCTCCCATTAGAAACTCACCATGCATCCAGTAATTGACCCACTTATGTCCCAGGTAGCTTTCAGACTGGGCTATCTCATTTGTATGATGAATAGGGATATGGTCAATACCTCCGCAGTGGATGTCAATTCGGTCTCCTAAATATTTCATTGCCATAGATGAGCATTCAATATGCCATCCCGGGAAACCAATTCCCCAGGGGCTATCCCATTCCATCTGCCTTTTCTTATCTTTAGGTGAAAATTTCCAAAGAGCAAAGTCTGTAATATTTTTCTTGCCTGCAGTAAATTCTATTCTGGCTCCTGCTTTCAAACCTTCAATGTTAAGCTGGGCCAGTTTGCCATAATCCTTTACCTTTGAGGTATCAAAATAAACTCCATCAGATAATATATAAGTATATCCTTTTTGTTCTAAGACTTTTACAAATTCAATCTGATCTTTTATATGCTGTGATGCTTTGCTCCATATATCAGGCTCAGTTATATTAAGCCTTTTCATATCTTTTTTAAACGCCTTAAAATAAAATTCTGCTATATCATAGGCACTTTTGTTTTCTCTCTCTGCGCCTATCTCCATTTTATCTTCCCCTGAATCCTGATCTGAAGTAAGATGGCCCACATCAGTTACATTCATTACATGAAAAACCTTGTAACCGGACTCTTTGAGAACCCTTTTGAGAATATCTTCAAATATATATGTCCTTAAGTTCCCGATATGAGAAAAATTATATACAGTAGGACCGCAGGTATATAGTTTAACAATCGATTTATCAATGGGAACAAAGTCTTCAACTTTCCGTGATAATGTGTTAAATAGTTTTACATTTTCCATATTCTTCTCCTAGTCTATGCTTATAGTAAGCCGCATCAGAATAACACTGATGCGGTTGGTTTTTATAGATTATACTTTTTTAATATTTCATCTTTGAATAATCCATTTTCATAGAAAAGCTCTCCGTCTCCATAAATCTTTCCACCATTTCTCATATCACAGAGCATATCCCAGTGAAGCGAGGAATGATTTAATCCTCCAGCTTCCGCCATGGAGTCTCCTATAGCCATATGGATTGTGCCTCCTATTTTCTCATCAAAGAGCATGTTTCTGGTAAAATTCTTTATGCCGTAGTTTGTTCCTATGGCTACTTCCCCAAACCTGGATGCTCCTTCATCTATTTTAAGAAGTGAATGAAGAAGCTCTTCTCCTTTTGAAGCTGAGGCTTTAACAACTAAACCATCCTTAACTTCCAGCTTTATTCCCTCAATTTCCTTTCCTGTATAAATTCCTGGGAAACTAAAGGTTATATGACCATTAATATCATCATCTACAGGAGAAGTAAATATTTCTCCGTCAGGGAAGTTAACTCTGCCGTCACAGTTAATCCATTTTCTCCCTGACACATTTACTTTAATGTCAGTTCCTTCAGATACAATATGTATCTCTTTTTTAGTATCCAGATATTTAACCCATCTGTCCTGCTTAGCACTTACTTTTTTCCATTCCTCTTCAGGATTTTCCTTATCCATAAGACCTGCTCCATAAACAAAGTCTTCATATTCCTCCAGACTCATAGAAGCTTCCTGAGCATCAGATTGAGTTGGGAATTGTGTTCCGCACCATCTTAAGGAGCCGTCTCCCATTTTTGAGGAATAAAGTTTTCTCCAGCTGGTGGCTCCCTGAGTAAAGCTTTTTATCTTATCAGATTCAACTCCGGTATTCACCTTTGTATTTATTGTTCCCCAGGCACTAAGCCATACATCAGCCTTTTCCATGGCCTTCGTCCTGAGATAATTATCCTGAAGAAGCTGCTCCTTAGTAGAGTTATTAAGCATAACATTCTTAAGCTCAGCTGATTCCAAAACTGTTTCTACATGCCCGCCTGCCTTAATTGCTTCTCTTGCTACCTCAATCATCCAAGGCTCAGCTACATCTTCGCAGCTAATCAGAACAAAGTCTCCCTTTTTAACTTTAACTGAGTAATTAACCAGCAGCTTTGCCAGTTTGTTTAATCTGATATCTTTCATAATTCTACCCCCATAACAAATTTCTAATACTATTATACTATAATTTTCATGATTTGAGAAAATGTATAATAAATTAATTAATTTTTCTTCAGTTGTAGGAAATCAATTATAATAGTATAATATTATGAGTACTAAATTTTAAGTGAGGATGATAAAATGAGTTTATTTGATAAAATATTCGGAAGCTACAGCGAAAGAGAACTTAAGAAGATTATACCTATAGTAGACCAAATAGAAGAATTAGATGAAGATATGCAAAAATTAAGCGATGAAGAGCTTAAAGGGAAAACAGAGGAATTTAAAGAAAGATTAAGTAAGGGAGAGACTTTAGATGATATTTTGCCTGAAGCTTTTGCAGTTGTAAGAGAAGCAGGATACAGAGTTCTTGGACAAAAACATTTTAGAGAGCAGCTGATAGGAGGAGTTATTCTTCATCAGGGAAGAATATCAGAAATGAAAACCGGTGAAGGAAAAACACTGGTTGCCACACTGCCGTCCTACCTTAATGCACTTGCTGGAAATGGTGTACATATTGTAACAGTAAATGACTATCTGGCAAACAGAGATAAGGAGTGGATGGGTCAGATTCATGAATTTTTAGGACTGTCTGTTGGAGTTATTCTTCATGATTTAACAAAGGAAGAAAGACAAAATGCTTATAGATGTGACATAACCTATGCCACAAACAACGAACTGGGATTTGATTATTTAAGAGACAACATGGTCATTTATAAAGAAGAAATGGTTCAAAGAGAGCTTTCCTTTGCAATAGTTGATGAGGTGGACTCGATTTTAATTGATGAGGCCAGAACACCTCTTATAATTTCAGGCCAGGGAGAAAAATCTACAGACCTTTATAAGGTAGCAGATTATTTTGTAAAGAGCCTTAAAAGTGAAGAGGACTTTACAGTAGATGAAAAGGCAAACTCTGTTATTTTAACCGATTCAGGTGTTAAAAAGGCAGAGGACTATTTCCATCTTAATAATTATGCTGACCCTGAGAATATGGAATTTCAGCATCATATAGTTCAGGCATTAAAAGCTAATTACATGATGAGATTAGATAAAGATTATATGGTTAAGGATGACCAGGTAATTATAGTTGATGAATTTACAGGAAGACTTATGGAAGGAAGAAGATACTCAGATGGTCTTCACCAAGCCATAGAAGCAAAAGAAGGGGTAAAGGTAGAAAGTGAATCAAAAACTTTGGCTACTATTACCTTCCAGAATTATTTTAGAATGTATCATAAGCTGTCTGGTATGACAGGTACTGCTCAGACAGAGGAAAATGAATTCAGAGAGATCTATGGTCTGGATGTTGTAGCTATACCAACTCATATGCCAATGATAAGAGAGGATGCATCAGACCTTATATATAAAACAGAAAAAGGAAAGTTTAATGCAATATGCGATGAAATAGAAGTACTTCATAAAGCAAGTCAGCCTGTACTGGTTGGTACTGTAAGCATAGAAAAATCAGAGGTATTATCCTCACTTCTTAAGAGAAGAGGGGTCCCTCATCAGGTATTAAATGCTAAATACCATGAGAAGGAAGCAGAAATAATATCTCATGCAGGAGAACTGGGTACTGTAACTATAGCTACCAATATGGCAGGAAGAGGTACCGATATTAAATTAGGTGAAGGTGTAGTTGCCCTAGGAGGCCTTGCAATAATAGGAACAGAAAGACATGAATCAAGGCGTATTGATAATCAGCTGAGAGGACGTTCCGGACGTCAGGGAGACCCGGGATCTTCAAGATTTTATGTTTCCTTAGAGGATGACCTGATGAGAATATTCGGCGGAGACAGGATTAAAGGAGTAGTCGAAAGATGGGGATTTTCAGAAGAAGACGTAATAGAAAGCAAGACAGTTACAAATGCCATAGAAAATGCCCAGAAGAAGGTTGAAGGAAATAACTTTGATATAAGAAAAACTTTGCTTCAGTATGATGATGTTATGAATAAGCAAAGAGAGATAATATACAAGGAAAGACAGCAGGTTTTATCCAATATGGATCTTAAGGATCAGATGCAGATTATGATAAAGAACGTGGTAGAGACTTCAGTAAATTCTCATATGACAGGAATTGAGGAGAACCACACTGAGGATTTAGGAAGCCTTGTAAGGTATTTTGAAGAGCTGTTCCTGCCAAAGGGAATGGTTAAAATGGAAGAATTGAAAGACCTTACAAATGAAAAATTGATAGAAGACTTTTCAGATATAGCTTTAAAATTATATGAAGAAAAGGAAAAACAGGTTGGAACAGAGCAGCTTAGAGAGATAGAAAGAGTTATTCTTCTTAGAGTTGTTGATACAAAATGGATGGACCATATAGACAACATGGATCAGTTAAAGCAGGGTATTGGTCTTCGTGCTTACAAGCAGCAGGATCCGGTTCAGGCATATCAATTTGAAGGAAGCGATATGTTTGAAGAGATGGTATACAATATTAAAGTTGATACTGTTAAATACCTGGCACATGTTCAGCTGCAGAAAGCACCTGAGAGGGAAAGAGTGGCAAAAGAAACAGGAACAAATCAGGATGACAGTGTAAAGAAAAAGCCAATAGTTAAAAAGGATAAAATTGGCAGAAACGATCCATGTCCCTGTGGAAGCGGCAAAAAGTATAAAAACTGCTGCGGAAGAAATGCTTAATTTGGAGTGATAAGATGATAATTAAAATTGAAGAAGCCAAAGAGAACTTAAATTATTTGAAAAAAGGACTTATAGAAATCAGGGATTCACTTTGACATACCAGGACTTAGCCTTAGAATAGAAGAGCTTCATGGAGTAATGCAGGAGCCTTTGTTTTGGAATGACCTGGATAGAGCTCAGAGGATAACAGCAGAGGAAAAGGGAATAAAGGATAAAATTGATAAGTATAATTCTCTGAGTGGCAGGATAGAAGATAATCTGGTAATTTTAGAACTTTTGATGGAAGAGCAAGATGACAATGAACTAAACAGCGTATTAAATGACATCAAGGATATATCAAAGGAAATTGAGGATTTTAAAACACTTATTCTGCTGTCAGGAGAATATGATAAAAATAATGCAATAATAACTCTCCATGCCGGAGCCGGAGGAACAGATGCCCAGGATTGGACGGATATGCTTCTTAGAATGTATATCAGGTGGTCTGAAAAAAAAGGATATAATGCAGAAACTTTAGATTATATTGCCGGTGATGAAGCTGGAGTGAAAAGTGTGACTTTAAAAATATCAGGAGATTATGCTTATGGGTATCTAAAAGCAGAAAAAGGTATTCATAGACTGGTACGCCTTTCTCCTTTTAATGCAAACAATAAAAGACAGACTTCCTTTGCCTCCATGGAGGTACTGCCGGAGCTTACACCTGATCAGGACATTGAGATAAGACCTGAAGATCTGAGAGTAGATACTTACAGAGCCTCAGGAGCAGGAGGCCAGTACGTTAATAAAACTGAGTCTGCTATTAGAATAACTCATATTTCAACAGGAATAGTTGTCCAGTGCCAAAATGAAAGAAGTCAGCATTCAAACAAAGAGGAAGCTATGAAGATGCTTAAAGGAAAGCTGGCAGAATTAAAAGAAAGAGCACATAAAGAAAGAATAGAAGATTTAGCCGGAATTCAATTGGATAATGGTTTTGGAAGTCAAATAAGATCTTATATATTTCATCCTTATTCAATGGTGAAGGATCACAGAACCGGATATGAGACATCAGATGTATCAGGAGTAATGGATGGAAATATAGACAATTTTATAAGGGAGTATTTATCTGGAAAGAATAAAAATGAGGGGTAACCCTCATTTTCTGGCGCCTGCATTAAAACACCAAATTATGATATATGGGTGAAAAAATTTAATGAGATATAAATTGTAAAAGTTATTTCTATATAAAAAATCAGGAATGAAATAATTTAGGAGTAAAATTGTATGAATGAATTTATTAATCAAATGATATCAAACCCACTGCTTTTGATTACAGTAATTCTAACCCTGTGTGTTATTCTGGTTAATGGTTGGACTGATGCGCCAAATGCAATAGCAACCTGTGTTTCAACAAGGGCAATGTCAGCAAAGGCGGCCATCATAATGGCAGCAATATTTAATTTTTTCGGTGTATTTTTAATGACAATGGTAAACAAAAAGGTAGCCATAACCATATCAAATATGGTAAATTTCAGCGGTGGTTCTCATGAAGCAACAGTAGCACTTTGCGCAGCACTTTTTGCAATAGTTGCCTGGGCAACAGCAGCATGGAAATTTGGTATACCTACAAGCGAAAGTCATGCACTTATAGCTGGACTTTCAGGAGCTGCCATAGCACTTCATAATGGACTTGGTGGTATAAACGGTGCTGAATGGATTAAGGTTATATACGGGCTTGTACTTTCTACTGTACTTGGTTTTGTAATGGGATTTGTCATAGTTAGGATTACAGAATTTATATGCCGTGGTATGGAACGCTCAAAGACCAATAAATTTTTCAATGGTGCACAGATATTCGGAGGAGCCTGCATGGCATTTATGCATGGTGCTCAGGATGGTCAGAAATTTATGGGAGTTTTTATGTTAGGAATATTTATGGCAGCAGGTAAACCTCTCCCTGCAAATTTTGATATTCCTGTATGGCTTATGATGCTGTGTTCTATAGTAATGGGATTAGGAACATCAATAGGAGGATATAGAATTATTAAAGCTGTTGGTATGGACATGGTAAAGCTGGAAAAATATCAAGGCTTTTCTGCAGATATGGCTGGAGCCAGCTGCCTTTTATTATCATCCATAACCGGCATTCCTGTTAGTACAACCCATACAAAAACTACTGCTATAATGGGCGTAGGTGCCGCAAAAAGGCTTTCCTGTGTAAACTGGGGAGTTGTTAAAGAAATGGTGTTAACATGGGTGCTCACATTTCCTGGCTGCGGTCTAATAGGTTATTTAACAACAAAGCTTTTCATTAGGATATTCTAATAAAAAAGGAGTCTTAAATATGGCAAGAAAAAAGGAAAATAATTATTTTGAAATGTTTGTGGAAATGGTGGATTATTCTTATCAGGCAGCTACTAAGCTTAATGAGGTTTTAAAGAATTATAACACCGATAAACTATCCCAAATAATAAAAGATATGCATGAAATTGAACATGCCGGAGATGCTAAAAAGCATATATTAACAAAGAAATTAGCAGCTGAATTTATGACACCAATTGAGAGGGAAGATATAATGCAGTTATCTGAAGAAATTGATGATGTTATAGACAACATAGAAGATGCCCTTCTCCGTGCATATATGTTTAATATTACAGAAATAAGGTCAGAGGCATTGGAATTTACAGAAATTATAGTAAAATGTGTATCTGCATTAAGGGAAACACTGAAGGAATTTGAAAACTTCAGGAAATCATCTAATATTAAGAACACTATTGTTGAAGTAAACAGACTTGAAGATGAGGGAGATGCAATTTACATAAGAGCAATGCGGCGTCTGTACACAGATAATATTGACCCAGTATCGGTTATGTCCTGGACGGTAATGTTTGATCAGCTTGAAAAATGTTGTGATAAATGTGAAAATGTTGCAGATATTGTTGAAGATGTCATTATGAAAAATTCATAGTATAAAAAACGCCTGAATTGCCATTTTATTGGCAGTCAGGCGTTATATTTTTACGCTTTTGACTTAAAATCTCTTCTTTTATTCCTTACAAGTAAAGCTAAAAATATAATTACCAGGGCAGAAGCTGCTATTATCAAATAATCAACATAAAAAATTATATTATCGTTATATTCATAATTTAGTATTTCTTTAGACACTACTTTAAAGCATCTTTCTCCCCCTTCTTTATCAATAATATTAATTTTATCCGCAGGTGTGTGTATTTTAGAAGTATCATCATCACAAAATGTTATAGCATCTATTCCAGCCTCTCTAAAAGGAGTATGGTCTGAAGCATTTTGATATAGGTAATTAAAATTAAGCTTATAGTTTTTACATATTTTTGACATTTCTTTGGCAAAACCTTCCTCAGGAGAATCCTTCTCTGCTGTCATTATGCAAAGAGGAACAGAGGTACTTCCAATCATATCAAAATTTAATACCTTTCCATTTTTAATATCAGCGAAATGGTTCATACAAAAATCATAGGATCCTAAAAATCCTCCTTCTTCTCCATTAAACAGGACTATATAAATGTCCCCCTTTGGCTGTCCCATATCTTTAATATATTCAGCCATTTGGTATACAAATGAAACTCCCGAAGCATTATCTAATGCACCATTATAAATATTGCCGCTGAAATCTGTACCAACATGGTCATAATGAGCAGATAGAATAAGAGGAGGGTAGGAACTGTCTTTTCCTTTAATAATTCCCACCACACTACTTAAATTCTTATTTTCAATAGTTATTGGTGTACTTAAAGATATATTGCAGCCATCAGCTATGAACTTATTTATTTCTGTCAGAGCCTCCTTTTTTAATAAAAATACCATATCGAAGGGAGAATCCTTAATGAATGAGCTTCTAAAGGATATATTTCCGTCTTGAGGGGACAATAAGAGGAAGCTGTCATTATTTTTAAATACCTGAATATAATAATCGCTTTTAGAGATTTTATCTTTATTAGAAAAAATCAGGCTGTTAATTTTAAAATTTCCCATATCTTCTTTGAAATCAGTACCGTATTTATATTCCTTTTTCAGCTTGCCATTTCTGTCATAAACCTTAATATAAGGAATAGAATTTCCTTTAACAGGGCAAAGGGCTGAGTATTTTTCAAAGACTGCAGCTACTCCCAGGGTACTTAGCTTATCCTTTATATAGTAACCTGCATACTCATTTTCTATAGAACCTATCATTCGTCCCTTATAAAAATCCGAGGATAAATCTTTTGTAACTTTAATAAAGCTGCAACTATTAAATTTTGGAATCCTTAGCTTTAAATTTACTAAAAAAAGAAGTAAAATAGTAAGAGTGCACAAGATGGTGACATAAAACTTTCTTTTCACAATAAACTCCTATAATTGTTTCTATTATAGGAATTGCATAACCTTATGGTTTTTTCATTTTGAATTATGCAATTTCCTTCTATTAATAATATGAAATAATATAGGTATATATGAGGATTATTAAGGAGGACATATGATAAGCATAAAAAATAAACTGGCAAAAGAATTTAATATAAAGGAATCCCAGGTGGAAAGCTTTATAACTCTGTTAGATGATGGAAATACTGTACCTTTTATTGCCAGGTACAGAAAGGAAGCAACCGGAGGATTAGACGATGAAATATTAAGAAATTTAAATGACAGACTCCTATATCTTCGAAATCTGGAGAATAGAAAAGAGGATGTTATAAGGCTTATTGATGAGCAGGGAAAGCTGACTGAGGAACTTAAAAATTCTGTTTTATCTTCAGAGATATTATCAGAAGTAGAGGATCTTTATAGGCCTTACAAAGCAAAAAAAAGAACCAAGGCAATCATAGCAGCCGAGAAAGGATTAAAGCCTCTCGCAGATACCATAATAGAAGGAAATTTTAAAGGTGATATATTACAGGAAGCAGCGAAATACATAGACGAGGAAAAGGGAGTAACAACAGGAGAGGAAGCTTTAAACCTGTCTCAGGACATTATAGCTGAAATGATTTCAGATGAAGCTGATTACAGAAAGTATCTGAGAGCATACCTGAGGCGGGAAGGACTAGTTGAGTCCAAAGGTAATACTGAGGATGTAACGCCTTATGAGATGTATTATAATTACAGTGAAAAAATATTTAAAATCCCTCCTCACAGAATTTTGGCAATAAACAGAGGAGAAAAGGATAAGGTGCTCAGCGTAAAGCTTACCTGTAATAATGATAAAATAATAGAATATTTAAAAGGAAAGCTTTTAAAAGGGAACTCTATTACTGACATATATATTGAAAACAGTATAAAGGATTCTTTAAAGAGGCTTATTTTCCCATCAGTTGAAAGAGAAATAAGAAATGAACTTACAGATAAGGGAGAAAACTCAGCTATAAGTATATTCAAGTCAAACCTGAAGGCTCTTCTTATGTCTCCCCCTATAAAAAGGAAGGTAGTGCTAGGCTATGACCCAGGCTTTAGAACAGGCTGTAAGATAGCTGTATTAGACGATACAGGAAAGCTTTTAGATACTGCAACGGTTTACGCAACAGCACCTCAAAATGACATAGCAGGCTCAGTTAAAAAGCTTAAGGAGCTTGTATATAAACATAATGTATCTGTAGTATCATTAGGAAACGGAACAGCCTCAAGGGAGTCTGAAGAGGTAATAGTAAGGCTTATTGAAGAAGTAAAAAAAGAAAAAAATATGGATTTATTCTACGTTATAGTATCTGAGGCGGGAGCTTCAGTTTACTCAGCTTCAAAACTTGGAACAGAAGAATATCCTAGTATAAATGTTTCACTGAGAGGAGCTATATCCATAGGAAGGAGACTTCAGGATCCTCTATCTGAATTGGTTAAAATAGACCCTAAATCTATAGGGGTAGGGCAGTACCAGCATGATGTAACTCCAAAGAAAATGGACGAATCACTAAGGGGAACAGTAGAAGACTGCGTAAATTCAGTAGGAGTAGACCTTAATATGGCAACTCCGTCCCTACTTTCTTATATTTCCGGAATAAACGCAGCTATAGCAAAAAATATAGTTTCATACAGGGAGGAAAACGGAAAGTTTAAGAGTCGATCTGAGCTTCTTAAGGTAAAAAGGCTGGGAGATAAAGTATTTACTCAGTGTGCAGGATTTTTAAGAGTACCTGAAAGCTTTGATGTATTTGACAACACCTCTGTTCATCCGGAATCTTACAAAAAGGCTGAAATGCTTATTTCAATTTTGGGATATAAAAAAGAAGAAGTAAATAAACTATCTGATATTGATAAAAGAGCAGAGGAGTATGGAGTAAGTAAGCTTTCAGAAGAATTAGAGCTGGGGCTTCCAACGCTTAAGGATATAATAAAGGAGCTTAAAAAACCGGGAAGAGACCCAAGAGAAGAGCTGCCAAAGCCTATCTTAAAAACAGGAATAGTTGATATTACAAATCTTAAAGAGGGTATGATTCTTAAGGGTACAGTAAGGAATGTAGCTGACTTTGGAGCCTTTGTAGACATTGGGGTTCACCAGGATGGTCTGGTTCATATAAGTGAGCTTAAGGAAGGCTTTGTAAAGCATCCGCTGGATGTAGTATCTGTAGGAGACATAGTTGAGGTTAGGATTCTTTCTGTTGATGAGAAGAGAAACAGGATTGCACTTTCAATGAAAATATAGTATAATTATTTAAAATAAATTATTCTTCAGGGCGGGGTTTGTTTCCCCACCGGCGGTATAGCCCGCAAGCCTTATGGCATGATCTGGTTGAATTCCAGAGCCGACAGTTAAAGTCTGGATGAAAGAAGATACGAAATCAAAGCCCTGATTGGGGCTTTTTTTATTTCGCCTGACCCTGAAATAGGAGGAAAAATGCGTAATAAAAATCTTGGTAACCTGATCAAAACTTCACTTTTGGGGGTAATAGCATTTTTAATCATGTATCTTAATTTTATGCTCCCAATGATGCCTAATTTCCTGTTATTTGATTTCAGCGATATTGCAGCTTTAATCGGCGCCTTCTCATTAGGACCTGTTTATGGAGTCTTAATTGAGCTTGTTAAAAATATCCTTCACGGACTATTTGTAGGCGGAACTGGTTTCGTTGGAGAACTGGCTAACTTCTTAGTAGGTGCATTCTTCGTATTTACAGCAGGACTTATTTATAAGAGAAAAAAGACTAAAAAAGGAGCGCTTGAATCACTTGCTGCAGCTTCAATAGTTATGGTCATTGTTTCCGGAATATTAAATGTTTATGTTTTCCTGCCGCTCTATGCAAAAGTTTTAGGCTGGAATTTAGATGCAATAGTTGGAGCTTCAGCTAAGGCAAACCCTATGATTACGGATATGAAAACATATATTTTCCTGGCAATACTTCCGTTTAATGCCATTAAAGCAATAGTACATTCAATAATTACACTAAGTCTTTATAAAAAGGTATCCCCGATATTAAAACAAAAATAAAAAGCAGCTGCCTGTAAATGATTTACAGGCAGCTGCTTTTTATACTGTACTAAATCATAAAATTCAAACTCTGCGGCACCAGATTCTCTTATATGCTTCTGTTCCACATTATAATTGCATCTTCTTTTGGCTCATTATAATAATTAGGTCTGACACCCTCTTTGACAAAATTAAATTTGGAGTATAGTCCTAAAGCTTTGCTGTTTGACCGTCTAACCTCCAGAGTCATTGAAGTGGCATCTTTTGATTTAGCCTTATCAAACATTGCCTTTAACAATATTGAGCCTATACCAAGCTTTCTGTATTCAGGAAGAACTGCGATATTAGTTATATGAGCCTCATCAAATATAAGCCAAAAGCCTCCGAAGCCAACTGCTTTTCCGTTAACCTTAGCAACCAGATAAAAAGCAGGGTTATTATCAAATTCATTTTCAATTGATTTTCTGGTCCAGGGATATGAAAAACATTGACGGCTTATCTCCATAATATCTTCTGTATCAAGTCTTGTTGCATTTTCGATTATTACATTAAGCATGGCTTTTCTCCTTATTTTCCAGTTCTTTTTCTGCATAACATTTATTTATATAAAGTGGTGTAAAAGTAAATATATCATCACTTTTTCCTTCGTTTAAAAGCTTAATGCCTATTTCTCCTAAGGAGGAGGCCCTGCAAAGGTTAGAAGATGGAGGTGCAAATTGAGCATTAGAAAGCGTCTTAAGCCTTTCTTTGTATTTAGTACTTCCGTCTCCTATAAAAATTACTTTAGGGTAGGTCCCGGCTATACTAATCAGCTCATCTATTTCAATCAGCATTATTTCAGATTCATATTTTATACCAGATAGTGCACTGTAAAATCTGGCATATACCTTATCCCTTAGGGCATCAATCATGGAAATTATAATCCCATCAGAAAAGTTTAGATTATTTGCTAAACCGTCCAATGAGGATACAGCAATAAATCTCTTGCCTGATCCCTGAGATAAACCTTTAATTACAGCGGCACCTATTCTAAGCCCGGTGAAAGACCCGGGTCCCTTAGATAAAACAAAACCATCTATATCATCTAAAGACATTTTAAGGTAAGAAAGAGTCTTATCTATCTCTTCCATTAAAATCACCGAGTGCTGCAGCTTGTGATTTATATTTATTTCACATAAAAGCTTGTTTTCTTCTATTACTGCAACAGATGCAGCTTCTGTTGAAGTGTCGATACTTAAAACTCTCATAATAGCTCCTTTAGATTTAGTTTATTTTTCTTATCTTCAATAATTATTTTTCTGTAATCAAGACCCTTTGATAAGTCCTTATAAAGCCTTACATCTATAATATTATCTGGAATTATATCCTCTATAAGGTCTGACCATTCAATTACAGAAACGCCATCTCCAAAAATATATTCATCAAATCCGATGGACTTTATCTCCATAGGATCGTATACTCTGTATACGTCAAAATGGTTAAGCTTAAGTCTCCCTTCATACTCATTTAAAATTGTAAAAGTAGGGCTCACTATATAATCATCTATATCAAGACCTGCGGCTATTCCCTTTGTGAATTCTGTTTTGCCGGTTCCCAGGTCTCCGTTAAGTGTGATTATTTCTCCGCCTTTAAGCAGCCTGCCCAGATTTTTTCCCAGCCTAAAAGTACCTTCAGCGCTGATTTCTTCAAATACCATATTAATCACCTCTTTGTCTATTCATATTTTATAATAAAGGAGACAAAAAGAAAACCTATAATTTATTTGCAATATTTTATATAAATAAGTAAAATAGTATTAACCTTCGGAATATATATGAGGTGAAGTTATGAAAAAAATAATGATACTATTATTAGTATTATTGGTAATTGCTTCTTTTTTCGTGAAAAATAGTACGAATAAAGTTCCAACTAAAACCCAAGTAAAAACTAAAGAGATTAAAGTGTTAGTTAATGATAAAATGATTAATAAAATAATAAATAGTATATCTACATATCCTAAGACTGTAGATGTTATGTTTAACAATGTTGAGCAGCAGAATGGATACAAGCTTTCAGAGAACCTGAAAAGTACCATAAAAAACTATGATGCATATATATATAACAGTAAAGTAAGCGAACCCTTTGCTAAGGATATTATTAGTTTGGCAGGAAACATAAAATTAAATCAGGTATGCGTAACAAGGGGGGGTACTGAGGTAAAAAGCTTACAAGCTCTCCCTTTTTATTACCTGAATGGGGACAATCTGAAAATAGCAATACTTAATATAAAAAATGCTGTTCAGGATTTAGACCCCAAAAATAGAGATACATATGAAAATAACTATAATACATACATCAAGCTTATAAATTTCTATCTGGCAAAAGGAAGAGAAGTTGGGAAAGACTTAAAAAATTATATTTTTATTTATCCTGATGAAAGATATAAAGTATTTACAGATTACTATAATCTTAAATCTCAAAGTACTGAAGAGTATAAAGAAAGCGATAAAAAGGGAGTATTTATATATGCTGATGATAATGAACTTTTGAATAACCAAATGTTTATCAAAATAAATAATTTAAAAACCATGAAAATTTCACTCCCCTGTAATGATGATGTTATTAATTCCCTTGAAAAAAATCTAAAATATTTTAGATTTTTACATGGTGATATAGTGTTATAAGGAGGAATATTATGTTTGTAAAAAGTCTAATGATGGAAAAGGAGTCTTTGATCACAGTATCTCCAAATGACAATGTTAGAAAGGCATTAGACATAATAAAGAAGAGCAATCTTCTTTCTGTGCCGGTAGTTTGTGAAGATAAGTTCTATGGTTCTATATCAAAAGATAAAATATACGAGTATTATTTCGAGGAGTGCCCGGATAGAGTAAGCTACATGGAGGATTTCACGGTTGAAAAGGTGATGAAAACTGATGTGCCTGAAATATTCCCTATGGCTCAGGTAGAAGAGGCTGCAAATTTCTTAGTTACGAACATGACGCCATTTATAGCAGTTGTAGACAGAGATAACAAATTTCATGGCATACTCACACATAAAGCAATATTTAATGAATTTACTGAAATTTTGGGACTTAATAAAGGGAAAAGACTTTCAGTAATTGCCTATGACATAAAGGGACAGATATCAAAACTTTCCAAGATAATATCAGAAGAGGGCGGCGATATAATAAGCTTTGCTGTAATTGATCCTAAAGTAAAGACTGATGTGAAGGAAATAGTAGTAAGGGTAAGAGCTGATAATTTTGATGCTGTTGTAGAAAAGGTTAAGGAAGCAGGCTTTAGAGTAAACTAAGCAGGGGAGCAGCCCCCTCTTAGCCTATAGGGAGAAAATAAACTCTTGCTTTTATGGAAAAAATATAATATAATAAATTTTGTCTTAGGGGTATAGCTCAATTGGCAGAGTAGCGGTCTCCAAAACCGTTGGTTCGGGTTCAAGTCCTGGTACCCCTGCCATATAAAAGCTCACAACTGTAATGGTTTGTGAGCTTTTTTTATGCTGTCATCATTCATTACCTTATCATTATGCGTTCTAATCAATTTTATAGATTACAAGTAAATACTTTATTAAGCATAGTAAAAGTTTCTACTGCATTTTGTAACTGAATTTATTAATAAACTTTGCATCTTTAGACGAATATTAGTTATTATTATAATATTTTCATTTATACTATTGTAATACTAAAATTTATGTGCTAATATATCTTTAAGATATATATCTAAAAGATATTAAAAAGAGGGTAGAATTGTGAAAAGACAAAATATTAGAAAGTTGATATTAATAATTGCACTGTTACTATTTCCATTAACCATATATTACATCTCACCAGAGTTAATTATTCTGGGGGCAATGGACGGAATAGTCAACGGAAGTTTCATTGTATTTCTTGTAATGTTGTTGGGTTCAATTTTTTTTGGAAGATTATTCTGTGGGTATTTATGTCCTGCAGGCGGATTACAGGAATGTGCCATGCTTATAAGCGGTAAGAGTCCTAAACAGGGATGGAAAAATAATATTAAGTATGTAATTTGGCTGGTATGGATAACAATTATAATTATTTGCTTTATATTTAGAAAACAAAAACTAACGGTAGACTTTTTCTATATGACTACTAATGGAGTTTCTATAGCAAATATAAGTGATTATTTTATATATTATTCAGTAATACTACTGATCTTAATTCCATGTATATTTGGTAAGAGAATCTTCTGCCATTATTTTTGCTATATGGCACCATTTATGGTCCTGGGAAGTAAAATAGGAAAACTGCTGCATATTAAAAGGCTTAGGTTATCTGCAGATAAAAGTGCATGTATAAACTGCCATATGTGTGATAAAAGCTGTCCCATGAGCCTTAATGTAGCAGAAAAGGTTCAAATGGGAAAGATGGATGATAATGAATGTATATTATGCGGAGCATGCATTGATAACTGTCCTAAAAAGGTAATTACTTATAAAGTGAAATAAAGGAGAAAATAAAAGTGAAAAAAACGAGGTATGTTTTACTTGGATTACTTCAGGAGGAAAACTTAAGCGGATATGAACTAAAAAAGATTATAGACAAACGGATGTCTTTCTTTTGGCAGGAAAGTTATGGCCAGATATATCCTGAACTTAATCAAATGGCAGAGGAAGGTTTGGTTGAGATTTCTGCTGCTCTATCAGAAGGAAATATAAAGCGTGAAAAAGTGAGCTACAAAATAACTCTGCAGGGTGAAAAAGAGTTTAAAAAGTGGATGGAAAAAGAAAATGAAAAAGATTCCGTAAGATCCGAATTCCTTTTAAAGATGTTTTTGTCAACTCCTAAAAATATTGAGGAAATGCGAAGACATATAATTAGATTTAAAGAACAGTCAGAAGAAAAACTGAAGTTGTTTAATTTATTCGAATCGGAATTAAATCAAATAGTAGAAGTTCATAACAATCATAGGCAGATCCTCCAGGTATTAAACTTAGGGATTCGTCAGGCAAAATTATATATTGACTGGAGTGAGGAAACTTTAATAGATATGGAAAAGAAAAAAAGCTTACAACTGTAATGGTTTGTGAGCTTTTTATTTATGGCGGAATACTATAAATACAAAATCGTCTTGAAGTAAAGGCTGGATTCTGCATCAATCCCGTCATAACCATTGGCAATAATTGCACCCTTTATTGCAAAATTTACTATGTAAACCCTTACTGAAAAACATTAAAATGTATACTATAATTTGTAAAGTATGTTTATTATAATGTTACATAGCATATATTTACAGTATAATAGCATACAATTATCAAAATACAGCATATAAAGGCTAAAAAGAAACTAAGCGAAACGATAGAACTTTTCTGCCTCTGTAATGGTGGTAAAGATACATTAACTTGAAACAAAGTTAGAAGAACTGCATTTATTAATTCATCAGAAACGCTGTGAGAGGTGAAAGTTGATGATAAGTGTTAAGATATATTTTTTATATATTTTTTATAAAGATGTTCAACGGTTTATTTATGCCCTTTAGCAGAAATGTTAAGGGGTAGTTTTATTGTAAATAAAAAAATGAAAATTAGGAGGAATGAAATGTCAGGGACAATTACCGAAAAAATTTTGAAGGAGCATATTGCAGAAGGTATACCTGAAGCGGGGAAGGAAGTGTCTATCAAAATTGACCATACACTAACTCAGGATGCCACCGGAACAATGGCTTATCTGCAATTTCAGGCTATTGGCATAGAACGTGTAAGAACAGAGCTTAGTGTAAGCTTTGTGGATCACAACACCCTTCAGACTGACTTTAAAAATCCTGATGATCACCGCTATCTGCAGTCAGTAGCTGCTAAGCATGGGATTTACTTCTCAAGACCTGGAAATGGCATTTGCCATCAGCTTTTCCTGGAGAGATTTGCCCGTCCCGGAAAGACATTAATTGGATCTGACAGTCATACACCAACTGCAGGCGGAATTGGCTGTTTTGCACTTGGAGCAGGTGGTCTGGACGTGGCTGTTTCAATGGCAGGTGTTACCTTTAAAGTAAAATATCCTAAGGTTGTGGGCGTTCATCTTTCCGGAAAGCTTCAGGATTGGGTTTCTGCAAAGGATGTAATTTTAGAGGTGCTGCGCCGCATAAATGTTAATGGGGGAGTAGGAAAGGTACTGGAGTATTGTGGACCTGGTGTTAAAAATTTAAGTGTTCCCGATCGTGCTACCATTACAAATATGGGAACGGAAACAGGATGTACCACCAGCATTTTCCCAAGTGATGAAGTTACAAGAAAATTCTTAAAGGCTCAGAGAAGAGAAGATGCCTGGGTAGAAATTGTACCTGATGAGGATGCACAGTATGATGAAGTTATGGAAATTAATCTGGATGAGGTAGTGCCAATGGCAGCTCTGCCTCACAGCCCGGGCAAGGTTAAGACAGTAGCTGAGTTAGCTGGATTAAAGGCTGATCAGGTAGCAATAGGCTCCTGCACAAATTCATCTTTAAGAGACCTTATGATTGTAGCAAAAATCATGGAAGGCAAAACAGTTTCAGAGAATCTGCATATGACAATCAGTGCCGGTTCCAGGCAGGTTACAGAGCATCTTATTGAAAGCGGGGATATGAAACATCTTGTTAAAGCCGGTGCCAGAATGCTTGAAAATACCTGCGGACCATGTATTGGAATGGGAGCTGCTCCCTGCTCCAAGGGCGTTTCTGTAAGAACCTTTAATAGAAACTTTGAGGGAAGAAGCGGGACAAAAGATGCAGAAGTTTACTTAGTAAGTCCTGAAACTGCAGCAGCTACAGCAATTACAGGAGTACTCACTGATCCAAGAACTCTTGGAAAGTGTCCTAAATTTGAAATGCCGAAGGAGTTTATAATCAATGATAATATGATTATTAAGCCTCTGCCTGCTGAAAAGGCAGCGAGAGTTCAGGTTCAGTATGGCCCGAATATTGCACCTCTGCCTGATTTCCGAACCTTACCTGATGTACTTTTAGGAGAAGCACTTATAAAGCTTCAGGATAATATAACTACTGACCATATAATGCCGGCAGGTGCAAAAATACTTCCGCTCCGAAGCAATGTGCCTGAAATATCAAAGCATGTTTTTGAAGCAGTGGACAGTAATTTCTACAGCCGTGCAAAGGAAAAAAATGGCGGATTTATTATAGCCGGTGACAATTACGGACAGGGTTCAAGCCGTGAGCATGCAGCCCTTGCACCGAAATACCTGGGAGTTAAAGCAGTTATAGTAAAATCCTTTGCCAGGATTCACCTTGCTAATCTTATTAACTTTGGAATTGTTCCATTGACCTTTAAGAACCCGGCAGATTACGAAAAGATTGAAGCGGGTGATACACTTACAGTTACTATCGGCAATTTAAAGGGCAGAGTTATATTAAAGAATATTACAAAAAATATAGAGATTGAAGTTACTGATACACTTTCAGAATCTGATGCAGAAATCCTGAAGATGGGCGGAAAATTATCCTGGATTAAGAGCAAAATCAAATATAGAAATTAATAATTTAGAGGGGATAAATTATGAAGATTAAGATGACAGTTCCACTGGTAGAAATGGATGGAGATGAAATGACCCGTATCCTGTGGAAAATGATAAAGTATACACTTCTTTTACCTTATATAGATCTGAAAACTGAGTACTATGACCTGGGAATTAAAGAAAGAGACAATACTGACGATCAGATTACCAATGATGCTGCTAATGCAATTGAAAAGTACGGAGTTGGTGTAAAATGTGCAACAATTACGCCTAATGCAGAAAGAGTTAAGGAATATAATTTAAAAAAAATGTATAAAAGCCCTAACGGAACAATAAGATCTATCCTTGATGGTACTGTTTTCCGTGAGCCAATTATAGTAAATACAATTAAACCATATGTGAAGACATGGGAAAAGCCTATAGTAATTGCAAGACATGCATATGGAGATATTTATAAGGACGTCGAATATAAAGCAGAGGGACCGGGAAAAGCAGAACTTGTATTTACTGATAATGAGGGCAGGGAGATTTCCAGGCAGTGCATTCATGAATTTAAGAGCAAGGGCGTAGTAATGGCAATGCATAACCTAGACAAGTCAATTGAAAGTTTTGCTAAGTCCTGTTTCAGCTATGCTCTAAACAAGAAGATTGGCCTCTGGTTCTCTGC
The DNA here is from genome assembly GCA_041670885.1 of Clostridiaceae bacterium. Taxonomy (GTDB): domain Bacteria; phylum Bacillota; class Clostridia; order Clostridiales; family Clostridiaceae; genus JAJBWD01. The sequence continues at coordinate 23,255 of JBAXYJ010000010.1, forward strand.
AAAAGACACCATTTCTAAAACTTATGATGCTGATTTTAGAGATATATTCAATGAAGTATATCATAAAGAGTATGATGGTGAATCCTATGCTCAAAAATTTGAGAAAGCTGGCATAACGTATTTCTATACATTAATTGATGATGTAGTTGCCCGCATTATAAAATCGGAAGGCGGAATGCTCTGGGCATGTAAAAACTATGATGGCGATGTTATGTCTGATTTAGTTGCTTCTGCTTTTGGAAGTCTTGCAATGATGACATCGGTACTTGTTTCCCCAAATGGATGCTATGAATATGAAGCCTCACATGGAACAGTACAGAAACACTACTATAAACATCTTATGGGAGAAAAAACATCAACAAATCCTATGGCTACAATCTTTGCATGGACCGGAGCCCTTAGAAAACGCGGAGAGCTTGATGAAAATTCAGAGCTTGCAGGCTTTGCTGATAAGCTTGAAACTGCATGTATAAAAACCATCGACCGGGGAATTATCACAAAAGATTTGGAGGCCTTATCAGAAGCTCCTGATAAAAACGTTGTTAATTCTGAGGAGTGGCTGCATTATACTTCCAGGTATCTTGAAGAATTGCTTGCAAAGTAGTGAACTCGCTTAGCTAAAGCTAAGCACCGGGTCTTCAGATGGGGACTCTGCCCCACCTGAAGCAAAATAGAGGATCACTAACTTAAAGAAGTGGGCGTCTTGAAATTTTGATAAAAAGAATTACATGCCAGCGGTGATTTAACCATCATTGGAGGTGCATCTGGAGTAATACCGGCTGCTGCCTCCGTTTTAAAGGGACCTGGTAAATTTAAGCAGATGATATAAGTTTGCAGAATAGAAAGCAATAGAGCCTTTGAAATTTAGTGATTGCCTATATTAATTTGGAGGTGCAGGAAATGAAATTTATCAAAAATGCGGCAGCTGGAACCTTGGAATCTAACGACATTATGGTAATGGTTGCAGCAAATGATGATGGTGGTATTAAAATTGAACTGGAAAGCATTGTGGAAAAACAATTTGGAAGGCAGATCAGAAAGGTTATCAAAGAAACCCTGGAAAAGCTTCAGATAGATAATGTTAAAATAATTGCTAAAGACAGGGGGGCGCTTGACTGTACAATAAAGTCAAGAGTTGCCTGTGCAGTTTACAGGGCCTGCGAAATAGAAGGAGACTATGATTGGGAGGTGCTGGGTTAATGGAACGTTTAAGAAGAACCATGATGTTTGTTCCCGGCAACAATCCCGGAATGCTTAAGGATGCAGGAATTTATGGGGCAGATTCACTAATGTTTGACCTGGAGGATTCAGTTACAGTTTCCGAAAAGGATGCAGCCAGATTTTTAGTTTACAATGCCATAAAGACAATAGATTATGGTGATACAGAAATAGTTGTCAGAATTAACAGTCTTGATAGTCCATTTGGAAGAGAAGACATTGAAGCTTTAGTGAGAGCCGGTGTTGATGTAATCAGACTTCCAAAAACTGAGTCAAAAGAAGATATACTGGCTGTGGAAGCTGCAATTTACCAGGCAGAAAGAAAAATCGGACGTGTTGCAGGAAGCACAAAAATGATGGCAGCTATTGAAGGCGCTGCGGGAATAGTAAATGCAAATTCAATTGCAGCATCAAGCAAAAGGCTTATTGGAATTGCACTTGGTGCAGAGGATTACGTAACAAGCCTTAA
>JBAXYJ010000011.1:0-24300 GCA_041670885.1 Clostridiaceae bacterium
AAATGAAATGTCTGGTATTGATGTAAGCACAGAACCTACCAGGTATTATCCCTATGGTGATTTCGCTTCCTCAATTATAGGCTATATTTCAAAGATACAGCCCTGGCAGGAAGATAAATATACAGAGCAGGGATATGATGTCAGTTCAGACTATGTTGGAACTCAGGGAATAGAAAGTGTATATGAGGACAGGTTAAAGGGTTCCAAGGGAGGAAGAATTGTCAGGATTAATTCCAATGGAAGAGTTATAGAAGAGCTGGGAAGCAGGGAACCTTATCCTGGACAAAATATCTATCTTACTATAAATCAGGATGTTCAGTATGCAGCAGAAAGAGCATTAGATGATACCATGAAGGCTCTTCAGACATCCTATAATAAAGCCCATCCCTACTCAAAAAATGCAACCAGAGGAGCAGCTGTAGTTGAGGATATAAAAACAGGAGCAATAATAGCTTTAGCCTCAAGACCTGGGTACGATCCTAATTTACTGTCTACTCCCGGAGCATTAACAACAGAGCTTAGAAAAAAGTATTTTGACCCGGATTATGAACAGTATGGAAAAGATTATATAAATAAAAATGGATTATCAACTACAGTTGACGCTTTATTTCCGGTTCAGAAGGATTCCAGCGGAAATGTAACTGGAAGAAAAGATTTATATGATATATATCCAAAACCGTTCTTCAATTATGCTATAGCTTCACTTATTCCACCAGGATCTACATTTAAACCGGTTACTGCATTGGCAGCTTTGGAAGAGGGTATAATAACTACATCAACCACAGTTGTTGATAAGGGTGTATATACTGCATATTCCGGTTTTAATGGAATGTGCTGGAAATATAAGGAATATCACAGCACTCATGGGAGTGTAAATGTAACCAGGGCACTAGAAGTATCCTGTAACTACTTCTTCTTTCAGGTAGGAGACTGGCTTCAGTCAAAAGGATCTGCCGGTATGGATACACTGGCAAAATATGCTTGGAAGCTGGGACTTGGATGTAAACCTGGTGAGAAAGCTACAACAGGAATTGAGCTTTATGATGAGGAAAGTTTTGGGCAGGTATATAATTATGAAACAGGAAAAAACATTTATTCTGTTGTGTTTACTCAGGAATTAAACAGCCTTCTTCAAAAGGGGAAAGGCAGAGATAATAGTAAATTTAAAGCAATAGATATACTTTCTAAAAGTGATGATTCAGCAGATGTAAAAACACTAAAGAATGATTTTCAGAAATTTATATCTAATGAGATGAAAATTACAAAATTAACTACAGATCAAATGAATCTGTTTTATAATCAGGTCCAAGGCAAAGTAAAAGAAATAATAGCTGCTTCGCCTAAACTTACAAAGCTTAAATATTCTGATAATGATATTGGAAAGATAACCGATGCTATATATATATCCGTAAGAGATGCAAGATCAGAAATAAGCACTCCTGTTAATGTGTTAAGTGCTGCCATTGGTCAGGGAACTAACCAGTTTACTCCTCTTCAGCTGGTTTCCTACCTTTCAACTTTGTTAAACGGAGGAACCAGATATAAGGCCCATATAGTTGATAAAATAACAGATTCGACAGGAAAGGTTATTGAGCAGACAAAACCGGAGGTAATTGAAAAGAGTAATTTTAAACAGTCAACAATAGATGCAATAAAAGAAGGAATGCTTCTTGTTACATCAGGAGATGAAGGAACTGTAAATAAAAGTGTGTTTGCAGGATTTCCTATTCAGACAGCAGGTAAAACAGGATCTGCTACATTCTCTGATAAGCAGTCGGATTATGGAAGAGATGCTTACTCTGTTTATTTAGGCTTTGCCCCATATGATAATCCACAGATAGCAGTTTCTGTTGTAATATTCGATGGAGGCAGCGGCGGTTATTCTGCGCCGGTTGCCAGAGCAATATTTGAGGCTTATTTTAAAGAGAGACTTCAAAAGGAATATCCAAATTATGTGTCTAAATTTAATTATACATTAAAAAAGAAATAGCTGGGGGTGATATTAGTGGAAGATGCTGTTATATTAAAAGGAAATAAAGATGGATTAAATGTGGTAATAAATAGCAATAGCTTTAATGACTTTGACCAGCTAGCCTCTGCACTTATAGAAAAGCTTTCAAAAGGGAGTAAGTTCTACAGGGGTGCAGAGATAAAAATAATAACAGACCTGAAGCAGTTAAATGAAAGAGATAGAGATAAGCTTAAAGATATTTTATTCGATGAATTTATGATAAAAGAGTGTGTATATGAAGATATTTCATCAAACAGAGAAAAAATATTTAAAGGAATTTATGAAGGAAAGACGAAATTTTATAGGAAAACTATAAGAAGCGGACAAATTGTTGATTACCCGGGAAATATAGTAATTATTGGTGATGTAAATTCCGGGGCAGAGGTATATGCCGGAGGAAACGTAATAGTGTTTGGGGCCTTAAAGGGAAATGTATATGCAGGCCGCGGCGGAAATAATGATGCTGTTATAGCAGCTATAACATTAAAACCTCAGATACTAAGCATTGGAGAAATAGCTACCAGGTCTCCTGATGAGGATGATACCCCTCATTACCCTGAAATAGCACTTATAAAGGATGGAAGTATAATAGTAGAACCTTATAAAAATATGAAAATGTATTAATGGAGGTTTAAAATGGGAGAAGCAATTGTAATAACATCGGGAAAAGGCGGAGTTGGCAAGACAACTACAACAGCCAATATAGGAACTGCGTTAGCAAAGCTTGGGAAAAATGTTGTTTTAGTAGATGGTGATACAGGACTTAGAAACCTGGATGTCCTTATGGGACTTGAAAACAGAATAATCTATACTTTGGTAGATGTAATTGAAGAAAGATGTAAGCTTAAGCAAGCCCTTATAAAGGATAAAAGGCTGCCTAATTTGTTTTTGCTTCCAACAGCACAGACAAGAGATAAAAACGATATATCAAAAGAAAATATGGAAACTTTAATTAATGGGTTGAAAGATGATTTTGATTATGTAATAATTGACTGCCCCGCAGGCATTGAGCAAGGCTTTGAGAATGCTGTTGCAGCAGCAGACAGAGCAGTTATTGTTGTTAATCCTGAACTTACCTCAATAAGAGATGCGGATAGAGTAATTGGGAAACTGGATGCAAAAGGCCTGGATGATCATAAGCTTCTGGTAAACAGAATAAATTTCGATATGGTAAAAAAAGGAGATATGCTTGGAGTTCAGGACATATTAGACTGCTTAGCTATTAAATTAATTGGTGTAATTCCTGATGATAAAAATATAACCGTATCAACTAATAAGGGCGAGCCTATTGCATTAAATGAGGGAGAAATTTCAGGACGGGCATATAATAATGTAGCAAAAAGAATAACAGGTGAGGATATAGAGTTTATAAATTTAGAAAAAATGAATGGCGGAATATTAAGTTCCTTGCTAAATATATTTAAAAGGAAGTAGAAGATATGAGCTTTAAAGATTTTTTTATAAGACCATCCTCAAAAAAGGTTGCAAAAGACAGGCTTCAGCTTATTTTAATTCAGGACAGGGCTATGTTATCTCCGGAACTTCTGGATAAAATGAAAGAGGATATAATAAAGGTTATTACTAAATATGTAGATGTGGAAATATCCAATATAGACCTGACCATAACAAAAACTGATGATGAAGATGGCGGCTATCCTGCTTTGGTTGCAAATATTCCAATTAGGAAAAAAAGTAATTAAAAAAATGCTAAATTTAAATTTCTTATATATATTCATTTCAGCTGGGAGGTGCTGCTGTGTTAAAAAATTTAATAATAAATAGAAAGCTTCTGAAACAGCTGGATTTTGGTATGATAATTATAATACTTGCAATAGGTTTGTTTGGAGTTATGAATATTTACAGCTGTACATATAAAAAATATGGCATGTACTACCTGGAACATCAGCTGATGTGGATAATTCTAGGACTTATTGTTATGTATGTAATTATATCAATAGACTATTCGCTGTTTGGCAGCTACTCTAAAATAATATATGGTATAGGCATATTATCTCTGGTTTATATAGATGTATTCGGAAAAATATCAGGAGGAGCCAGATCCTGGGTAGGAATAGGAAGCACAGGTATTCAGCCTTCAGAATTTATGAAAATAGCAGCAATTATTATGGTTGCAAAAATGATAAGTGATTTTGAAGGAAAAATAAATGAGCCTAAGAATCTGATTAAACTTATTGGAGTTGTTCTTATTCCTATGATTCTTATAGTAATCCAACCGGATATGGGAATGACCATGGTATTTTTCTTTATATTTTTAGGCGTTTTCTATGCAGCTGGCCTGGATAATAAGATAATAATTGGAGGATTCCTGGCAGTTTTAATTTTAGTTCTTATATTATGGAAATCTGGACTATTTCAGGTTTATCAGATGAAAAGAATATTTGCATTTTTAAATCCAGACCAGTATGAGCTTACTTATGCCTATCAGGCAACTCAGTCTCAAATAGGCATAGGTTCAGGAGGAATTTTAGGCAAGGGGTTCTTAAAAGGGACATATGCATCCAGTTTTATTCCTGAAATAAGCACAGATTATATATATGCTGTAGTAGGAGAGGAATGGGGACTCTTGGGAGGACTCGGATTAATTTTCTTTTATGGACTCCTCATATTTAAAATGATTATTATTGGAAAAGGTTCTAAAGATATTTTAGGTCAGGTATTAGTTTCAGGAATGGTTGCAACATTTTTATTTTTAATCCTTGAAAATATCGGTATGGCAATAGGAATCATGCCTGTAACTGGTATTACGCTGCCACTTATGAGCTATGGCGGAAGCTCCATATTATCTAGTTTTATATCCTTGGGAATAGTTCTTAATGTAGGTATGAGAAGAAAAAAAATAAATTTTTAGGAGAATATTATGAATATTGCTTTAATTGCCCATGACAAAAAGAAGGAAGAGATACTTGCCTTTGTAAAGAAATACAAAGAAAATTTCGAAAGGCATCAGCTTTTTGCAACAGGCACCACAGGAAAGATAATATCAGAAAGCACTGGACTTAATGTACATAGGTTTCTTTCAGGACCTCTTGGCGGAGATCAGCAGATAGGTGGGAAAGTGGCTTCCGGTGAAATAGACATGGTTTTTTTCCTTAGAGACCCGCTTACTGCTCAGCCTCATGAACCTGATGTAACGGCGCTTCTTAGAATATGTGATGTTCATAAGGTTCCTCTGGCAACAAATATGGGAACAGCTGAAATTTTCGTAAAGACTATTTAAACTTGGTTTAAATAGTCTTTTTACTGGAGATTGCATAATTACCGACCGCTGGTCCATCTTGGAAATAACGAATGTTCACCGTTTTTTCAAGCTGGAATATAATTGTGAATTATGCAATCTCTTATATTGAAGAAAATTGCAGACTGAAAAATTGGACAAAAGGTAATTATACAATTTCTATATTCATATACATTATAGTAGTGGGAAAAAGAAAATTTTAATTTTCGAAAGTAAATTAAATGGAGGAATTATGGGAAGTTATGAACCCTATTATAAAAACTATTATAGTAAAATAAAATCTACAAAAGGCAGAAAACTGCCCTCCCTTAATATTAATAAGCTGTTTAAAAAAATTATATTTCAGCTGGCCGGGACTCTTATATTGATAATATTTATTTTAATATGCAGATCACGGTACTTTAGTTATACAGATAAAATGTATGAATATGCTAAAGAAACTGTAAATACAAACTTTGACTATAATGGACTTTACAATAATATTAAAAGCACAGATATAAAAACTCTTCCTGCAGCTATATGGAATAAAATAAATGTTTTTAAAGATAAAGTAGAAGAAACTGATAAGGTAAAGGAATATATTAAAGGAAATTTTCAAGCACCTATAGATGGCAAAATAACCTCCGCATTTGGGAGCAGAACGGACCTAGTAGATGGTGGAGATCAGGTTCATGATGGATTAGATATATCCTGTGCTTTAAATACAGATGTGGCAGCCAGCTTCACTGGTACTGTAAAGGAAGCAGCTGAGGATTCGGATTTTGGCAAGTATATTGTTATAGATCATGGTGATGGAATTGAAACAAGATATGGTCATCTTAATTCATTTCTGGTAGATAAAGGAGTTACGGTAGAGAAGGGAGATATAATAGGGAAAAGCGGAAATACAGGCAAGGTAACAGGACCTCATCTGCATTTTTCACTGTCAATAATGGGAACATATAAAAATCCTGAAGAATATATAAGCTTTAAGGAATAGCTTTTGATAAAATACAGCAAATATCTTATTCCCTATGTAATCCTTATTTTTCTGCTGGGATACAGGCATATTTTAATTTTGGAGCTTATAGTCGTAATTACTCATGAGCTGATACATTATTTATTTGCCTTATATTTTGGTTTTTCAGGCTTTTATATGGAGATGTCCCCTATTGGACTTTCTATAAATCTGAAGGATATAGATGAAGCTACAATATCTCAGGATATAATTATCTCAATTTCCGCACCATTAATGAATTTGATTTTTTCATTTATATTTTTATACTTTTATAATATATATGGATATATCATATTGTACCAGCTGCATATGATAAATCAGGCAGTTTTTATAATCAATATTATCCCTGCTTTTCCCCTTGATGGAGGAAGAGTTCTTAGGGATATTATTTATGTTAAGAAAAATTATAAAGCCTCAGTAAGGATAACATCTGTAATAAGCATAATACTTGGAGCTGTAATTATATTATTATATGTATTTTTACTTTTTTTAAAATTAAATAATCTAAGCCTTTTAATAATTGGAATATTTATAATAAGTTCAGCAATAATAGAAAGGAAGAGACTGGTTTATCTTATTATGGCAGATGTGGTTAAGAAAAAATGGAGATTTTTAAAGAATAAGTACTTGGAAAATTATAGTATTTCCATATACTATAAATCTAATCTGATCGAGGGGGCAAAGCTGATAGATAAGAAAAGATATGCAATATTTTATGTGCTGGATGAAGAATTGTGCCCAATTGGAATGATTTCAGAAGGAGAATTATTTCAGGGCCTTAAAAATAAAGGCAATATAACCTTTATCCAACTATTAAATGAGAAAAGGTTATGATAGAATAATAAAAGAACTAAAGGAGGTAAATTTATGAACAGGATAAGTGATGATATTTTATATAGAGTAGAAAAACCTGCCAGATATATTGGCGGAGAATATAATTCTGTATATAAAGACTTAACTAGTGTTGATATAAGATTTGCATTTTGTTTCCCGGATGTATATGAGGTTGGTATGTCCCATTTGGGAACAAGAATTTTGTACTACATACTAAACCAGAGAGAGGATACCTATTGTGAGAGAGCCTTTGCTCCCTGGACTGATATGGAAAAGCTCCTTATTGATAATAATATTCCTCTTGGCACTTTAGAAACAAAGGATCCCTTATCGTCTTTTGATTTTTTAGGATTTACACTTCAGTATGAAATGAGCTATACAAATATACTAAATATGCTTTCTCTTTCAAATATCCCGCTAAGATCAGAGGATAGAGATGACAATTTCCCTATAGTACTCTTTGGAGGACCTTGTGCGTATAATCCGGAGCCTTTATATAATATAGCAGATTTATTTGTAATAGGTGAGGGGGAAGAGGTAACCGGGGAAATACTAGATACATATAAAAAATCTAAAGGCAGAGAGGACTTTCTCAAAAACGCTTCGAAGATAAAGGGAGTATATGTTCCATCTTTATATACAGTATCCTATAATGAAGATAAAACAATAAAGGAATTTACTCCTAAATATGATTTTGTGCCTAAAAAGGTAGTTAAAAGGATAGTAAGTAATTTTAATGAAGTAGATTATCCGGATAAGTTAGTAGTCCCATATACAGAAATAGTTCACGACAGAATAATGCTGGAAACCTTTAGGGGATGCTCAAGAGGCTGCCGTTTTTGCCAGGCCGGTATGATTTACAGACCTATAAGAGAGAAAAAGACAGACAAACTTTTAGAGCTTCTTGATAAAATAAAAGATTCTACAGGCTATGATGAGGTTTCACTCACATCTCTTTCCATATGTGATTATTCAGACATTGGCGGATTAGTAAACAGCATAATTGAAAAATATAAGGAGGATAAGTTTGGAGTAAGTCTTCCATCTATCAGAATAGATTCATTTTATATAGAGCTTTTAAATGAGATTCAAAAGGTAAGAAAGACAGGACTTACCTTTGCACCGGAGGCTGGAACCCAAAGGATGAGAGATATAATAAATAAAGGTGTTACAGAAGAGGACCTTCTAAATTCTGCAGCAAGTGCATTTAATTCCGGGTATTCTACTATTAAGCTGTATACTATGGTAGGTCTTCCTTATGAGACAGAAGAGGATGTTGCAGGAATTGCAGATATGGCAGACAAAGTAGTTCGGGAATACTACAAGGTCCCAAAGGATAAAAGGAAAAATGGACTTAGGGTAAATGTATCCTCATCAATTTTTGTCCCAAAGCCCTTTACTCCATTTCAATGGATTCCACAGGATGATATGGGTAATGTTCTTGAAAAGGTAAAAAAGCTTAAAGCTAACATAAAAGAAAGAGCAGTTTCTTACACTTATCATGAGACAAAGGTAAGCTATTTGGAGGCTATTTTCGCAAGAGGAGACAGAAGACTTTCTAATGTTTTAATAAGAGCCTTTGAAAAGGGAGCTAAATTTGATGGCTGGAGTGAGTACTTCAATTATGATATATGGATGGAATCTTTAAAAGAGGAAGGAATAGACGGAGATTTTTATGCAAAAAGGGAAAGGTGCTATGATGAAATACTTCCTTGGGATTTTATAGATATTGGAGTTTCTAAAAAATACTTAATATCAGAAAATGAGAAGGCAAAAAAAGCAGAGCTGACCTGTGACTGCAGGCAGAATTGCAGTGCCTGCGGTATAAACTGCAGCGAAGTTGGAGGTGAGTGCTTTGAAGGTGCGATACTTAATAAAGTTCACTAAGGACAGCGATATAAAATTCATATCTCATCTTGATCTGATGAGAACTCTTCAGAGGATAATAAGAAGGTCTAAATTAAATGTAGAGTATTCTCAGGGGTTTAATCCCCATATGAATACATCATTATGCCAGCCTTTATCAGTTGGGGTATACTCTTCCTCTGAATATTTAGATATTTACCTGGAAGAGAGAGTAAAAACAATAGAGCTTATAGAAGCATTAAATAAAGTATCCTCAAAGGGAATAAAGTTTCTTTATGCAGCAGAGGTAAAAGAAAACGTAAAAAGCTCCATGGCAATTCTTTCAGCTGCCAAATATAATATCAAGATAAAATATGAAGAAACGGAAAATTTAGAGGAGCAGCTTGGAGATTTATTCCATTTAGAAAATTGGAATATTGTAAAAAAAAGTAAAAGCAGCGAAAAAGAAGTAGATATTAGACCATACATATATAAAATGGGATATAAGATAGAAGACAGTTATCTGATAATTACAGTAACGCTGGCATCCGGAAGCAAAGATAACTTATCTGCTGATTTGTTATCCAAATTTATTATAGAGAATACAAAGGGCTATAAAAAAGACTCATTTGTATTAATAAAAAGAATAGAAATGTATGCTATCGATGGAGATAAGTTTATTCCTCTTGATAAATACTGCACCGATTTTTCCAAGCAGGTGATACATTGAAGAAGATATTTATAGATAGAGATGCTTTCCTTCTTAGAACAGCAGTATATGAAGATAATATTTTAAGTAATATCTATTTTGAAAAGGAAGATAATAAACCAAAAGAAGGGTGCATCTATATAGGAGAGGTAAAAAATATTCTTCCATCCTTAAAGGGAGCCTTTCTGGATATTGGTTACGAAAAAAATGTATTTTTATATCTGGATAAAAATATAAAAATAAAAAAGGGAGACAGATTGGCTGTTCAGATAATTAAGGAGGAGGAAGGCGAGAAAAGTGCTAAATCCTCCCTGAATCTGCTGCTTCCAGGCAGGTATATCATGCTTCAGACTCTAAAAGAAGAAATGGAGTTTTCTGGTAAGCTTACTGAAGACTTCAAAGAAAGTATCAGGCATGAAATAGAGCTTTATAATAATACAGGAGTGATAATAAGAAGTAATTCAATAGAAACATCTATAGATGAAATTAAAAATGAGTATGATTATTTATACCAAATATATTCTCAGATAAGAAGGAAAGAAGATTACAGCAGCTCATTAGGTCTCATATATGATTTTAATGGAATACTTGGCAAACTGCTACGAGATATATCAGGCAGCATAGAAAGCATAATTGTAAGTGATATTAAGGACAGGTGCTTTATAGAAGAATACATAAAAGGAAAGATTAATACTATAGTAAAATTAGAGGAAAATGTTTTTTTAAGCTATGGTATAGAGGAGGATATAAAAGATCTCCTTAAGCGTCGTGTAATACTTCCGTCTAAGGGAAATATTATTATTGATAAGACAGAGGCTATGTATGTAATTGATGTAAATTCATCAAAAAATACATCTGAAAGTTCAATGGATAAAACAGCATTTAAAACAAATATAGAAGCAGCAGCAGAGATACCCAGGCAGATAAAGCTTCGGGGATTATCCGGCATAATAATAATAGATTTCATTGACTTAAAGGATAGAAATAAAAAGAAAGAGCTTCTTGATATGCTGCAGCTGGGATTTAAAGAAGATAGGCTAAAGCCTTCTGTTTACCCATTTACTGAACTAAACTTAGTTCAGATAACAAGGAAAAAGGTTACACCCATAAGTTATTATCTTGAAGAAAATTATGGTATCTGTCAGGATGGTAAAAGGCTAAGCTCCCTGTATATTTCCATCCTTATTAAAGAAAAAGTTCATATGGAGAAAATTGAAGATCCTGTTATAGAGGTTAATAATATTTATAAAAAACAGGAAAATTCTTTTTTATTTTATTTAACAGAATTAATAGGAGAAAACTTTAAACTTTTATTTAAAGAGCAGGCGGAGGACTTCCTGATAAAACACTAAATTTTCTTTACAAAATAGATGTGCTGTGTTAAAATGGCATTTGTAGACCGCACAAATAAGGCTTTAAACCATAGAGATATGTACCTTAGATTGGCGAGACTGGATTGAGGAGGTGTTTTTATGTACGCAGTATTGCAGACAGGCGGAAAACAGTACAAAGTTTCAGAGGGAGATGTTATCTTCGTTGAAAAGCTTGATGCTGAAGTAGATTCCGTATTAGAATTAAATAGCTTACTTGCAGTTTCTAAAGAGGATGGGACTTTATTAGTAGGGAGCCCTGTAATAGAAGGAGCAAGCCTTAGTGCTAAAGTTTTAGCTCAGGGAAAGGCTAAAAAAGTTATTGTTTTCAAGTTTAAATCTAAAAAGGATTATAGAAGAAAGCAAGGACATAGACAGCCATATACAAAGCTTCAAATCGAAAAGATAAACGCTTAGTATGATTAAAGCAGCATTTAAAAAAAGCAAAGACAAAATTTTAGCATTTGATATCACAGGCCATGCAGATTTTGATGACTATGACAGAGATATCGTATGCAGCGGAGTTTCTGCAGTTAGTCAGACAATAGTTATTGGAATAACAGAGGTTTTAAAGGCTCATGCTTTTGTATCGGCAGAGGAAGGGAATCTTTCCTTAAATCTTTATAAATCCTCAAAAGAGGATATAGATAAGTGCCAGACTTTGCTTGAGACTATGAAGCTGGGACTTATTAGTATGGAAAAAGGTTACGGTGACTATATAAACGTTATTGAAGAGGAGGTGTAGCACCATGTTCGTTATGAATTTGCAGCTATTTGCTCATAAAAAGGGAGTTGGTAGCTCAAGAAACGGTAGAGATAGTGAATCTAAAAGATTAGGTGTTAAATGTGGAGATGGACAGTTCGTATTAGCAGGAAACATTCTTGTTAGACAAAGAGGAACAAAGATCCATCCTGGTAATAATGTTGGAATCGGCAAAGATGATACATTATTTTCAAAGGTTGACGGCTTTGTTAAGTATGAAAGATTTGGAAAAGACAGAAAGAAAGCTTCTGTTTATGAAGCAGAGTTTGATGAAGAAGTTGCAGAATAAAAAAAGCACCCTTTTTAAGGGTGCTTTTAAAATATTAGGACAAAATAAAATTGAATGTAATTTCCTTAAATGAGAAAATTGTATAATTTATAAATTAACTTTTTCAGTTAAAAAAACGTTGGTAATTCGTTATTTTTAAACTGAAAAATCATACAAAATGTAATTATGCAATTTCCTGAAATATTAAAGGTAATATTGGTAAAAATATAAAAGGAAAGTGGTGAGAATATGTTTATAGATTGGGCGAAAATTTATATTAAATCCGGAGACGGCGGAAACGGTGCTGTATCCTTCAGAAGAGAAAAATATGTTCCTTTGGGAGGACCAGACGGCGGAGATGGTGGAAAAGGCGCAGACGTTATAATAAAAGCAGATGTTAATATGACTACTCTGCTGGATTTTAAGTATAAGAAAAAGTATGTGGCAGAAAGAGGTGAGAATGGATCTTCTTCCAGATCATATGGTAAGGACGGACAGAACCTGATAATAAAGGTACCTCTAGGTACAATAGTTAAAGATTTTGAATCAAAAAAGGTAATGGCAGACATGGCACATGTTGGCGACACCTTTGTAGTTGCTAAGGGTGGAAAAGGAGGAAAAGGAAATTCCAAATTCTGTACTCCCACAAGGCAGGCACCTGATTTTGCAGAGCCTGGTATGCCGGGAGAAGAATATACCATATACTTAGAACTGAAATTAATAGCAGATGTGGGACTTATTGGATTTCCAAATGTGGGTAAATCCACTCTTCTTTCAGTGGTATCAAAAGCAAAACCTAAGATTGCAAATTATCACTTTACCACTCTTTCTCCAAATTTAGGAGTAGTAGGCTTAAGGGGAATAAACAGCTTCGTTATTGCAGACATTCCCGGAATAATTGAAGGTGCATCAGAAGGAATAGGCCTGGGACTGGAATTTTTAAGACACATAGAAAGAACAAGACTTTTAATTCATCTTGTTGACATATCAGGCTCTGAGGGAAGAGAACCATATGAGGATTTTTTAAAGATAAATCAGGAGCTTAAAAATTACAGCAAGAAGCTCAGTGAAAGACCGCAGATTATAGCTGCAAATAAAAGTGATATGCTATGCGATGACGAAAAATTCAATGAGTTCAAAGAAAAGGTAACAGCTTTAGGTTATGACAAGGTATTTAAGATATCAGCAGCAACTAATTCAGGCGTTGAAGATTTAATGAAAGCAGCAGCTGATAGCTTAAGCAAAATATCTAAGGAAGACCTTTATATCCCTCAGGAAGATAAATATATATGGGAAGAGAAGCACTTTACATATACTATAAATATAGATAAGAATGGTGTATATGTAGTAGAGGGCAGCTTCGTAGACAGACTTTTAGACAGTGTAAATGTAAATGATTTTAACTCTCTGAAATATGCACAAAAGGTTTTAACAAACAAGGGAGTATTTGAAGAACTGAAGAAAATGGGTATAAAAGACGGAGATATTGTAAGACTTAAATATTTCGAATTTGAGTATCTGGTATAATTAGGAGGATAAATGTTAAACAGTAAACAAAGAAGTTATTTAAGAGGGCTTGCCAATAGAATAAGCCCAATATTTCAAATAGGCAAAGGCGGATTAGAAGAAAATCTTATAAAACAGGTTGAAGATGCATTAACTGCCAGAGAGCTTATAAAGATAAGCGTATTGGCAAACAGTGACATAGATGCCTTTGAAGCCATGGATATAATTTGCAGCAAACTTAAATGCGATGGAGTCCAGGTAATAGGTAACAAGATAATAATATATAAGAGAAATAAAAAAAATCAGAAAATAGAGCTGCCTGAATAGGAATTAAATTGAATTAGTATAATATATGGAATATAATATTATTAATTTATGAGAATTGCATAATTATATTTGGACTGAGTTTTCAGCTTGAAAATAATGAATTGCTAACATTTTTTTAAGCTGAAAAATTAAATTTTAAATTATGTAATTCACTCAGTTTAATTATAGGAGGAACAGGACATATATGATTAAAAAAGGAATATTCGGCGGTACTTTTGATCCTATTCATAATGGACATCTTCATATAGCTTATGCAGCACTGGATACCTTAAACTTAGATAAAATAGTATTTGTTCCTGCAGGCAATCCGCCTCTTAGAGAAGATAAGAAGATATCTGATGCATTCCTTAGATATGAATTAGTTAAACTGGCTGTTAGAAAAGAAGCTAAATTTGAAGTTTCCAGCTATGAAATAAACAAAAATGGTATTTCATATACCTCTGAAACTATTCAGCATTTTAAAGAGATTGAAAAAGAAACAAAATGGTATTTTATAGCAGGAGTTGATTGTCTTATGGAACTGGAGAAGTGGAAAGATGTTAAGACAATAATGGATAATTGCCAGATTGTAGTGTATAACAGACATGGATATGAAAATGAAGAAGTATTTCAGCAAAAAAGATTTATAGAAAAAAAATATGGCAGGGAAATTATTTTCATGAGCCTGCCTGCCATGGAGATATCATCTTCAAAAATAAAGAAGCTGATGCAAAAGGGATTAAATGTAAGTCAATATCTTCCAGCTAATGTTTATTATGCTATAAACGAATTAGGACTTTACAAATGATGTGGCCGCTTACTAAGATGGATGACTATTTGAAAGAAAACCTTAAAGAGCAAAGGTATATTCATACCTTAGGAGTAAAAGATACGGCGGTTTCATTAGCATCTTTTTACGGAGAGGATGCAAAAAAAGCAGAGATCGCCGGACTTTTGCATGACTGTGCTAAAAATTTAAAAAATGAAGAATTACTTAATATGGCTTTAGTATCAGGTTTTAATGTAGATTTAGTATCTAGGTCGGAGCCACAGCTTCTTCATGGCTTATGCGGTGCAATTATTGCGGAAAAAGTTATGGGCGTATCTGACAAGTATATACTGGACTCTATAATATATCATACAACCGGAAGAGAGAATATGACAAAACTAGATAAAATAATATATTTAGCAGATTATATTGAACCAAATAGAAATTTCCAGGGAGTGGACTTTTTAAGGAATCTATCCTATATAGATTTGGATAAAGCAATGCTTTATGCCTATGACAATACAATAAAATATGTTATAACAAAAGGAAAGCTTATTCATATGGAAACAATAAGAGGAAGGAATTATATCCTGCAAAGGATAAGGTGAAAAAATGAGAGAAAGAAAAAAAATAAAAGTTAAACCTAAATTTTACATATTTCTAACTTTATTTATCCTGCTTATTATTGGAGGAATAGTATTTGGCGTCTATAGGTATCTATTAAGTTTAACAAACAAATCTTCAGGATATAATGGCCAAACTGTAATAACAAAAGAGGTAAAAAAGGATGGCCCGGTTAATATTCTTCTTATGGGTGTAGATATTGGGGATCCTCAATCAAAAAGTGCCAATGACCCTAAAAGAACAGACACTTTAATGCTTTTGAATTATAATCCAAATACAAAATCAGCTAATATATTATCAATTCCAAGAGATACATTGATTAAAATAAATGGCAAAAACCAAAAAATAAATAATGCTCATGCCATAAATGGCATTCAGGGAGCTATAGATGCTGTTGAAAAGCTGCTGGAGGTAGATGTAAACTACTATGCCAAATTAAATTATGAAGGCTTCAGAAAGCTAATAGACTCAATAGGCGGAGTAGATATAACTATACCATATGAGATGGATTATGATGATGCAGGTCAGAATCTTCATATTCATTTTAAAAAGGGAGAGACGGTTCATTTAGATGGAGCTAAGGCTGAAGAGTATTTCAGATGGAGAAAGAATAACGATGGAAAGGGAGGCTTTGCCACAGGTGATTTAGGCAGAATTGACAATCAGCATGATTTTATAAGTAAAGTAATAGACAAAATAAAATCACCCTCAATAATATTTAAACTAGGTGGCATACTAAAAAGTATTCCTGAATTTGTTGAGACAAATATGGAACCTGTAAGTATTATAAAATACGGATATATTGTAGCAAAATTAGGCTCCTCCAACATAAAAATGGAAACAATAAAGTCAACTCCTGAGTATATTGATAAAATATCCTATGTTATATATGAACCGGATAAAAATAAGGAAATATTAGCACCATTTAGAGAAGAAGGCATAGGTACATCTGAGAATAAGACTTTATCTATAGATAAGAAAACTGTTAAAGTAATGATTGAAAATGGAACAGGTACACAAGGCTTAGCAGCAGATGTAAAGGAAAAACTGGAAAATAAAGGCTATAAAAACGTAACCACAGGTAATGCAGCTGCAGCTGAAACATCAAAAGTTACAGCCTATAATATGGATGAAGATATTAATCTGATTTTAGCAGATGAATTTGGTATATCAAATGTTGATGTACTTCAGTCAAGTAATAGCCAATATGATATAGTGATCATATTAGGCAGTGATTATAAATAGGAGGGGATTAGATGAAAGAAATAATATATACAAAAGAAGCCCCTGCTGCAATAGGATCATATTCTCAGGGAATTAATATAGGAAATCTTATTTTTACATCAGGTCAGATACCTATAGACCCTGAAAATGGCCAGATGGTTACAGGTGATATAAAAAAAGCGGCTGAGAGATGTATTCTTAATTTAAAAGCAGTACTAAAAGCAGCAGACTCTTCTTTGATGAATGTGATTAAGACCACAGTGTTTATTAAAAACATGGATGATTTTGCAGCTGTAAACCAGGTTTATAGCGAGTATTTTACAGAAAATTATCCTGCCAGATCCTTTGTTGAGGTTTCTCGCCTTCCGAAAGATGCTCTGGTTGAGATTGAAGCTATAGCTAAAGTAAATGAATAATATACTTACATATAAAGCTTTGAACTTGGACAAAAAAACCAAGCTCAGAGCTTATTTAAAGAGAGAAAAACAAATATCCACCAGGTTCTTGATAAGCGCAGGAAGAGAAGAAAGAATAAAAGTAAATGGAAAAAAGGAAAAACTAAATTATATGCTAAGTGAGGGAGATATTATAGAAATTGAGCTTCAAAGAGAAGAGACTCAGGATATAGAGCCGGTTAAAATGGAGCTTTCTATAGTATACGAGGATCAGGATATTTTAATAATAAATAAACCGCCATTTATTGTAGTCCATCCAACTAAAAATTATCAGACAAATACTCTTTCTAATGGAATAATATATTATTTCAGGCATAAGGGAGAAGACACCATAGTCCGCCTTGTATCAAGACTTGATATGAATACATCGGGACTAATTGTAGTTGCAAAAAATCAATTTACTCACATGGCGATGGCAAGAGATAAGGCTTCCTTCCAAAAGACTTATCTGGCAGTTGTTCATAATAAAATGAAAGAAAAAGAAGGATTAATTGACCTTCCAATTCTTAAAGAAGAAATCGGGGTAAAGAGAATAGTAAGTCCTGAAGGACAAGAGAGTAAAACAATGTATAAGGTAATTGAGGAATATGACAATTCTTCACTTATTGAGCTGAGGCTTCTTACAGGAAGGACCCACCAGATAAGAGTTCATTTAACCCACTTTGGCTGTCCTATATATGGAGATGACCTTTATGGAGATAATGATGAAGGATATATTAAAAGGCAGGCTCTCCATGCGGCAAAGATAGAATTCAACCATCCAAGGACACTTGAAAGAATGAAATTTGAAGCAACCGTTCCTGAGGATATACAAAACTTAATAAATAAATTAAGGCGTCCTTAGGACGCCTTTTATTTACCTTTGGCCGTCAACAAATGATAAATTATATAACTCATTTTTTTATCTATATTTTGATTTATATTTTTTACTCCTCTTTCTATTACAGAATCTTATGACAAGCGCTGCTGTCAATAGTGCTAAAAATATGTAGAGAATAAATAATAATATGTTTTTTAAATAAGAGAAGGTCTGTTTAACAGCTGCTGCAGCCTTTTTTAATATGTGATCCTTAGAACTTTTTAAGAAAACCTGTCCAATATCATTCCCTTTATATACTATGGAAGCGTTTAGTATATTATCCTGTTTTGTAAATGACTTATCCCTTAAATCCTGTTCTATTACATTTAGCTTAGGAATTTCAGTGTTCCCTTTTTCTCTTGTATAATAAAAATCTGAACTTGCTGTAAGAGGGAAATCTTGGTTATCTATTTTAATTGAGGATACTATATCCCCCTTTGAAAAAAGCTTTATCTTTTCAAAATTGTTAAATCCATATTCAAATAGTGCTATTGATTCAGGGTAATATGTTTTTGTATTTTCATGAAGAATAACACAAATAAGGTTCCTGTCACCTTTCTTAGCATAAGATATATAAGAAAATCTTGATTCTATTGTATATCCGGTCTTTCCTGCCTGAGCATAGGGGTAAAAGTAGCTGCTGTATTTTTGAATTAATTTATTTTCATTCCATAAAGGCCTGGGCAGAGGCTGCTTATTAGTAGCTGCAATTTGATAGCTTTGAGTTTTTGATATCTCCATATACTCTTTATGCTTAATAAGTTCTCTCATAATAAGTGCCAGGTCATAGGCTGAAGTTTTATGATTTGAATTAAAAAGGCCGCAGGGGTTAATAAAATTTGTGTTTTTAGCTCCCAGCTCTTTTGCTCTTTTATTCATCATTTTTGCAAAAGCCTCCGGAGATCCTGCTATATGGGTAGCTAATGCTCCGGCACAATCATTTCCGGATGCTAATATAAGGCCGTAAAGCAAATCCTTAACCTTTATTTTTTCACCCTCTCTGATGTATATCTTTGAGCCATCCTCTAAAGGTGACCGGCTGTCAACAATTACTTCATCATCCAAACTGCAGTTTTCCAGTGTAAGAAGAGCTGTCATTGTTTTAGTGACTGAGGCTGGTGGGTAAGCTTTATCAATATTTTTGCTATAAAGAATTTTGCCTGTATCAGCATCCATCAAAATGGCACCATCTGCCAAAACAACGGGAGGCTTAGCATTTGCCCATACAGACTGGGGAATAAAAATTATTATTGCAAATATTACAAATGTAAATAGTATCCTTTTCATTGTCTCCTCCAAATACAAGATATATTTAAATTATAACAGAAATATTTTAGATATTGTAGTCAATAATTAAATTGGAGGGATAAAAATGAAGAAATATAGTAAAATTATAGGATCGATTGTAATAATATTTGTAATTATTATTTTTTTGTTTATTGGATATAAAAATTCTGATAAAGAAGAGGATAGTTCCCAGGTACTAATCGAAAGCAGCCAGCAGGAAAAAAAGGAAATAAAAGCATATATTGTAGGAGAAGTAAAAAAGCCGGGAGTATATTCCCTTACAGAAGGAGACAGGGTAGAAAATATTATAAATAAAGCAGGAGGCTTTACTGACACAGCTGACATGTCATCAATTAATTTAGCCCAGCTTGTATCAGATCAGATGAAGATTATCGTAAACAAAAAGGGAGCTGCTGCCAGTATATCAAGCTCCCAAAATAGTGACGGTAAGATAAGCATAAACCAGGCAGACAAAGAGCAGCTTAAAAAAGTTCCCGGGATAGGCGACGTTACAGCTCAAAAGATAATTGATTACAGAGAAAAAAATGGAGGCTTTAAAAGCATAGATGAACTTAAAAAAATAGACAGAATAGGAGATAAAACCTATAACAAGATAAAGGATTACTTTATTTTATGGTAGTTTAATTATATAATAGAGGAAATTACATAATTATCTTTAAGTTGAAAAATAAATTTTAAAATTATGTAATTTCCTATTATAATAAACGTAGGAGGTGAGAGCATGATAAAAAGATTAACAGAGTTATCAAGAACCTCTGGGTGAGCTGCTAAAATAGGGCCGGAGACCCTTTCAGAGATACTAGGCAAATTACCAGAGATGAAGGACAGGGCATTGTTAGTGGGAACAGAATCCTCAGATGATGCAGCTGTATACAAATTAACAGAGGATATAGCTCTCATTGAGACACTGGATTTTTTTACTCCTGTAGTAGATGATCCTTATACTTTTGGGCAGATAGCAGCAGCTAATTCACTTAGCGATATATATGCCATGGGGGGAGAGCCAAAGGTTGCTCTCAATATAGTCTGCTTTCCAGCCTGTCTTCCTATAGATGTTTTATCTCACATTTTAAGAGGTGGAGCAGATAAGGTTATAGAAGCAGGAGCAGTAGTAGTAGGAGGACATACGGTAGATGATAATGAGCCTAAATATGGTCTTTCTGTTACAGGAATTGTAAATCCAAACAAAATACTAAAAAATAATACTGCAAAAGAAGGAGACCTTCTAATCCTTACCAAGCCTGTTGGTATTGGCATAATAAATACAGCAATAAAAGGAGAACTGGCATCTCCTGAGGCTTATAAAAAAGCAGTTCATGTTATGACAACCTTAAATAAATATGCGTTTTTAAAGGTTAAGGATTTAGATATAAATTCCTGCACTGACGTAACCGGTTTTGGACTTATGGGACACCTTTATGAAATGGCAGCAGGAAGTATGCATTCAATAAATATATATAAAAATAGAGTTCCGGTAATTTCAGAGGCTATAGAATATGCAAAAATGGGACTGGTACCGGCTGGAACATATAAAAATAAAAGCTATTTAGATGGAAAATACTCATTATCAGGAGTTGAAGAGTATATGGAGGACATATTATTTGATCCTCAGACTTCAGGAGGACTCATTCTTTCAATGAGTGAGATCGATGCCATGAAAGCCATGGCTGCTTTAAAGGAGCTTGATTTGAAATCAGCCATAATAGGTGAGGTAACAGCTCTAAAGGATAAATATTTATATGTAAAATAAGGAGAAAAAATGAATAAAAATTCTCTTAAAAAAATTCCAAAAATGGATCAGCTTTTAAACAGATTTGAGGTAATAGAAGAGCTTAATAAAACTAAAAGAGTTTATGTTATTGAAGCTTTAAGGGAAGCCTTAGAAGAGATAAGAGAAGCAATACTCAGCGAAAAAACAGATGAATTTAAAGAAGAGGATATTTTAGATTCATTTTACAGAATTTTAAAATCAAAAAAGTCAGACAGGCTAAAAAGAGTTATTAATTGCACAGGAGTTGTGGTTCACACAAATCTTGGCAGATCAATATTATCAAAGAAGGCAGCTCTTAAGGTATCTGAGATAGCATCCTCCTACAATAATCTGGAATATGATTTAAAGGCAGGTGAAAGAGGAGAAAGGTATTCTCATATTGAGGATATTATAAAAAGATTAACAGGTGCAGAAGCAGCTCTCGTAGTAAATAATAATGCAGCTGCTGTCATGCTGGCTTTAAATACTGTATGCAGCGGAAAAGAGGCTGTAGTTTCAAGAGGCCAGCTGGTTGAAATAGGAGGTTCCTTCAGGATACCGGAGGTAATGAAGCTGTCAGGCACCATATTAAGAGAAGTTGGAACTACAAACAGAACCCATAAAAATGATTATATAGATGCAATAAACGAAAACACAGCAGCACTTCTTAAGGTTCATACCTCAAATTATAGGATACTGGGCTTTACGCTGGAGCCGTCTATTGAAGAAATAGTTGAAATAGGAAAAGAAAATAATATATCGGTAATTGAAGACATAGGAAGCGGCACACTGCTTGATATGTCAAAGTTTGGACTTCCTGAAGAGCCAACTGTTATTGAAAGCATAAAAAAGGGAATTGATATAGTTACCTTTTCCGGAGATAAGCTTTTAGGAGGACCTCAGGCAGGAATAATTGTGGGAAAGAAAGACTTAATTGACAAGATGAAGAAAAATCAGCTGCTCAGGGCATTAAGGGTTGATAAGATGACACTTAGTGCCTTAGAGGCTACGCTGACAGAGTATTTAGAGGAAAAGGATGCAATAGATAATATACCTACCCTTAAAATGCTTGTTATAAGCTATGAGGATTTAAATAAACGTGCTGTAAGTTTAAAGAGAAGGCTTTCAAAAATTGATGGACTCTCCATAAAACTTACGGATGATTTTTCAACCGTAGGGGGAGGGTCTATGCCTTTATCTAAAATAAAATCCAGAGTACTTTCTATATCTTATGGTAAAATGTCTGCTGATAAGTTAGAGAATAAACTTAGGGAAAATAATGTTCCCATTATTGTGAGAATTAATGAAGATAAGGTAATTATGGATATAAGAACAGTTCAGGACAGGGACTTTACTGATATTTATAACGCTTTTCTTAATATCAGCAGAGGAGTTTAGAATGAAACATATAATTATCGGAACAGCAGGACATATTGATCATGGCAAAACAGCCTTAATAAAAGCAATTACAAACAGAGATACAGACACTCTTAAGGAAGAAAAAGAAAGAGGAATTTCAATAAATTTGGGATTTACCTATTTTGACCTTCCTTCAGGGAAAAGGGCTGGCATAATTGACGTTCCCGGACATGAAAGATTTATAAAAAATATGCTGGCAGGAGCATCCTCTATAGATCTTGTTTTATTTGTAATAGCAGCAGATGAAGGAATTATGCCTCAAACCAGGGAGCATTATGATATTCTAAGACTTCTGAATGTTAAAAACGGTATAATAGTAATTACAAAAACAGACATGGTAGATGAAGAGTGGCTCCATATGGTTAAAGATGACGTATCTGAGCATTTTAAAGATTCCATATTTAAGGATTCTCCTATAATATCAGTTTCCTCAAAAACAGGACAGGGCATACCGAAGCTTATACAGGAAATAGATAAGATGACAGAAAAAGTTACGGAAAAGGATGCAAAAAAAGATTTTTACCTGCCTATTGACAGGGTATTTACAGTAGCTGGCTTTGGAACAGTTATAACCGGAACTATTATATCAGGAGAAGTAAGCATTAATGAAGAGCTGGAGCTATATACTTCTAACATAATAACAAAGGCCAGAGGAATTCAGGTTCATGAGGAAAGCCAGGAAAAAGCCTATGCAGGGCAAAGATGTGCTATTAATCTCACAAATGTAAAAGTATCTCATATTGAAAGAGGAGACGTTTTATCCACTAAAGGCTCCCTTGAAAATTCGTTCATTATAGACTGCAAATTAAATTACCTGAGTGGGAATAAGAATCCTCTTAAAAACAACTGGAGAGTAAGGCTATATCATGGCACATCTGAGATACTCTGCAGGGTTAGATTATTTAATAAAGAAGAGCTGGAGATAGGGAAAGAAGATATAGTGCAGCTGGTTTTAGAAAAAAGCATGGCTGTAAGAAAGGGAGACAGATTTGTAATAAGAAGCTATTCTCCTATGGTAACCATCGGCGGCGGTTATATTATAGAGCCAAAGGGTATAAAGGCAAAAAGAAATTCTAAAGATTACATAGAAGAGCTTAAGATAAAGGACAGCGGAGATAAAGAAGATATATTGGAAAGCTTTATAAAGAAAAATTCTAATGAGAATTTAAACATTTCAGATATAGAAAAGGGAATTGGGATAAAGGAAGCAGAACTCCTTCCTATAATTGATGAATTATTAAATAAGAAAAGTATATATAAAGCAGCTGAGATTTTTTATCATATAAATTATGTTAAAGAGAAGGAATCTGATTTAGAGAAGCTCCTCTTTGTATATCACAGGGATAATCCTTTAAGCCCGGGACTCTCAAAGGAAGATATAAGAAGCCGCCTTTTTAAAAACTTTTCTAAAAAAGAAGTTGATAATATATTTAATATTTTTCAGCAGCAGAATATTATTAAAATAAAAGGATCTTTTATTTCTCTTTTTTCCTTTGAAATAAAATATTCAAAGGAGCAGCTGAAAATAAAAGATGATATACTTTCAAGCTTTAAGGAAAATCAGTATATTCCATTTAATATTAAGGAATTTCAGGGAAAGTATAAGGAAAAAGAGCTTAATATGGTGCTTTTAAATCTTATAAGAGAAGAAGTTCTTTTAAAGCTTCCTGAGGATGTTATTATCCTTAAAACAAGTTATAACAAGGCAAAAGCTATGGCTGTAGATTATTTGAAAAAAAATGGAAAGATAACACCTACTGATTTCAGAGCAATGCTAAATACAAACAGAAAAGCAGCTGTTGGGATACTTATGAAGCTGGATGAGGAAAAAATAACAAAAAGAATTGATGACGGAAGAATACTTATTTGACATTTGAATCAAATAAAGATAAAATAATAAGACATATGGGAGTAGATTGGTGCTGGTGTGCCAGCCAGTCTTCAAAACTGTGCTGGGGCATGTAAATGTCCTGGGTGGGTTCGATTCCCACATACTCCCGCCAAAATAAAACTATTAAATTATTAAT
>JBAXYJ010000012.1:0-24197 GCA_041670885.1 Clostridiaceae bacterium
TAAGAAAAGGAGTAAAAATATCCAATCTGATTCACGGCGGCGGACAGGAAAAGGGAAGAAGAGCAGGAACAGAAAACATAGCAGGAATTGTAGGTATCAGCAAGGCTTTAGAGATTTCAGTATCTGAAATTCCTAAAGAAAGTCAGAGAATAAAAAAATTAAGAGATAAATTAATAGATGGTCTTCTTAAGGTTCCATATTCAAGGCTTAATGGGCCAAGAGATACAAACAGGCTTCCAAACAACGTTAATATCTGCTTTAGATTTATTGAAGGAGAATCTATACTGCTTCTTCTTGATAGCTATGGAATATGTGCTTCCAGCGGAAGTGCCTGCACTTCAGGATCTTTAGACCCATCTCATGTTCTTCTGGCAATAGGATTAAAACATGAAATAGCCCATGGAAGCTTAAGGCTTACTCTGGGAATAGATACAACCGAAGAGGATATTGACTATGCCATTGAAACTATTCCAAAGGTAGTAGAGAGACTTCGGAATATGTCGCCATTATGGGATGATTTTAAAAAAGGAGTTGAAAGAAATGATATATAGTGAAAAAGTAATGGATCATTTTATGCATCCTAGAAATGTAGGGGAAATAGAAAATGCTGACGGTATAGGTGAGGTTGGAAACCCAAAATGCGGAGATATAATGAAAATATATCTTAAAATAGATAATGATGTAGTAACAGATGCTAAGTTTAAAACCTTTGGCTGCGGTTCTGCTATAGCATCCTCCAGCATGGCTACAGAGCTTATAAAGGGAAAGGATGTAGATGATGCATGGCAGCTTACAAATACAGCTGTGGCAGAGGCATTAGACGGTCTTCCTCCTATAAAAATGCACTGCAGCGTACTTGCAGAGGAGGGAATCCATAAAGCAATAAATGATTACAGAATAAAAAAAGGATTAAAGCCCTATGAGATGAAAAATCATTCAGAAACAATTCATGAACATATACATGATATACATGAAGAATAGAATAAATATTGACAATAAAATTTAATTAAAATATAATCAAAATATAATTCAATATATACGATGATAAGAACGAGTAAATAGAATGATAATTACAGAGAGAAAGTGGCTGGTGTAAACTTTTATTATCCTATATTGAAGCTGTCTTAGAGTATATTAAAAGAGAGATACATGAAAGTGTATAATTAGGGTGGTACCGCGAAACTTTCGTCCCTTAAAAGACGAAAGTTTTATTTTTTTCAGGAGGATTAATTATGGAAAATCTAGGCTTAAACCAAATAAGGAGAGAATATCTTAATTTTTTTGAAAGCAAGCAGCATCTTATGATGAATTCGTTTTCATTAGTTCCAAAAAATGATAGGAGTTTATTATTAATTAACGCAGGGATGGCACCATTAAAGCCGTATTTTACAGGTCTTATGGTACCTCCATCTAAAAGAGTTACCACATGCCAGAAGTGTATAAGAACTGGTGATATTGATAATGTAGGCAAAACCTCAAGACATGGTACTTTTTTTGAAATGCTGGGGAATTTCTCTTTTGGAGATTATTTCAAAAAAGAAGCTATAGCCTGGGCATATGAATTTATGACAAAAGTAATAAAACTGCCGGAGAATAAACTTTATGTAACAATATATTTAGATGATGACGAAGCATATGATATATGGACAAATCAGGTGGGATTTAATAAAAGCAGAATTTTTAGACTGGGAAAAGAGGATAATTTCTGGGAACACGGCAGCGGCCCCTGTGGTCCCTGCTCTGAAATTCATTATGCAAAGGAAGATGTAACAATCAATTCAGCAGAAGAATTCCAGAGGGCATCAGATGAAGATAAAATAATAGAGGTTTGGAATTTAGTATTTACACAATTTGATAAGGATGATAATGGAAATTATAATAAATTAAAATTTCCTAATATAGATACGGGAATGGGTCTGGAAAGACTAGCTACAGTAATTCAAAATGTACCTAATATATTTGAAATAGATACAATAAAGAGCATACTTGATAATGTATGTAAAATCTCTGATGTTTCTTATGGAAAAAATAAAGATATAGATATATCTATAAGAATAATAACTGACCATGTAAGAAGCATAACTTTTATGATAAGCGACGGCATATTACCATCAAATGAAGGAAGAGGTTATGTTCTAAGGCGTCTTTTAAGGCGTGCATCAAGGCATGGAAGACTTCTTGGAATAAAGGGAACATTTTTAGATAAGCTGTCTGAATGTGTAATTGAAAATTCAAAAGATTATTATACGGATTTGGAACATAGATGTGATTATATTAAAAAGGTAATAAGATTAGAGGAAGAAAGATTTAACCAGACAATTGATACAGGAATTATAATATTAAAAGATTATATTAAAGAAATAGAAGAAAAAAATGAAGACATTCTATCCGGAGAAAAATCTTTTAAGCTTTACGATACTTATGGATTCCCAATAGAGCTTACTGAAGAAATATTAGAGGAAAAGGGAATAAAGATAGATAAACCTGGATTTGATAAAGAGATGAAGCTTCAAAAGGAAAGAGCAAGAAGCGCAAGAGACAAGAGCAATTATATGGGAGCTGATATATCCTTAGCAGATATGATTTCGTCAGATACTGATATTTTATTCACAGGCTATGACAATCTTAAAACTTCCTCAAAGGTACTTTTTATAATAAAGGATGATGAATACAGTGAGGAATTAAAAAAGGGAGAAAAGGGAATAATAGTAACTGAGAGCACCCCTTTCTATGGCGAAATGGGCGGACAGACAGGGGATAGGGGTATAATTTATAATGATTTTTTCAAGGGAAATATTGTAGATACTAAAAAGAACCTGTCAGGGAAAACCTATCATATTGTTGAGGCCACTTCGGGAAAGCTCCTGTCAGATTCCTTAGTTACACTGGAAGTATCAGAGGAAAGAAGAAATAATGTTTGCAGAAATCATACTGCAACTCATATGCTGCAGGAAGCATTAATTCAGGTTCTGGGAAGTCACGTTCATCAGTCTGGTTCATATGTGGATCAGTTTAAGCTAAGATTTGATTTTACTAATATGGCACCTATGACTCCAGATGAAATTAAAAAAGCTGAATCCATAGTAAATTTAAATATCATGAAAGCTTATGATGTTACGACTAGAGAGATGTCACTTGCATCAGCAAAAGAAAGCGGTGCCATGGCACTCTTTGATGAAAAGTATAAAGATAAGGTAAGAGTTGTATCTGTAGGTGATTACAGCAGGGAGCTCTGCGGCGGTACTCATGTGAGAAATTCAGGAGAAATAGGATTATTTAAAATCTTATCTGAACAGGGAGTAGCTTCAGGTATCAGAAGAATAGAAGCTGTAACCGGGTTTAATGCATTAAAATATATAGATGATCAGGAAAATATTATAAAGGAACTTCAGAAGGATTTAAAGTGCAGTGAAAAAGATTTAACCTCCAAAGTTAAGCAGATAGAACAAAATATTAAATCCTGCGAAAAAGAGATAGAAAGTTTAAAAATCAAGATAACATCATCAAAAGAGAACAGTATAGCAGAAAATGCTGTAAAAATAAAGGATATTAATGTAGCCTATGGCGTATTTAATGATACCGATGTAAATCTATTAAGAAGCTTAGGAGATAAAATAAAAGATAAGATAAAATCAGGTCTTGTTATTTTGGGAAGCAATAATGAAGGAAAAGCAGTATTTATAGCTATGGCAACTAAGGACGTTTTAGGTAGAGGAATCCACTGCGGCAAAATAGTAAAAGAGGCAGCAAGTTTTGCAGGAGGAAACGGCGGAGGAAGACCGGATATGGCACAATCTGGAGGAAAAGACGGTGAAAAAGTTCAGCCTGCAATAGATAATGTGCTTCATTTCATAGAAAGTTTAGTTAAATAGTATACTTTTCCCATGTTATGATATATAATTAATATATCCTATTATCAAAAAGGGGTGAATAGATAATGGGGAGTAATGAAAACACAATAAAATTTAATCTGCCAAAGGACAAGAAAACACTTACTAAGGAGATTTTAACAGAGGTTTATGATTCTCTTCAGAAAAAGGGATATAACCCTGTAAATCAGTTAGTTGGATATTTAATATCTGGTGACCCTACTTATATCACTAATTATAATGGAGCTAGAGCGAAAGTCAGTAAATTAGAACGTGATGAAATATTAGAAGAGGTTATAAAATATTATCTGGATATATAATAAAATGCCCTTTAGGGCATTTTATTTTAATTAAGGAAATTGCATAATAACATTTTGGCTTATTTTTCAGCTTAAAAATAAGGAATTATCTAACTTTTTTTAAGCTGAAAAAGTTAATTTATTAATTATACAATTTCCTCAGTTAGGGAAATTACATAGATAGGAGAATTTCATGAGAATATTAGGCTTGGATGTAGGAGATAAAACTATAGGAATTGCAGTATCAGACCCTTTGATGTTTACTGCTCAGGGAATAACAACTATAAAAAGAATAAATATTGGTAAAGATATTGAAGCTATTCAAAAAATTTGTGAAGAATATAGTGTGGATGAGTTTTTAGTTGGCTTTCCTAAAAATATGAATGGCACAATAGGTCCACAATGTGAAAAGGTAATGGAGTTTTGTAAGGTTTTAGAAAAAAAATTAAAAAAGAAAATAACTCTTTGGGATGAAAGATTGACTACAGTTGCTGCAGAAAAAGCTATGCTGGAAGCAGATCTTTCCAGAAAAAAGAGAAAAAAAATTATAGATAAAATTGCAGCTACCTTTATCCTGCAGGGATATTTAGATAGCTTGACACGTTAAGAATGGAGGTATAATATGGAAATTGATATGGATGAAATCATAACATTAACGGACGAGGATGGAATCTCATCTGACTTTAAACTATTAGCCAAGCTGGATATTGAAGACGAAGAGTATGCAGTAGTTGCTCCAATAGACAGTGACAGTGATGAAGCAATAGCTCTAAAAATAGAAAAAGTATCCGAAGATGAATATGAATTTGTTACAGTGGAAGATGATGAAACGCTTGACATGATAAGTGAAGCTTATGAAACGCTTATGAATGATGAAAATTTAAATTAAGGGTGTTAATATGGTAAAGCTTTCTGATAATGAAGAAAAAAGAATAAATGATAAATTAAAAGACAATGGTTATAAACTCACTCTTCAGAGAAAACTTATTTTGGAAAATTTATTAGAGCACGAAGGTGAACATCTGACTATAGAGGAGCTTTATGATATAGTAAAAATAGATTTTCAGGATATTGGTCTTGCTACAGTATATAGAACAATGCAGCTGTTTGAAGATATTGGACTTGTCAGTAGATTGAATCTGGATGATGGATGCTATAGATATGAATTAATTCATGAAAATGAGCATCACAGGCATCATCATTTAATATGTTTAAAGTGCGGCCGTGTCACAGAAGTTCAAGGAGATTTGTTAGAATCATTAGAACAGAGCATAGAAAAAAAATACGATTTTCAGGTTGAAAATCATAGTGTGAAGTTTTTTGGCATTTGCAGCGAATGTAAAAAGAAAAAATAGGAGGGATAAATTGAATAAACCAAAGCAAAGTATAAAGATAATACCACTTGGTGGTTTAGGAGAAATTGGAAAGAATTTCACAGTTGTAGAATTTAATGATGAAATTATTGTCATAGATTGTGGACTTAAGTTTCCAGATGATGAAATGTTAGGAATAGATATTGTTATTCCGGATATTTCATATTTATTAAAAAATGTTGAAAAGGTAAAGGGAATATTTTTAACTCACGGTCATGAGGACCATATTGGAGCTCTTCCATATATTTTAAAACAAATAAACATACCGGTATATGGAACAAAACTTACAATTGGTATTGTTGAAACAAAACTGAAAGAAAGTAATTTACTAAGTACAACTGTACTAAACAGGGTAAACTTCGGTGACATTATAAGACTTTCAAAGATGTCTGTGGAGTATATAAGGACTAATCACAGCATTGCAGATTCAGCAGCACTTGCTATTCACACACCTCTTGGAGTAGTTTTTCATTCAGGAGATTTTAAAATTGATTATACTCCAATAGACGGAGAGGTAGCTAATTTAGCAAGGTTTGCAGAACTTGGCAAAAAAGGAGTACTTGTCATGATGGCAGACAGTACCAATGTGGAAAGGCCTGGCTATACTATGTCAGAAAAGACTGTAGGGAAAACCTTTGAAAGAATATTCCAAGATGCAAAAGGAAGAATAATAGTTGCTACCTTTGCATCTAATGTTCATAGGATTCAGCAGGTTATAACTGCAGCTGAAAAGTATGACAAAAAAGTTGCTGTTACCGGAAGAAGTATGGAAAATATAGTTGAGGTTGCTGCTGAACTTGGCTATCTTAAATATGAAAAAGATACACTTATAAATATAGATTCCATAAGAAAATATCCTAATGACAAGATAGTTATCATAACTACAGGTACTCAGGGAGAGCCTATGTCTGCACTGTCCAGAATGGCTATGAATGACCATAGAAAAGTAAATATACTAAAAGGAGATCTGGTCATAATATCGGCAAGTCCAATTCCAGGTAATGAAAAGCTGATATCCAGAGTCATAAATATGCTTTTCAAGGCTGGAGCTGAGGTAGTATATGAAGCATTAGCAGATGTTCATGTATCGGGCCATGCATGCCAGGAAGAGCTTAAGCTGCTGCACAGCCTTATAAAACCAAGATTTTTTATACCGGTTCACGGCGAGTACAGGATGTTAAAGCAGCATGCAGAATTGGCACAAAAACTGGGTATGTCTGAAGAAAATATTGTAATAGCTGAAAATGGTGATGTAATTGAAGTTACAAGAAAATCAATAAATA
This sequence comes from Clostridiaceae bacterium, assembly GCA_041670885.1. Classification (GTDB taxonomy): domain Bacteria; phylum Bacillota; class Clostridia; order Clostridiales; family Clostridiaceae; genus JAJBWD01. The sequence goes on from JBAXYJ010000012.1 coordinate 6,825, forward strand.
AAATGGGAACCGTTACATCCGGTCAGGTATTTGTTGACGGACTTGGAGTAGGAGATGTTGGAAACATAGTCCTTCGAGACAGAAAACATTTATCCCAGGATGGTATAATTACTGTAGTTGCTACAATTGCAAAGGATTCAGGAGGAGTAATTGCAGGTCCTGATATAATATCAAGAGGCTTTGTTTATGTAAGAGAATCAGAAGACCTAATTGAAGAAGCAAGAGATGTTGTCAAGGAAGCTTTAGATTCGTGCCAAAAAAAGGGTATAACTGATTGGGCTTCAATTAAATCAACAATAAGAGATTCCCTAAGAATGTTTATATACGAAAAAACAAAGAGGAAACCTATGATATTACCAATAATTATGGAAATATAATAATAATTGTGTAATATTTTAAAATAGTATCTCACAAAATTAAACATAAGTTGACTTTTTAATAACAAAATATTAAAATATAAAAGGACTTATGATTGGATACAAAATAGTATCCAATTTTTGTTTGTAAAAAGAAATTGGAGGAATTAGAATGAACTTATTTACTAGAGACGATATACGAAATGTTGCAATTATTGCACACGTAGATCACGGTAAGACAACTATAGTCGATGCCATGTTAAAACAAAGCAACATATTCCGTAATAATGAAAATGTGCAGGAAAGGGTTATGGATTCCAATGCATTAGAGAGGGAAAGAGGAATAACTATTCTATCAAAAAATACCGCTGTAATACACAAAGGAATTAAGATAAATATAGTAGATACTCCTGGTCATGCGGATTTTGGAGGAGAAGTAGAACGAGTACTTAAGATGGTTGATTCTGTTCTTCTGGTAGTAGATGCTTATGAAGGTCCTATGCCCCAGACAAAATTCGTATTAAAAAAGGCTCTTGATTTAAATCTTATGCCGTTGGTTGTTATAAATAAAATAGACAGAGAAGATTCAAGACCTACTGAAGTTTTAGATGAAGTATTTGATTTGTTTATCGAACTTGGAGCAACAGATGAGCAGCTTGATTTTAAAACTGTATATTGCTCTGCTAAGCAGGGAATAGCAAAGAAAGAAATCGAAGATGAAGGAACTAATATGGATCCTTTATTTGACCTGATAATAAGCAATGTTAAAGCTCCGGAAGGGTACCTGGATGAACCTCTTCAGATGCTGATTTCCACAATAGATGCTAATGAATATGTTGGAAGAATAGCAGTTGGCAAAATACAAAGAGGAATTATCAGAAAGAATCAGAATGTAGCAGTAATTAAAAGAGACGGTAAGGTACAAAATGAAAAAATATCTAATCTCTATATATATGATGGACTAAAAAGAGTTGATGTAAATGAGGCAAAACTGGGAGATATTGTTGCAGTATCCGGAATTACAGATATTAACATAGGTGAAACTATAGCAGACACAGAAAGACCTGAAGCTCTTCCTTTTGTTGATATCGATGAACCGACACTCAGCATGAACTTTATGGTTAATAATTCGCCCTTTGCAGGTCAGGATGGAACTTTTGTTACATCAAGACATATAAGAGACAGACTTATGAAGGAAATAGAGACAAATGTTTCTTTAAAAGTAGAAGAAACGGATTCTGCTGATTGTTTTAAAGTAAGCGGAAGAGGTGAGCTTCATCTTTCAATATTGATTGAAACTATGAGAAGAGAAGGCTATGAGTTCCAGGTTTCCAGACCAACTGTAATATTTAAAGAAAAAAAAGGAAAAACCATGGAACCTATAGAATATTTAACCATAGATGTACCAGAAGAATTTGTTGGTGTTGTTATGGAAAAACTAGGTACAAGGAAAGCAGAAATGGTTAATATGACATCTGCTGTTAATGGATATTCAAGATTAGAGTTCCAAGTTCCAGCAAGAGGTCTTATTGGATTTAGTACAGATTTTCTAACAATAACAAAGGGAAATGGTATAATGAACTCTGCATTCTTTGGTTATGAAGAGTATAAAGGAGATATTGCAGAAAGAACAAGGGGTTCCATAGTGGCATTTGAAACAGGAGAATCAGTTGGGTATGGATTATTCAATGCTCAGGACAGAGGAACGCTGTTTATTGATCCTGCGGTAAATGTATATGAGGGAATGGTAGTTGGAGAGTGTTCCAGGGCAGATGATATTGAGGTAAATATATGCAAGAAGAAACATTTATCAAATACCAGATCTTCAGGATCAGATGATTCATTAAAGCTTATTACTCCAAGGAAAATGTCACTGGAGCAGTGCTTAGAATTTATAGCATCAGATGAGCTGGTTGAAGTAACACCAAAAAATGTCAGAATGAGAAAGAAAATATTAAGTACAGATATTAGGAAAAAAGATAGAAGAAGATAGAGACAGAGGGGAATAAATTATGAAAAAATTAATAATTTCGTTTAGTCTGATTATTTTAATAATTCTTTGCAGTTTTATATACTGCAAAGGTGTTATTAATAAACCTTTAAAAGGTAATAATACTTCAGAAATACTAGTAAATAATGGAGATAATTTTTACAATGTTCTGGACAGATTAGATAAAGACGGAATTATTAAAAATAAATTTGTTATAAAGCTTTATTTAAAATTCAAGAATGTAAAAGCAAATATAAAGCCAGATAAATACAAAGTGTCTGATGACATAACACTTGTAGAGCTTATTGAAGTTTTAAATACTGGGAAGGGTAATTTGAATACTGTTAAGATAACTATTCCTGAAGGGTATGAAACAGCAGATATAGCAGCCCTTTTAGACAGTAAGGGAGTTATATCTAAAGGTAATTTTCTGAAAAGTATTGCAGCGTACCCTCTTAAACCCTATATGAAATCTGGTAATAAAATAAAATATAAGCTGGAAGGGTACCTTTTCCCGGCTACATACCAAATCAAGAATGGATCAACTGGAAAAGAGATAATTGATATGATGGTATCTAGATTTGAAAAGGTTATGTCTGATATACAAAAAAATAAAAATATTAAACTCACAGATAAAAAAATTGGGGATATAATAACTTTGGCATCAATTGTAGAAAAAGAAGGAATAACAGATGATGACAGGGTAAAAGTAGCAGAAGTATTCAATCAAAGATTAAAAATAAATATGAAGCTGCAGTCAGATGTTACCGTATTATATGCCTTAGGTGTTCATAAAGATGTAGTATATTATAAAGATTTAGAGGTGGATTCTCCTTATAATACTTATAAAATAAATGGTCTTCCTGCAGGCCCTGTATGTAATCCGGGAAGACATGCTATAGAAGCTTCAATAAATCCAAAGGAAACGAAAAATATTTATTTTATAATAATAAAGAATGGACCACATCTTTTCACCAGTAATTATAATGAATTTTTAAAGGTGAAAGACAGCATACAATAATGGAGGCTAAGAAATGAGCAACATTGCCTATGACTATATGGAAGAATACATAAGAAGCCTGATTCCTGATAACACGGGAATTTTAAAGGAATTAGAAGAATATGCTGAGGAAAATTCTGTACCAATTATTCACAAGGAAGTTGGCAATTTCTTAAGATTTATTATCAGTATGAAAAAACCTCTGAAGATTCTTGAAGCAGGAACCGCTATAGGGTATTCTTCAATACTGATGTGCCTTGCAGGAAATGACATAAAAATTAAAACCATAGAGAAAGATAGTGCCATGGTTAAGCTCTCCAGAGAAAATATAAAGAAAAGCGGCTTTAGTCAAAATATTCAGGTTATAGAAGGAGATTGTCTTCAGGTTTTAAAAGAATTAGATGAAAAATTCGATATGATTTTTTTAGATGCTTCAAAAGGTCATTATAATGAAATATTCGACGATTGCTTAAAACTTCTAAGTGATAATGGAGTAATAATAGGCGATAATGTCTTATTTAGAGGAATGGTTGCCTCTCGAAAGCTTTTGATAAGAAGAAAAATAACAATAGTTAAAAGAATGAAGCTTTTTCTTGATAGGATATCAAAAGACGGCAGCTTAGCAACCACTATAATTCCAATGGGTGATGGTATATCAGTTACGGTAAGGAGGAATTAGATTGGAAAAACCTGAATTATTAGCTCCCGGCGGCAGCTTAGAAAAATTAAAATATGCCATAGACTTTGGAGCAGATGCAGTTTATATAGGTGGAAGTAAATTAAACTTAAGAGCATTTGCTGATAATTTTACAAATGATGAAATAAAAGAAGGGGTAGATTATGCCCACAGCCGATGTAAAAGGGTTTATGTAACGCTAAATGTTTTTCCTCATAATAAAGATATTGAAGGCTTAACAGAATATTTAAAAGAGTTAAGCGATTTAAATATAGATGCGATTATAGCTTCAGATCCTGGAATTATTATGACCATAAGAGAAGCTATTCCTAATATGGAAATCCACCTGAGTACTCAGGCTAATAATGTGAATTATAAATCAGCTATATTTTGGCATAATTTCGGAGTTAAAAGGGTTATTTTAGCAAGAGAGCTAAACATATCTGAAATAAAAGAAATAAGAGAAAAAACTCCCGGCAGCTTAGAGATAGAAGCATTTGTTCATGGTGCTATGTGCATGGCATATTCAGGAAGATGTATGCTTTCTAACTATATGACAGGAAGAGATTCAAACAGAGGGGAATGTGCCCAGCCCTGCCGCTATAAATATTACCTTATGGAAGAAAAAAGAGAAGGACAGTATTTTAAAGTATTTGAGGATGATAAAGGTACATATATTTTAAATTCAAAAGATATGTGTACAATAGAGCATATACCGGAGCTTGTACAATCCGGTATAACTTCCTTTAAAATAGAAGGAAGAATGAAAAGCAGCTATTATGTTGCATCCATAGTAAAGGCTTATAGAAGCGCCATAGACTCTTACTTTGAGGATAAGGAAAATTACAAGGTAAAAGATGAATGGCTCCGGGATGTTGACAGAGTAAGCCATAGAGAATACTATACAGGTTTTTATTTTAATGATAAAAACAGCCAGATTCATAAAACCTCATCCTATATTAGAAATTACGATATAGTAGGAATAGTATTAAATTATGATAAAAAAAATAAAATATGTGAAATTGAGCAGAGAAATAAAGTCTTCGAAGGAGATCAGGTTGAAGTCCTAAGGCCTGTTGGAGATAATATTAGATTAAAGCTTATTAATATTATCAGCGAAGACGGAGAAAAAATAGATTCAACAAAAGTAGCTCAAATGCATTATTTTATTAATACTGATATTGAATTAAGCAAAAATGATATGCTATTTAAGGCTAAGGAGGAGTAATTATGAGAAGGCCAATATTAATAGGAATAACTGGAGGTACAGGCTCAGGAAAAAGTACTGTAGCAAAAGAAATATTCAATGCATTTCCAGATGAATGCATTGCTGTAATGGAGCAGGATTCTTACTATAAAGACCAGAGCAGCCTTAGCTTTAATGAAAGAATAAAAACGAACTATGACCATCCGGATGCCTTTGATACAGCCTTAATGGTACACCATCTTAATGAGCTTTTAGAGGGAAGAGGAATAGAAAAACCAATTTACGATTTTTCTATTCACAATAGAAAAGAAGAATTCATTTATGTGGAGCCAAAAGAAATAATACTTGTAGAAGGAATAATGATTCTCCAGGAAAAATCTATCAGAGATCTTCTTGATATAAAAATATACGTAGATACTGACGCTGATGTTAGAATAATAAGAAGACTTTTAAGAGATATAAACGAGAGAGGAAGAACAGTAGATTCAGTAATTACCCAATATCTTAATGTGGTAAGACCTATGCATCTTCAGTTTATTGAACCAAGCAAGAGATATGCAGACCTTATTATCCCTGAAGGAGGGTATAACAAAGTAGCTATTGATATGATTAATGCAAGAATAAGACAGTTCCTTCAAAGTAAGTAAAAATCCAATAAATTTTTAAAGTATAAAACACCTCTATTTGTCAAAAATTAAATAGAGGTGTTTTTTATGTTTTATAATAATAATATAGAAAAAAAGAAAATATACAGGGTATTTCTAAGTTTCTTTCTTTTATTTAGCTTACTGATATTAAGATTGTATTACCTGGCAGATATGGAGGGTGATAAGCTGTCAGTAATGGCAGACTCCCAGTATAGCTACACTGAAAAAAAACAAGAGCTTAATTTTGAAGAAACAGACTGTGATGGAAAGGAGCTTCTTGATTACTACTATAAATATTACCTGGTTATAAACCCTCAGCTTTTTAACAGTAACTTTGACAGCAATAACATTGAACTTAAGGCTTTAAACTATATACTTAAAGGAAATATTGACCCTATAAATATTTATGATGAAAAAATACTTTCTAAGTCTTTACTTACAAAATTTAGTATTACTGAAGATACCTATAATAAATTATCTGACATTAAAAAAGTAAAAGGCTTTTATTGTTATAAAGAAAAATGTCCGGACAGAAGCTATGCATGGAAAATAGAAAATATAATATCAGATTTCTATGATACTACAGAAAATAAAGCAAAAGACAAATCGTCTCTTGAAGGAAGAATAAATTCAATGTTTCAAAATAATTATTCTACAGTTTCTTTTCAAAGAGATGAGGAAGGCTATATAAGTTTAAAAAGTGAAGATAAAAATTCAGTTAATACGCTTAAGCTGACACTAGATAAAAATATGCAGGACAATATAAGAAATATATTAAAAAATACGAAATATGAACAGGTTGGCTGCGCTTTAATGGAGACATCTTCTGGAGATATTATAGCTTTAGCTCAGAAAAATGAAAAAATACCCAACATTTTAATTGGAGCCAGCGGAGAACTATTGGTTCCGGGATCCAGCTTTAAGCTGATAGTTGCAGAAGCTGCTTTAGAAAATAATTTGATTAATACTTCTGATAAATTTACATGTAAAGGCTTTATGGAAGATAAACATAAATATCATGGCACTTTAGATTTAAAAAAAGCACTGTCTGTGTCCTGTAACAGTATCTTTGTTCAAATTGGAATTAAAACCGGAATGAATAATATAATGACTATGGCTGAGAAACAGGGCCTGCTTAAAAAAACACTGGGACTTTATTATGAGGAACAGGGCAGTTTTGATAATAATGAGGATATTTCAAATACCAGTATAGGCCAGAACATACACGTATCGCCTTTAGAACTTTTGGCAGCTGTTAATGTAATAGCAAATGATGGATACTATATAGAGCCAAATATAATATGTAACATGGAGAAAAAAAGTAATAAGGTATTAAGCCTAAATACTGTACAAATCCTGAAGGAAGACCTTAGAAGTGTAGTAACTAATGGAACAGGAATAAGGGCAAACAACAGCAAAACTAAAGTTTATGGTAAAACTGGAACAAGCGAATATTGGATAGATAAACAGGAAAAATCTGATGGTATATTTTTAGGCTTTTTTAATAAAGAAGGGAAATCCTATTCTATGATAGTTGTAGTTAAGGATATAGATAGGGAAAATGAAGATGCAGGAAATACTGCAGTACCAATTTTTAATACCATAATAAATAATTTCACTAAATAAAATGATCTATACAGAAGATTAAAAAGTTATGAAAATTCACATTTTTGGTATTTTTTTAATTGGCATTTGACAATAACCCTAATTAAGAGTAATATGAAATTGGCAAATGCTAATAATGATTTTAAATAGGAGATGATGATTGGATGGCAGAATGCAGTACATGTCCATCAAGTGATGGGTGTTCAAAGGATAAGGAAAGTTGCATGATCGAAAACAATCCACTAAACAATGTGAAAAAAATTATTGGGGTTATGAGTGGGAAAGGAGGAGTAGGTAAATCTTCAATTTCTGTTCTTATTGCTAAACAGTTAAAGCAGCTTGGATATAAAGTAGGAGTATTAGATTCAGATATAACAGGACCAAGTGTACCCAGACTTCTTGGATTAAAAGGGAAAAGAGCTGGTATTACAGAACAAATGATGCTTCCTGTTGAAACTGGTAATGGTATAAAGGTTATGTCATTAAATTTATTAACTGATAAGGAAGATGACCCTGTAATTTGGAGAGGGCCAATGCTTTCAGGAGTAGTTAAGCAGTTTTGGACAGATGTTCTTTGGGAAGACCTTGATTACTTAGTAATTGATATGCCTCCAGGAACAGGTGATGTTGCTTTAACTGTAATGCAGTCAATTCCAATAAACGGCATAGTAATGGTTTCTGTACCACAGGAACTTGTTTCTATGATAGTATCAAAAGCTGTAAATATGGCAAGAAAGATGAATATTAATGTTTTAGGTGTTATTGAGAACATGAGTTACATAACTTGTCCTGACTGTGGTAAAAAAATAAAACTTTTCAATGGGGAAAGTACAGATAAATTTTTAAGAGAAATGAATTTAAAACTTTTAGGAGAGCTTCCCATGATAAATAGCATAAGCAATTTATCAGAGCATGGAAATGAAAGCTTAAATGAAAGTCTTGAATCAATTATTAATCCTATAGTAACAAATATAATAAATGATTTGGAGGAAAAGTAATGAAAATAGCAATTTCAGCATCAGGGAAAAGTAATGAAAGTTTACTTGATATTAGATTTGGAAGGTGTGAATATTTTCAAATTCATGATACCCAAAGCGGAGAAGTTAAAATCTTAGAAAATAAAGGTCAAAATGCCAGTGGGGGAGCAGGCATTGCATCATCTAATCAACTGATAGATGAGAAAGTAGATATAATTATTACAGGGAATCTTGGACCTAATGCTTTTGAACTTATTGAAAAAGCAGAAATTAAACCCTATAAATGTGGGAGCCTTGCTATAAGAGACGTACTCCAAAAATATAATAACGGAGAGCTGGAGGAAATAAAAATATCAGGTCCAAGTGGCCATTAAGAAAGCCACTTGATTGGAGATGAGTATATAGTGAATATAGCAGTACTTAGTGGAAAAGGAGGAACAGGAAAAACTACAGTATCTACTAATCTGGCATTAGCACTAAAGGCAAATTATATAGATTGTGATGTGGAAGAACCAAATGGTTTCTTGTTTTTAAAACCAAAAGTAGATACAGAAGAAAAGGTTATGATAGAGTATCCTGTTATAGATGACAATAAATGTACCAGCTGTGGAGATTGTGTAAATGCATGTCAGTTTAATGCCTTAGCAAAAGTGAAGGATGATATTATACTTTTTCAAAAGTTATGTCATGGCTGCACTGCTTGTAAAATTGTATGTAAATATAATGCTATAACTTATGATAAAAGAGAAATAGGAAAAATAGAAAAAGGTACAGCAAGAGATATAAATTGCAGCAGAGGTATTTTAAATATAAGTGAACCTATGGCAGTGCCGGTTATAAGAGAACTGCTTAAAGATTTATCAGAGGGGATTAATTTAATTGATTGCCCACCTGGAACTTCTTGTAATGTAGTAAATGCTTTAAGATATGCAGATAGTGCAATACTTGTTACAGAGCCATCTGAGTTTGGACTTCATGATTTAAAAATGGCTGTAGAACTTGTAAAAATGTATAATATACCTTTTGGTATAATTATAAATAAAGATGATGGAAAAGATAATATAGTGAAAAAATATTGCATAGAAGAAAAAATTGCATTAATAGATACCATTGCTTATAGCAAAGGAACAGCAGTGCTTTATTCTAAGGGAGAAGTACTATATGATGACTTACAGCACAAAATAGTATTTGATAAGCTTTCAAAGAAAGTAAAGGAGGTGCTGTCTTGGAATTAGTAGTTTTAAGCGGAAAAGGCGGCACAGGAAAAACTACCATAGTAGCAGCATTATCTGAACTTGCAAAGGACGTATTAAGAATAGACTGTGATGTAGATGCACCAAATCTTTATTTATTCTATAAGGGTAAAGATATTGAAAAGGGTGAATTTATAGGGGGTAAAAAAGCTGTTATTGATGAATCTCTTTGCAAAAAATGTGGAAAATGCGAAGAAGTATGTAAATTTAAAGGCATAGAAAACTATACTGTAAATTCGTTTGCCTGCGAAGGCTGTGGTGCTTGTACGCTAGTATGTCCATATAATGCAATAAAATTTAAAGATGAAAAAACAGCAGACACATTTATTACTAAACTGGATAAGGGGATAATTTCAAGGGCAGAAATGGAAATTGGCAGTGATGGCTCTGGAAAGCTGATAACTTATTTAAGAAAAAATGGCAGAAGGTTTAGTGATAATGAGAAGTTAACAATTGTAGATGGTTCACCAGGAATTGGATGTGCTGTTATATCATCAATAACAGGAAGTGATGCAGTATTAGTTGTTACAGAACCTTCAAAATCAGGCCTTGAAGATTTAATGAGGGTAGCAGCCTTATGTGAACACTTTGGAGTTTTCACCATGGTTTGTATAAATAAATATGACATAAATGAAGATGTAACAAAAGAAATAGAAAAATTTATTGATGAAAAAGAGTTGGTTTTAGCTGGAAAAATTCCATATGATGATACTGTTATAAAATCTATAAATGAGTTAAAACCTATAACTTTTTACAAAGACAGTATAGCCGAAAAAGCTATTGAAAATATGTGGAATAATATGCAGATATATTTGCATTAAATTAAAAGGAGATGTGGAGTTAGTACATATGGCAAAAGTATTAGAATATCATAAGCAAGGATATAATTGTGCAGAATCAATTATAAAAGCATTTAATGAAGAAAAAGGATTAAATATTCCAGTTCAAATTGCCAGCCCTTTCGGTACAGGTATGACTATTGGAAGTACTTGTGGAGCAGTTACAGGATCACTTATAGCATTAGGAGCATTAAAAGGAAGAGAAGAAGCAAGCAATAAGAACGAATCAAGAAAGTATACAAAAGAAATAATGACTAAAATAAAAGAAAAATATGGTACATTTGAATGTTTAGAGTTAAAGAAAAAAGGTGTATCCTGTAGTGAAATAATAGAATATACCTATGATATTTTAAAAGAAAGTATAAAATAAAAATTTAAATAAAATTATAGGAGGAATTTGTATGAAAATAGCAGTTGCAAGTGAAGGAAAGAATGTAAGCGGACATTTTGGGTATTGTGAAGGTTTCACAATTTATGGTGTGGAGGAAGGTAAATCACTAAATAAGAGCTTTACTCCGAATCCAGGACATAAACCTGGTTATCTTCCGGTATTTCTAAAGGAATTAGATGTAAATGTTATTATTGCAGGTGGTATGGGTGAAACAGCTCAGAAGCTATTTAATGAAAATGGTATTGAGGTAGTTGTTGGTGCAGAAGGATTTAGTGATGACGCAGCGCAAAAGTATATTAATGGTGAATTAAAATCAACAGGCAGTGTCTGCACAGAACATGAACATGAAGGACATTGTAATGAATAATTATTAAGGATGAGCTAATAGCTTTTATAGAGCTTCAAAGGTATTTAATGAACTGTCCGCGGTGTATTAAATCATATACAAAAGGAAGAACAAAAACACGGAGAAGCTATATTTAAATATATGGAGAGTAAAGGAATGTATAATGTTCAATAATCCTTAAAATCCTAATAAAAGCACGAAAGGAGGCGACGCTTAAAAGCAAACCTGTTTTTGTGCTTTTATTTTAGTAATAATATTCGTTTATAATGTATTTTCGAAAGATTTATAATTGGCATTTGACAATAACTATGGACAGGAGTAATATGGAAATGGCAAATGCTTATAAACTGATGGGGGTAATCAGGATGAAAAAAATAGGAATCATTATTTGTGGACGTTATCAGAACTGTGGCGGAGGGAAATGCTTTAGAGCTTTAAAGGAACGTGTAGGCGGTTTTTCAATATATACTGCAGAAGAACAAGTTGAAATAGTTGGATATTCATATTGTGGTGGATGTCCAGGTGGTAACTTAGAATATGTTCCGGAAGAAATGATTAAAAACGGAGCACAGGTAATTCATTTAGCTACAGGATTTATAGTTGGATATCCGCCATGTCCAAGTATTGAAAAATTTAAAGAATTCATTCAGACTCACTATAAGATACCAGTTGTTGTTGGAACACACCCAATTCCTATGAAATATTATAGAGACCATGAAAAAATGTCATTTTGGAAGGAAATGAATATGCAGTATATTGCACCAGAATTATTTAAAGATAAAGAAATAACAATGAAAAATTATGATTGATTAATAGATTTGAGGTGAAAAATATGTATACATGTGCTATGTGCAGTGAACATTATTGTAAAAAAGCAGAACTAGAAAAATTACCTGTTAATTGTCCATGCAATGAAAAAGAAGAACAGGAAAAAATAAAAGAATTATATCTTAAAGAAGAAAACTATAAATTGGCACATAATTCAGCATTGGTTGAAGCAGAAGGATATTGCAAAAAAACCAGACTTGAAGAGACAATTGATTTTGCTGACAAATGTAACTTTAAAAAGCTGGGAGTAGCCTTTTGTGTTGGATTAAGCAATGAGGCTAAAATATTATGTTCAGTTTTAAAACATAATGGCTTTGAAGTTAATTCTGTGGTATGTAAAAATGGAAGCATACCTAAAGAATTTCTAAAGATTAAAGACAGCGAAAAAGTAAGACCGGGAACTTATGAAGCCATGTGTAACCCTATAGGACAGGCAATATTTTTGAATAATGCAAAAACAGATCTTAATATTATTTTAGGGTTATGTGTAGGTCATGATTCATTATTTATTAAATATTCTGATGCACCGGTAACTGTTTTTGCAGTTAAGGATAGGGTACTTGCACATAATCCTATAGGTGCATTATATCTTTCTGATGGATACTATAAAAATAAATTGTATAAATAACGGAGGGATGTTATTGTGGAAAAAATTCAAGGGAATATGAAATCCTGTCTTCAGCCAGTGCCTAAAATATTAGTTTCCTGCAGAGATAAAAATGGCAGAAACAATGCATTAGCTGTAGCATATTGCTGTAATTGCAGCTATGATCCGCCAATGGTTATGGTGGGGATTGTTCCTTCAAGATATTCTTATAATATAGTTAAGGAAACAGGAGTTTTTGTGGTAAATCTTGTTACTAAAGAACAAAAAGAAATGTTTGATTATTTAGGAAGCCACAGCGGCAGGGATGAGGATAAATTTTCAAAACTTAATGTCAGGGCTCTAGAAGGGGTAAAAGTTAATGCACCTCTGCTGGCAGACTGCCCTGTAAATATAGAATGCAGGGTTGTGGATTCTATTGTTACAGGCTCCCACGAAATGTTTGTGGGTAAAATTGAATATGTACATGCTGACAGGGAAATAGTTGATGATAAAGGCAATATTGATTTTTCTAAAATCCAAATTCTATAATTTTACCATAAATAGTTATTGACATATGCCTAAAACAGAGTATAATTATAATTGTAAAGGGCAAATGCCCAAAACATAAATAATGAGGAGATGAGTATATGCCAGGAAGAGATGGTACAGGTCCAATAGGAATGGGATCTATGACAGGAAGAGGTATAGGCTTTTGCAATGTAGCTAAATTTGCAGGTGTAATAGGAAACTTAGGTCTTGGATTGGGTTTAGGCTGTAGAAGAGGATTTGGCAGGAATACTGTTAATAATCTAAGCGGTTCTGAAAATCAAAAAGATTTATTTATGGAACAAAAAGCTATTCTTGAAAACAGACTTAATCTAATCAATGATCAATTGAATACTTTACAGGATGACAAGTAAATAAGAGGTGGATTTCCACCTCTTATTTACTACATTATAGAAATAAGAAAACTTAGACAGGAGGTGCAGTAATTAATGGTTAGACCAAGAAAGTGGAGAAGAGTTTGTACATTACCGGAAATTGATAAATTTGGTCCTATAGATATGCCGAAAGGTGTAAGGGAATCGATAATAATGACAGTAGAGGAATATGAAACTATAAGACTTATGGATTTAGAAGGATTAAATCAAGAACAATGTGCAGATGCAATGGAAGTCGCACGCTCTACGGTGCAAAGAATATATGACGATGCCCGTAAAAAAATAGCAGATAGCTTGGTAAATGGGAAAGTGATAAAAATAGAAGGAGGCAACTATAAGCTTTGCAGTGATTTTGATGACAAAGAAAATTGTGATGGTTGTATTTGCGGCAGACATAGGCATGGAAGAAATAGAAAAATGGGGGACTAAACATGGATATTAATTTAGAATGTATTTATTGTACTATAAAAAAATCAGATTGTTTATATAGTCAATATGAAATAGATGAAGATAAAAAGCTAGAATTTATGAAAAAAGTATTTAAAATTATTTCGAAGTCTCAGAAAGGGGATACTTCTCCTTATGTAAATACGCAAATAATGAGACTTTTAAATAGTGAATTAAATTTAGGTGATATTTATTATGAAATAAAAAAGGAATATAATAAACTCCTGATTTCTATGGAAGAAGAAATTTTAAGCTGTATTTATAGTTCAGATGATAAATTGCTTACAGCCTTGAAATATGCAATGGTTGGTAATTTTATCGATTTTGGAGCTATGGACGAAGTAGATATTAATAAATTGAAAGTGCTAATACAAAATGCCCCAAAGCAGGCAATTGACATTAATGTATATGAGAATTTTAAAGAAGAATTAAGAAATGCTAAACAAATAGTATATATTGCTGATAATGCAGGAGAAATAGTCTTTGATAAGATATTTATTAAAATAATAAAAGAAATATGCCCGGATATAATTGCAGACGTTATTGTAAGAGGATACCCTGTACTTAATGATGCAACAATTATAGATGCAGAGGAAGCAGGACTTTGTAATATAGTTAACGTGGTAGAAAATGGAACGGATATACCTGGTACACAATTAGATAAAATAAATACAAAGTCTAAAGAGACAATTGATAATGCAGACTTAATAATATCTAAAGGTCAGGGAAATTTTGAGACTCTTTTCGGATGCGGCAAAAATATTTATTATATCTTCTTATGTAAATGTGATTTATTTACCAGAAGATTTAATCTGGAAAAATTTAAAGGTGTCTTTGTTAATGAAAGAAACGTTAACGATATTATGAAATAAGGTGAAATTATGAATTTGAAAATAACAACTCTTATAGAAAACAATCCAAATATTAATTCCAAATTATATAATGAGCATGGACTGTCTCTTTATATAGAAATTGATGAAGTTAAAATTTTGTTTGATACCGGTCAGAGTGGAGATTTCATTGAAAATGCTGAAAAATTAAATGTTGATTTAAACAATTTAAAATATGTTATATTAAGTCATGGTCATTATGACCACAGCGGAGGCTTTAGAAAACTGGTGGATAAAGTTAAAACTTCATATAAGTTAGTTGTAGGAAAGGGATTTTTTAATAGTAAATATAAATTAACAGAAGAAGGAAATTACAGATATATTGGTAATTCCTTTGATGAGAAATTTGTCAATCAAAATAATATTTCAATAAAATATATTGAAGAAGATATATTTTATATTACAGAAGATATAATGATATTTTCTAATTTTAAAAGAAGTAATGATTTTGAACTGATAAACAAAAAATTTCTAATAAAACAAGATGAAAATTATGTATTGGATAATTTTTCCGATGAAATAGTATTAGCAGTTAAAACTGTTAAAGGATTAATAGTTATAGTTGGTTGTTCTCATATAGGAATAGTTAATATTTTGGAGACGATTATAGAACGGACAGGTATGCCAATCTATGGTATCATTGGGGGAACCCATTTAATAGAGGCTGATCAGCTAAGGCTAAATAATACAATTAACTTTTTAAAAGAAAAGGACATACAAATTTTAGGAATGTCTCATTGTACTGGAGAAAAAGCCGTTGAAGAAATTAAACGTGAATTTGGGAAAAGATTTTTATATAATAATACGGGTAATGTAATCAAAATAATATGAGATTTGTGACGCTGATTTTAAATAATCATCCTTGGAGTGATTATTTTTAATTATGGCTATGTTTTAAAATAATGTTGATATATTGGCTTATTGAAGGATGGTTTCTCACCATCCTATTTTTCTCCTAAAAATTGCTTGCTTATATTTCTGTTTATGAAAGAAACTAATTAAAACAATGGAAATCGAAGGTGATTAATTTGAGAAAGAAATTACTTTTTATAGTATTAGTGTTAATTTTGTACCCCATAACTTATTTTGGTTCTATCATTCCAAAAAATAATAAAGAATTAGAGTCTGTAGCACCATTGTCCAAAGAACAGGTATGTCATGCATATATTGCTGATATAACGTCAAAATATACTAAAGAACCATTAAAAAAACACTATGGAATGGATTTACCGTATCAATTGGAGGATGTAAAAGTTATTGATGCAAAATTGATTTATGGTGAAAATAAATTAACATATATTTTCGTAACCCAATTGCAACCTTTTGTTGGAGCACATAATCCCATTGGTACAGATGAATTTACCTTCAGAATTGAAAATGGCAAGGTTACTATGGAAAACTATAAACATATTGAAAGTTTTCCTGTGCCAGAACACTTAAAACCTTATTACAAATCTCTAAATCCCAATTATTAAATAGTTTCAACATTCAAAGAATTATAGAACTATGCCTTGAGAAAGGATTAAAAAGACCTGAGATTATTGAAAATGGCATGCTTGTTAAATATATTTTTTATAGACAGGAGGACGCAAAACAGGACGCAAATGAGGACGCAAGCTCAAAGATTTTAAAATATGAAGATAAAATTATGGAATATTTAAAAATAAATAAGTAAATAAATATTTCAAAAGCAATTAAGCTGTTAAACTTATCAAAATCCAGAACAAATGCTTTAATACACAGAAATTATATAGATATGTAGACTTGAAATAACTTCTCCAGTGGGAATGTTTAATGGTAAGAGAATACAGGAATTGATATTCTGCATGTTCCCTCTTTAAGAAGGAACCCTCTGATTTCAGATGTTTTTCATAGATTGAAGTTTATGGAGCGCAGAGGCAGCGGGTTAAAGAAAATATTAAGGGAATACGAAAAAGAAGCTTTGCACCAATTCTTTTCTGATCAACAATACTTTATTGTTACATTGATAAATAAAAATTATGGGGAAAGAAAAACTGTCCAGAAAACTACCCAGAAAACTACCCAGAAAAATGAAAAAAGAATATTAGCTTTAATTTTAGATAATCCCAATATAACACAAAACGATATATCGGAAAAACTAGGAGATATTACACCATAGGATTTTCTAATAAAATTCATATTTTTTCAGCCATGGTTAATTAAATATTAAAAAGCTTGCCAGGCTGTATAATGTTACTACTGACTATATACTTTGCTATGAACTTAATATTGAAAAAATAAATAAAAAAGTTTCAAAAGATAGATCGCATATTCCGCTGAATTAAAAAATAAATTTGATAATTAAAAAAATCCCAGTAAAGTAATAAATATACATTTATTACCAAAAAGGATTTTTACCTTTTATGTCGAATA
>JBAXYJ010000013.1:0-24059 GCA_041670885.1 Clostridiaceae bacterium
AATAATTGCTTTTAAAGATTATGATAATATAGAATTTAGATTTGTCACAAAATATACTGACGTAGATTCTTTGCTTACTGTTGGAAATAAAAAAACTACAATTCGCTTCAGCATAAACCCGGCCCATATCGTTAAAAAATATGAGCATCTTACTCCAAGCCTGGAAGAAAGACTTAAAGCATCTGAAAAGATATTAAAGGCAGGATATAAGCTGGGATTTATAATAGCTCCTGTTTTTATTTATGAAGGGTACAGAAATGACTACACAGATTTGATTAAAAAAATACAGAGTACTTATAAGGGAGAAAAAATAGAACTTGAAATAATATCTCATAGATTTACAGAAAAAGCCAGGGAAACTATACTGGAGATATTTCCAAATACTAAGCTGCCTGTATCGAAAGATGAAAGGAAATATAAATTTGGACAATTTGGATATGGTAAATATGTTTATAAAGATGAAAAAATAAAAGAAATGAAGGAATATTTCAGAGGAGAAATAGAAAAATTTCTGCCATTTTCAGAAATAAAATATATAATTTGAAAAATAATTAATTCTCCTATAAAATATAAATTAAGGAGGGATGGGGATGAATTTAAATATTGTGCTTCATGAGCCGGAAATCCCACAAAACACTGGCAACATTGCCAGGACATGTGTTCTTACAAACAGCAGGCTTCACTTAATAAAGCCATTGGGATTTCAGCTTAGTGATAAATACCTTAAAAGGGCTGGACTTGATTATTGGAAGTACTTAGACATATCTATATATGAATCCTTTCAGGAGCTTAGAGAAAAATATAAAGATTCTTCGTTTTATTATTCAACTACAAAGGCTAAAAAGTTTTATACTGATATAACATATAAAAAAGGTGATTTTATTGTTTTTGGAAAAGAGACAAAAGGCCTTCCTGACAGCATAAGAGAAATGGAACCTGATAACCTGATAAGAGTTCCTATGGTAGAAACTACTACCAGGTCACTAAATCTTTCAAATACAGTTTCCATAGTGACATATGAAGCATTAAGGCAGCTGGACTTCCCATACATGAAATAAGGAAATGAGAAAATACACTGCAAATGTAATAGAGTCTGAAGTAGGCTGTGTGGTTGGAGTTCATACAGAAAAAGGTGCAGCAGGAATATTTTTCATAGAAAATTAATAACTTATATAGCATTTTTTATTAATTTTTAGTATAATAAATATAGAATATAATATATGGATGAGGCTGTTGAGAGATACCATAAGGTAGCCGAAGGAATAAGCACATAACCTAATACTGTGCGAAGCTCTCAGGCAAAAGGATCAGCAGCTGACAAACTCTGGAAAGCATGTGCACCGAAGGAGTAAATCTCTCAGGTTATAAGACAGAGAAAAAGTTTTAGGACTTTTTTTCTGTCTTTTTTATTTTGTTTTAGGGGGAATTATGATAGATGAATTTATAATAATTACCAATAACCCGTTAGTATCAGAAAAACTTAATGATAAGGAAGTCCTATATAAAGAAGAAAATACTTTAGATACTTTTATTAGAGTGAGGGATCTGATTCATAAGGGATATGTTCTGCTTACTCATCCGCTGCTGAGCAGTATTAAGCCAAATGAAACAATTTATAGAACCATATTAGTTTCTAAAATAAAAGAAAATCAAATTGATATTGATTCCTTAAACATAATTGAACAAAGCATAGAAACTACAAGAAAGTTTTTGAATAATTTTACATGGCCTGAATGGAATGAAAAATTAAGGGAAGATTTTATGTATATAGACTATGACATAATATCAAATGTAATAAAATAAGGAGGGGAAATTATGACACATATTTATGATGCAATAATAATCGGGGGAGGACCGGCAGGATTATCTGCAGGACTATATGCTTCCAGGTCTAAAATGGACACTCTTTTAATAGAAAAGGCAAAATATGGAGGACAGGCAACAACCACAGAAGAAATTGATAACTACCCTGGTTCCATAGAGGAATGTACCGGATCTTCACTTACAGAAAGAATGAGAGCTCAGGCTGAAAGATTTGGAACATCCTTTATAAACGATAATGTTTTAGATGTTGAGTTTAATGAAAAAATTAAGAAGGTAATATGTAAAAAGGCAGTCTATGAAGCAAAAACAGTAATAATTGCAACCGGTGCATATCCAAGGCTGGCAGGATTTAAAAATGAACTTGAATTAAGAGGGAAAGGTATATCCTACTGTGCAACCTGTGATGCAGACTTTTTTACTGAACTTAATGTAGCAGTAGTTGGAGGAGGAGATTCAGCTCTCACAGAAGCTTTATATCTTACAAAGTTTGCAGATTCAGTCACAGTAATTCACAGACGAGATCAGTTCAGAGGTGTTAAATATCTGCAGGAAAAAATATTAAATAATCCTAAGATAAATGTAATATATGATTCAATAGTTCTTGAAGCAAAAGGAGAGGAAATATTAGAGGGGCTTACTTTACAAAATGTTAAGACTAATGAGGAATCATTTTTAGAAGTGGATGGCTGCTTTGTTTTTGTAGGATATCTGCCTATAAGTAAAATATTTAATGGCAAGATAGATATGGATGACAAAGGATATATATTAACAGGCAGAGATATGAAGACAAATGTTTCGGGAGTTTTCGCAGCAGGAGATGTTACTCAAAAGAATTTAAGACAGGTAATAACTGCAGCAGCTGACGGTGCCATTGCGGCAACAGCGGCTGAAGCTTATATACAAGAAAATGAATAAGGAGGGGTAAAATGATAGAGTTAACAAAGGAAAACTTTGAAGAAATCGTTCTAAAATCAGAAAGACCAGTATTTGTAGACTTTTGGGGAGATAAATGTGAAACATGCAAACAGCTTATGCCGGGAGTCCACGGCTTGGAAGAGAAATTTGGCAGCAAAATCAAATTTGCCAGCCTAAATATCAGCACAGCCAGGAGGCTTGCTATTGCCCAAAGAGTTTTGGGACTTCCTACTATGATAATCTATAAGGACGGAGAAAAAACCAGTACTATTACTCCGGATAAAATAAGCTCTTTAGAAGATGTAGAAAGTTTTATCAAGGAAACCTACGACAGCCTATAATCAGGGGGTGTGAAATTTGCGTTTAGAGATAGGAAATATCTTTATAAAAGATATTCAATTTGGTGAAAAAACTGAACTTAAAAATGGGATAATATCAGTAAAAAAAGAAGATATTTTAACAGCTATAGGAAAAGACGAGAAAATAAAAGAGGTAGACATTGACATCGTAAGACCAGGAGAAAATGTGCGAATAATTCCTGTAAAGGACGTTGTGGAGCCAAGAGTCAAGGTCAGCGGAAATGGAGGAATATTCCCGGGCTTCATTTCAAAGACTGATACCGTTGGAGATGGAAGAACCCATGTACTGAAGGGAGCTGCAGTTGTGACCACCGGAAGCATAGTTGGATTTCAGGAAGGAATAATAGATATGTCAGGAATTGGAGCTAAATATTCTCCATTTTCAAAGACTTGCAATATGGTCTTAAACATTGAAGTTCAGCCTGGAATTGAAAAGCATGAACATGAAAAGGCATTGAGACTTGCCGGGTTTAGAGTTGCTGCATTTTTAGGGAAATTAGGGAAAGATATTGTGCCTGATGAAGTAAAGGTTTATGAAACTCTTCCTCTTTTAAAGCAGATAGAAAAGTATCCTAACCTTCCAAAGGTAGTATATGTTTATATGCTTCAAAGCCAGGGACTTATGCATGATACCTATGTTTATGGAGTGGATGCTAAAAAGATTATTCCTACATTTTTGTATGGAACTGAGATGTTTGACGGAGCTGTAGTTTCAGGAAACTGTGTATCAGCCTGTGATAAAAATCCAACCTATGTTCATATGAATCATCCTGTAATTGAAGATTTATATAAGAGAGATGGAAAGGACTTTAATTTCTTAGGCTGTGTAATTACAAATGAAAATGTATATCTGGCTGACAAGGAAAGATCCTCAAGCTATACTGCAAAGCTGGTTGAATTTTTAGGAGCAGATGCAGTAATAATATCTGAAGAAGGATTTGGAAACCCGGATGCTGATTTAGTAATGAACTGCAACAAGATTTCAGCAAAAGGAATTAAAACAGTTCTGATTACTGATGAATATGCAGGGCGGGATGGTTCGTCCCAATCTTTGGCAGATTCAACTCCAAAGGGAGACTGCGTTGTTACCTGCGGAAATGCAAACCAGGTTATCACGCTTCCGCCTATGAAAAAAGTCATTGGAAATCCGGAAGTTGCGAACCTTATTGCAGGAGGCTATATGGGAAGCTTAAGAGAAGATGGCAGTATAAACGTCGAGATTCAGGTAATTACAGGAGCTACCTCAGAGGTAGGTTTTAACTATTTAAGTGCAAAAGGATATTAGAAAGGAAGGATATTATGTTAAAAGGGAAAAAAGTTATAGCAATAGGAGACAGAGACGGAATACCAGGACCAGCTATAGAAGAATGTGTTAAATCCGCCGGAGCTGAGGTTATATTTGCTTCTACAGAATGCTTTGTTTGAACAGCCGCAGGAGCTATGGATCTGGAGATCCAAAACAGAGTTAAAGAATTAACAGAAAAATTTGGTGCTGAAAACATCGTAGTAGTTCTTGGAGGCGCAGAGGCTGAGGCTTCAGGATTATCAGCTGAAACAGTTTCAGCCGGGGACCCTACCTTTGCAGGACCCTTAGCAGGAATAGAATTAGGTCTTGCAGTTTACCATATGGTAGAGCCTGAAGTTAAAGAGGAATGTGATGCTGCAGTTTATGATGAGCAGTGCAGCATGATGGAAATGGTCCTTGATGTTGATGCTATTATTAAAGAGGTTAAGTCAGCCAGGGATCAGTATTCAAAATACTAAACGCAAGGGGGGATACCTTTGATAAAAATCGTTCACTATATAAACCAGTTCTATGGAGGAATTGGAGGAGAAGATAAGGCAGATTATAAAGTGGAAGTAAGAGAAGGTAAGGTAGGTCCGGGACTGGGACTTGAAGGCCTTTTTAGCGGAGAAGCAAAAATAATTGCGACAATAATCTGCGGAGATTCATATTTTAATGAAAATATAGAAGAAACTAAAAAAGAAATATTAGATATCGTTAAAAAATATAACCCGGACATTTTTATAGCAGGTCCTGCTTTTAACGCAGGAAGATACGGTGTTGCCTGCGGAGCTATATGTGAAGCTGTATCTAAAGAACTTAATATTAAGACACTAACCGGTATGTATATAGAAAATCCGGGAGCTGACATGTATAAAAAGTCGGTATATATTATCGAAACAAAAAACAGCGCTGCAGGCATGAGGCAGGCTCTTCCAAGTATGGCAAAGCTGGCAATCAAATTAGTTAAAAATGAAACAATAGGCAGTGCCTTCGACGAAGGTTATATAGAAAGAGGAATAAGAGTAAATTATTTCTCAGATAAAAGAGGATCAGAAAGAGCAGTAGAGCTTCTTTCTAAAAAAGTAAAAGGTGAAGAATTCGAAACTGAATTTAAGATGCCTGTATTTGATAAGGTAGAACCAAATAAAAAGGTTGAGAATTTATCAAAAGCTAAGATCGCTTTAGTTACATCCGGAGGTATAGTTCCTAAGGGTAATCCGGATCATATAGAGTCCTCTTCAGCTTCAAAGTACGGTAAATATGATATAACCGGAGTTATGGATTTAACAGCAGACACTTATGAAACAGCTCACGGCGGATACGATCCTACCTATGCAAATAGTGATGCTGACAGAGTACTTCCTGTAGATGTTTTAAGAAAGATGGAGAAAGAAGGAAGAATAGGTTCTCTTCATAACTACTATTATGCAACAGTAGGAAATGGTACAGCAGTTGCATCTGCTAAGAAATTTGGAGCTGAAATAGCAGGAGATCTTATAAAGGATGGAGTTAATGCAGTTATACTGACCTCCACCTGAGGAACCTGCACACGTTGCGGGGCAACGTTAGTTAAGGAAATAGAAAGAGCAGGACTTCCTGTAGTTCATATGTGCACAGTAACTCCTATATCTCTTACTGTAGGAGCTAACAGAATAGTTCCCACAGTTGCCATTCCTCATCCTCTTGGAAATCCTGCACTAAGTCATGAGGAGGAATTTAAGCTAAGATATGCTCTGGTTGAAAAGGCACTTATTGCTTTGGAAACTGATGTAGAAGGACAAAAGGTATTTGAATAAAGGAAATTGCATATAAAAGTAAAAGAATAACAATTTTCTAATAAAGCAGCATACTTGTATGCTGCTTTATATAAAGGAGGAAGTAAATTGGAATTTCCAGTTATTAAAGGAGCATCTTATATTCTTGTAAATACTCCGGATATAGTAATAAATAATGGTACAACTCAGACAATGGAAAGGGAAGCAAACCCGGACTCAGAATATTTAAAGAAACTTAAAAACAGCTTAAGAAGCTTTCGGGAAGTAGTTAATTATCCCCCAAATCAGACTTATATAGGGAATATTACACCGGATGATTTAAGGGAGATAAAAAGGCCCTGGTACCAGAATAATTTAAATGGCTGTGACAGATATGGAAAATTCGGAGAGATTATGCCGGAAGACGAATTCTATGCACTTCTTAAATTGTCTGATGTGTTTGACCTGGTAGTACTTGAGGACAATTTTACAGCTAATATAAAAGAAAAGCTAAAAGAGCACCCAATTTTTAAATATAAATTAGATAAGATAGGAAATGGAGTTTCTGCTGATGAAATTGAAAATTTAGTTAAAAATGGCATAGCAGAAGGACTTTATATAAAAGAAAACTTAGCAGGCTGTGTAAAAAGAGCCCATGAAAAGGATCAAAATTTATCAGCTCATATAATGCTGGAAAATCTTTCAGTAAAAGCTTCAGGAGTTCTGGCACTATTAAACCTGGTATATAAGAATAATATAAACCCGGGTTCTGTAGAATATATAATAGAGTGCTCAGAAGAGGCAATAGGTGACATGAACCAAAGAGGCGGAGGAAATATTGCCAAGGCCTGTGCTGAAATTGCAGGATTTAATAATGCTACAGGAATTGATATGAGAGGCTTTTGCGCCGGACCTACGCATGCTCTCATAACTGCAGCTGCCTACGTCAAGGCTGGAATATATGAAAATGTAGTTATATTTGGCGGAGGTGCTACTGCTAAGCTTGGCATGAACGGAAAAGATCATGTAAGGAAAGGTATTCCTGCTTTAGAGGACTGTCTGGGAGGGTTTGCAGTACTGGTATCAAAAAATGATGGAGTATCACCAGTTCTTAGAACAGACATAATAGGAAGACATACTGTAGGTGATGGAGCCTCACCACAAAATGTTATAAGTGCCTTAGTTTTAAACCCTCTTACAAAAGCAGGGCTTAAGATAACTGATATTGATAAATATGCACCGGAAATGCAGACTCCTGATATTACAGAGTCAGCAGGGGCAGGAGATGTTCCAACCCAAAATTACAAAATGATAGGTGCCTTAGCAGTAAAAGCAGGGCAGCTGGACAAAAAAGAGCTTTTGAATTTTGTTTTATCTCATGGTTATCCGGGATTTGCTCCAACTCAGGGACATATCCCCAGCGGAGTTCCTATAATAGGCCACGGAATTAAAAAAATCATGGATGGATCTATGAATAATTTTATGGTAATAGGAAAAGGAAGTTTATTCCTTGGAAGAATGACGAATCAGTTTGACGGCGTTTCCATAGTAGTTGAAAAAAATACTGGTGAAAAAGAAAATAGTGATATAAGCGTGGATGAAATAAAAATTATGATAGCAAACAAGATGGAAGAATTTGCAAAAATGCTTATGAAGTAGGAGGTGTTATTTTGACATTAGATAGAGAAAAATTGGTAGGACAGGTATTCTTGGAAATAGCTGAAGGAATAAAAACCGGATCTTTTAAAGAAAGAGTCAAGATAGGACTTACTACAAAAGGTTCTGAGCATGGAGAAATTGAGCTGCTGAAAGCCGCAAAGCTTGCAAAACAGAAATATAGTAATTTTGAAATAATTCTGATAGGAATAGAAAAATTAGATGGGTTTAAATGTTTCGGAGCAGAATCTTTAGAAGAGTGTCATAAGGTAATGCTGGAACTGCTTGAAAAAAAAGAAATTCAAGGCTGCGTTACCATGCATTTTGATTTTCCTATAGGAGTATCTACAGCTGGCAAAATTATATGCCCATCATCAGGGAAAGAGCTTATCCTCTCTACAACCACTGGGACAAGTGACACAGACAGGGTTCATGCCATGGTCTTAAATGCAATATCAGGAATAGCTGCTGCAAAGTCTCAGGGAATAGAAAACCCAACCCTTGGGATACTAAATATTGAAGGAGCCAGATCAGCTGAGATAATTTTAAAAAAATTAAATCAAAACGGGTATCCAATATCCTTTGGAGCATCAGCAAGGCAGGATGGCGGAGCAGTTATGAGAGGAAATGACCTTATGACCGGTTCCTGCAGTGTTATGGTTTGTGATTCTCTTACAGGAAACCTTTTAGTTAAAATATTTTCATCCTTTGTAAGCGGAGGAAGCTATGAAATACTGGGAGCAGGATATGGACCGGGAATTTCAAAAGACTATGATAAGCTGATTAATATTATATCCAGGGCATCGGGAGCTCCCCTTATAGCTGAGGCATTGTCATACTGTGCCAAATGTGCTGAAAATAATATTTTAGAAATAGCAAAATCTGAGTTTAAAAAAGCAGAAGATGCCGGACTTAGTAAGCTGTTGGAAAAAAGAGAAATCAAAGAAGAAATAATAAATAAGCCGGGAAAAAAGGTTGTAACCTACAGTATAGCAGGAATTGATATAATGGAGCTGGACAATGCAGTTAATTCTCTTTGGAAGGAAAATATATATGCTGAAAGCGGCATGGGATGCACGGGACCTGTAATTTTAGTCAATGAAGATGATGGAAAAGCAGCAGATAAAATATTAAAAGATACTGAATTTAAAATATAAAATAATAAAAAAAGAGGATTTTCCAGCTGAATGTAGAATATATAAATGCTTAAAATAATATTTATTAAATAGGAGGGGAGATTACATAAATAAGAAGAGATTAATTTCAATTGCAGCAGCATTTTCCATATTCGCTATATTATTTGTTGGCTGCGGCAAAAAAACAACAGACACAAAAACAATAACAAACACAAAACCAGCAGCAACAGACACAAGAAAGAAAGCAGAAGTTAAGGTTGGTCTTGCAACGGATGCTGTCTTAAAAGGGAATAAATCCTTCAGCAGTGCAGCTGTATCAGGTCTTAAAAAAATTCAGAAAGAATATACTATAGAACCGGTAATTCTTGAATCGAAGGATCAAAATTCTTATACTAAGAACCTGAATACACTTGCAGGAAAGTGTGATTTGACATTTGGTATTGGATACTTAATGCAGCAGTCTGTTACAGATGCAGCTAAAGCTAATCCAAATAAAAAATTTGCTATATTAGATTATGTTATTGATCTTCCAAATGTAGTATCAGTAACCTTTAAAGCTAATGAGGGTTCATTCCTTGTTGGAGTACTTGCAGGAAAAGCTACTAAGACAAATAAAGTAGGTTTCATAGGCGGAGAGGATATTCCTTATATTCAAAGCTATGAAGCTGGATTTATAGCTGGTGTAATGTCAGTAAATCCAATAGCTGCAGCTGACCTTGTAAACAGAAAGAATACACTATATACTGGCAAATTTGATGATACAGGTGCTGGAAAAGCAGCAGCTAAAGCATTATATAATTCCGGGTGTGATGTTATATACCATGCTTCAGGATCCTGTGGTCTTGGAGTATTAGATGCTGCTAAGGAGCTTAGAGACGGAAAAAAAGATGTTTGGGCAATAGGTGCTGACCAGGATCAGGCGCTGACAGTACCAAAAGATGCAAGTGCTATATTATCATCTTCTGTGAAGATAGCAGATACAGCTCTATATCAGGTAACTAAGAGCTTAATAGATGGAGATCTTAAAGGAGGCACAGTAGTAACATTTGGACTGAGAGAAGAAGGTGTTGGCATAGCTCCTACAAAAAATGCCAAAGCTCCGGCAGGAATATATGATTTAGCAGATAAATACAAACAGGCAATATTAGAAGGAAATATAGTTGTACCGGAAACACTCAATGAAGCAAAGACTTTTAAGACGGCAGCTGCTCCTTAACAGTTAGCTTATAGGATTATTGAAAAGCAAAGCTGGATATGTGGTTTTCTGATGATGCTTAACTTTTTAAAAAATGATGTAATAGTAAATGAATTTGGATTTACTATATTCAAAGAATATAATATTATGATGTTTAAATTTCATACAAATTTAATTTGACATAGAACTTTCAAAACAATTTTAAGTATGGTATAATTTAGTCGTCTATAAATTAAATTTTAAATATAGGGGGAAAAAACATGAAAAAAATCTTAGGAATTTTATTAACAGTTTCACTTTCTGTTGCTATGCTTGCAGGCTGCGGAACAAAAACTCCTGATAAAAAGGACACTACCAAATCAGGCTATGAAATAGCACTTATCACAGATAAAGGAAATATCGATGATAAGTCATTTAACCAGGGAGCATGGGAAGGTGTAAAGAAATTTGCAGAAGCTAATAATATTACATCCAAGTACTATAAACCAGAAGAAGCTTCTGATGCAGGTTATCTTGCACAAATCAAACTGGCTATAGAAGGCGGAGCTAAAGTTGTAGTTACACCAGGATATCTTTTTGAAGTTCCGGTTTACGCAGCTCAGACACAGTATCCTAATGTAAAATTCATCCTTCTAGATGGGAAACCTCATACAGCTGATTATAAAACATATAAAACAGAAGCAAATGTTGCAAGTGTTATGTATGAAGAAGAACAGTCCGGTTACTTAGCTGGTTTCGCTGCTGTTAAAGATGGCTACAAGAAATTAGGTTTCATGGGCGGAATGGCAGTTCCTGCAGTTCAGGCTTATGGTTATGGTTTCCTGCAGGGAGCTGAAACAGCTGCAAAAGAACTTAAACTTGCAGATGGAACAGTTGCTGTTACTTACCACTACACAGGAAACTTTGAAGAAAATGATACAAACAAGGCTACAGCAAAGACAATGTACCAGGAAGGAACAGAAGTTATATTTGCATGCGGAGGTTCTGTTGGTAAGAGCGTAATGGCTGCAGCAAATGAATCAGGTAAAAAAGTAATCGGTGTTGACGTTGACCAGAGATATGACAGTGATACAGTTATAACTTCAGCAATGAAGGGACTTGGAGCATCAGTTATTCAAGTTTTAGAGGGCATTTATAAAAACAACAGCTGGACAACTTATGCAGGAAAAACCACATACTTTGGTGCATCAAATGATGGTGTAGGACTTCCTACAACTGTTATAGGCAAAAACGGCGGAGATGCATTTGACAGATTTAAGACATTTAAGAAAGCTGATTATGACAAATTATTTGCAACTCTTAAGAGCGGTTCAGTTAAACTTATACGTGAATTCAAAGTAAAAGATGCAAAGGGAATTGCAACAAAGGCTGAATTAACTAAAAACCTTAAACTTGCAAAGGTTGCTGTTACAACAAGATAGTAATAAATTTTAGTAATTAAACCTTATATCAGTAGATCTAAAAGGGGGAAAGATTTTTAGCTTTTCCCCTTATTACAATATTAATGGTATCAGGGAGGTAAACATGGAAAACTATATTATTGAAATGCTTCATATAACAAAGGAATTTCCCGGCATTATAGCAAATAATGATATAACCCTCCGATTAAAAAAAGGTGAAATCCATGCTCTGCTTGGAGAAAACGGTGCGGGAAAATCCACTCTGATGAGCGTACTATTCGGTCTCTATAAGCCTGAAAAGGGAGAAATAAGAAAAGATGGCAAAACAGTAAAAATCAACGACCCAAAAGATGCCAATGATTTGGGTATTGGAATGGTACATCAGCATTTCAAATTAGTTGAAAATTTTACTGTTTTAGAAAATATTATTCTTGGCGTAGAGCCTAATAAATTGGGCTTTCTAGAAAGAAAGAAAGCTAAGGAAAAAGTACTGGCTCTAAGCAAGCAATACGGACTGCAGGTAGATCCGGATGCTCTAATTGAAAAAATATCTGTTGGAATGCAGCAGAGAGTTGAGATTCTTAAGATGTTATATAGGGATAATGATATCCTGATTTTCGATGAACCAACTGCAGTATTAACTCCTCAGGAAATTGATGAACTTATGGAAATAATGCGGGGGTTTGCAAAAGAGGGAAAATCTATTCTGTTTATTACCCATAAACTAAATGAGATTATGGCTGTCGCCGATCGCTGTACTGTACTTCGAAAAGGTAAGTTTATCGGCGAAGTTGAAATAAAGGATACCAACAAGGAAGAGCTGTCAAAAATGATGGTTGGAAGAGATGTTAATCTTACAGTAGATAAAAAAGATAATACTCCAGGTGACGTTGTATTATCCTTAAAAGGTGTAACTGTACCATCAAATACAAGCAAAAAAGATGCTGTTAAAGACGTTTCTTTTGACGTAAGAGCCGGTGAAATTGTCTGCATAGCAGGTATTGATGGAAATGGACAAACTGAACTGGTCTTTGCAATTACAGGTCTTGAAAAACAAAGTAAAGGTGAAATTACGCTTTGCGGAAAAGATATTTCAAAAGCATCTGTCCGTACCCGATCAAAATCAGGCATGAGCCATATTCCTGAAGATCGTCAAAAGCATGGACTGGTTATGGATTATTCCTTAGAGGATAACCTGGTTCTGCAGCGTTATTGGCAGAGCGAATTTGAAAATAAAGGCTTTATTAAAAGAAATGAAATTCGTTCGTATGCGGAAAAATTAAGCAAGCAGTATGACATAAGAAGTGGACAAGGTCCACTTACAATTGCACGTAATATGTCAGGAGGAAATCAGCAAAAGGCAATTTTGGCAAGGGAATTAGATAAAGAGCATAAGCTGGTGGTGGCTGTTCAGCCTACCCGTGGTCTTGATGTTGGAGCTATTGAATATATTCATAAGCAGCTGGTTGCAACCCGTAATAAGGGTAAAGCAGTTTTACTTGTATCATTAGAGCTTGATGAAGTTATGGATGTAAGTGACCGTATTCTGGTTATGTATGAGGGTGAAATTGTTGGAGAACTGGATCCTAAGAAAATAACAGTTCAGGAACTGGGTCTCTACATGTCAGGTGCAAAACGTAATGTTGGAAAGGAGAATGAACATGCATAATATATTTTCTCCCCAAAAATTATTAAAAAGCAAGGCTATTTCTGCATTTACCGCTGCGCTGTTAGCTATTATTTTAGGTCTTATTTTCGGATATATAATTATGGTAGTTGCCAGCCCGGAAAACTCCCTTGATGGATTTAACATGGTTTTAGTAGGCGGATTTTCCAGGCTTGGAGACGTGTTCTACTTTGCAACACCTATTTTAATGACAGGTCTTGCAGTAGGCTTTGCATTTAAAATGGGATTATTTGACATTGGAGCTTCAGGACAATATACAATGGGCATGTTCTTTGCTTTGTATGTAGGCTTCATGTGGAAATTACCAGGTTCCTTACATTGGGTAGCATGTATTATCGCCGGTATGATGGGAGGTATGCTCTGGGGGTTTATACCCGGATTTTTAAAAGCCTATATGAATGTAAATGAGGTTATCACCTCAATTATGACTAATTATATTGGAATGTATCTTGTTGATATGTGGATTCAGGGAAATTCAGTAATGTATGTTCCTTCAAAAACCAGGACATCTTATCTGCCTGGCTCAGCTCAGATACCATCCCTGGGTGTTGCTAATTCAAATGTAAATGTCTCTATTTTTATAGCTATAGCTATAGCAATATGCTTATACATAGTTTTAAATAAAACAACCTTTGGATATGAGCTCAGGGCAACCGGCTTTAATAAACACGCAAGTCATTATGCGGGAATGAATAGTAAGAGAAATATAATAATAACCATGGTAATCGCTGGCGGAGCAGCCGGGCTTGGCGGTGCTTTTGCCATACTAGCACCTTCTATTATACCTGGAAGCAGCATGACCTATGAACCGGTAAGTGTTATCGCCGCAAATGGTTTTAACGGAATTGCAGTTGCTCTCCTTGGCAATGCAAGTCCTATAGGAATAATCTTCGCATCCTTATTCATTTCTCATATACAAAGAGGCGGTACACTTGCTGCACTATTTGGATATAAGCCTGAGATAATTGATGTGGTAATTGCCGTTATTATTTATTTCTCTGCTTTTGCAATGCTTATGCAAACAACTGTCGCTAAATATTTCAAAAAGCATCGTAAGAATAAAAAGCCTGAAAGCAATGCAAATGAAGACCCAGTCGTTACATTAAATAAGGAGGCGTAAACCATGGATACATTTTACTATTTAATTCAAAATACGCTACCTATTGCAATTCCTTTATTATTAGTAGCGTTAGGTGGTATGTTCACAGAACGAAGCGGTGTTATTAATCTTGCCCTGGAAGGTGTTATGCTGTTTGGTGCATTTTTTGGCTGCCTTTCTATTTTGTTTTTGGAAAATTCAAAGATAAATCCGCAGATTGTATTAATTATAAGTATGTGCATAGCAGCTGTTGCAGGAATAATGTATTCCATGCTTCTAGCCTTTGCGGCTGTAAATATGAAGGCAGACCAGACAATTACAGGTACAGCACTTAACATGCTTATTCCGGCTGCAATATTACTTTTTTCAAAAATGAAATTTAACAGCGATGGTGTTACAACAGATATGAAATTTTATATTCAGAAGGTACCGGGACTTAGCAAAATTCCTGTACTTGGGGAATTATTCTTTCAAAAAACTTATCTTACAGTATATATTGGCTTTTTACTTCTTATTATAGCAACTATAATTTTTTACATGACTAAGTTTGGCCTTAGGCTGAGAGCGTGTGGTGAGCATCCTCAAGCAGCTGATTCTCTAGGTATAAATGTATATCTTATGAGATATTTTGGCGTAGGTATTTCAGGTTTTTTAGGCGGAATTGGTGGATTTTTCTATTCAGTTGGAGTTATGAACGGTAATGTAAACGGGCATACAGGTGTTGCAGGTTTTGGTTTCCTGGCACTGGCAGTAATGATATTTGGACAATGGAAGCCTTTAAATATACTTTTTGCTTCACTGTTTTTTGCATTCCTTAGAACACTTGCTTATTCTGTTGCACTAATTCCATCACTAAATTCTTTGAATATAAACCAGACCTATTATAAAATGCTGCCTTATGTTGCAACTATGATTGCCCTTATATTTACTTCTAAGAAGTCAAGAGCTCCAAAGGCAGAAGGTATACCATTTGATAAAAGCAAATAGAAAGTAATATAATTTATTAAAAAATAAGTATCCGCCAGCTGGCGGATACTTATTTTTTTAATCTGGCAGTCATTGATTATGCAGTCTATATTATTTGAGGAAAAAATTACTGATTTATGTTATAATCATTACGGGTGATATTATGGATTTAGGTTTAAGATTAGAACAATCTCAAAAGCTTTTATTAACTCAAAAAATGCAGCTTTCAATTCAGCTTCTGCAAATGAATAGTTTAGAACTGTCCAAATATATCGAAAAGGAAATATCTGAAAACCCTACTCTGGATATATCTTATAATGATACATATAATAAAGAGGTATATGATTATTTCACCTCCCCAAAAGAAAGTTATGGGGAAAGTTATGAGGAGAAGGATGATGTATCTCCTTTTAATTTTATTTCCAGTAAAAAAACACTTAAGGAATACCTATATGAACAGATAAATGAATTAAATATTAAAGATGAAGAAAGAATAATTTGTGAATACATTATAGAAAATATAGACAGCAGGGGGTATTTATCTATCTCAACTGAGGAAATAAGCAAAGAAATTAATATACCACTGGAAAACATAGATAAGGCTTTAGATTTAGTACAAACATTGGAGCCTGCCGGAATTGGAGCAAGAAATATAACCGAATGCTTAGAGCTTCAGCTTAACAGAAAAGAATATGAAGATGAAAATCTTTATATAATTGTGAAGAATTACCTTCAGTATATTGCAGATAATAAAATTTCATCCCTGGCCAGTGAACTTAATATAGATATAAAGACAGTGCAGCACTATGGTGATATAATTAAAAAACTTGAGCCTAAGCCGTCAAGAGGTTATTTTACCGGTGATGATGTAAAATATATTGTTCCTGATGCCACAATTAAAAAAATAGGTGATGAATTTTATATTATAATGAATGACAGTATAATTCCAAGAATATCAGTAAGTAATGAATACAAGGATATTTATTCTCATGGACAGGATGAAAAAGCAAAAGAATACATAAAAGAAAAGATAGACAGGGCTTTATTTCTGGTTAAGAGCATTGAAAGCAGGAAAAAAACTATATACAGAATATTAGAAGAGATTTTAAAGATTCAAAAAGGATATTTCTTAATAGGAAGCAGTGAACTTAAACCTATGACGCTAAAGGATATAGCAGAAAGTTTAAAGCTTCACGAATCAACAATAAGCAGGGCTATTAAGGAAAAATATATATTAACAGAGAGAGGCACTGTTAGGATTAAAGATTTGTTCACATCAAGGCTTAGTTCATCTGAAGGGGATGTATCTTCTAAAAATATTAAAGACAGGATAAGGGTTATTATAGACAAAGAAGATAAATCTTCACCTTTATCTGATGAAAAGATAAGTGAAATATTAAAAAATGAGGGATTTATAGTCTCCAGAAGAACAGTTGCAAAATACAGAGAAGAGATGGATATAAAAACCTCAGGTAAAAGAAAAAGATTTTAAAAAATCTAAAAATTAACAAACTTTCTATTTAAAAATTTGTTAATTTGTTTTATAATATAACTGGGACATTAAATTGGTAACTGGGACAAATATCGACCAAGGGGTGATTTTCCTGAACAATCTAATAGAGGCACAAAGGCTCTTAGTTCCTGAGATGTTAGATTTATTAGAACTTAGATATGATATTTTAAGCAATATTTTCACAAATGGACCAATTGGAAGAAGAGTACTTTCTCTTAACCTTAACATAGGGGAGAGAATAATCAGAAAAGAAGTAGATAGACTAAAAGAACGCAGGCTGGTTAAAATTGAATCCAGCGGAATGATTCTTACAGAAGAAGGAATAGAAGTTGTTAAAAAAGCAGAAGATATAATACATAATATCAGAGGCCTAAGCAGATTAGAATGTGAACTTAAACAGAAGCTGAACTTAGAAAAAGTTATAATAGTCCCAGGTGACTCAGAAAAAAACAGCCGGGTTAAGGAACAGCTTGGCTTAGCAGCAGGCCAGTATTTAAAAGAAATACTGAAAGATGACTGCAAGATAGCTATTACCGGAGGAACAACTATTAAAAAGGTGGTTGATAATACTCCAATAACGCTATCTCATAAAAATGTTATTGTACTTCCTGCAAGAGGTGGTATAGGCAAGAATGTAAATATTCAGGCTAATACTTTAACTGCTATACTTGCTGAAAAGCTGGGAGCAACCTATAGTCTCCTTCATCTTGATGATAATATAAGCAATGAAACACTTAATATTATGATGAAGGAAAAGAGAATAAGGAGTGTTACTGAAAACTATGATAAGCTTGATATTCTCATGTTTGGCATAGGAAAAGCAGAAGAAATGGCAGAAAGGCGCGGCCTGACTCAGGATAAAATAATAAAGATAAAAGAGGCTGGAGCCTTTGGTGAAGCCTTTGGATATTATTTTGATGATAGAGGTAATATAGTTTATTCATCTACCACTGTAGGTATAAAAATTAATCAAATAAGAAACGTTGCACATAGGATTGCTGTCTCTGCTGGAAACAGCAAGGCAAGAGCAATTGCATCTGTTTTAAAGTTCAATTCAGGTATTGTTTTAATTACTGACGAAGCTGCCGCCAGGGAGCTTATCAGTATTCTATAAATTATTTTCTAGGAGGAATAAAAATGGTAAAAGTAGGTATTAATGGTTTTGGAAGAATAGGACGTTTAGCTTTTAGGGCTGCTCTTGAAAATTCTCAGGTTGATGTTAAAGGAATCAATGATCCTTTTGTAACACCAGACTATATGGCATATATGCTGAAGTATGATACAATGCAGGGTAAATTTGCCGGAAAAGTTGAAGCTGACGTAGAAAATGGATATCTTATAGTTGATGGAAAGAAAATAAAAGTATTTGCAGAAAAAGACCCGGCAGTTATCGGCTGGGCTTCCTGCGGTGCAGAATATGTTTTAGAGTGTACCGGAGTATTTACAACAGTTGAAAAGGCTTCTCTTCACTTTAAAGGTGGTGCTAAAAAGGTTGCTATATCAGCTCCATCAAAGGATGCACCAATGTTTGTTATGGGAGTTAACTCTGAGAAATACACAAAGGATATGAAGGTAGTTTCAAACGCTTCCTGTACTACAAACTGCTTAGCTCCTTTAGCTAAGGTTATAAATGATAATTTTGGTATTGTTGAAGGCTTAATGACAACTGTTCACTCAACTACAAATACTCAAAAAACAGTCGATGCTCCATCTAATAAGGACTGGAGAGGCGGAAGAGCTGCATCTGCCAACATAATTCCATCATCAACAGGAGCTGCTAAAGCAGTTGGTAAGGTTATTCCTGAATTAAACGGAAAATTAACAGGTATGTCCTTCAGAGTTCCAACAATAGATGTATCTGTTGTTGATTTAACCTGCAGACTTGAAAAAGGAGCTGCTTATGACGAAATAAAGGCAGCAGTTAAGAAAGCTTCAGAAAATGAATTAAAGGGAATTTTAGGATACACAGAAGATGCTGTTGTTTCATCAGATTTTCTTCATGATCCAAGAACTTCAATATTTGATGCAGAAGCCGGAATATCATTAAATGATAATTTCGTAAAATTAGTAGCTTGGTATGATAATGAATGGGGTTATTCAAATAAATTAGTTGATTTAGTTATTCATATGGCTGAAGTAGACGCAAAGTAGTATAATAGGTCTGGTTTTGTAGTTTGGGCTATAAACCCAGACCTTCTAAAATATAAGGGGTGAAAAAATGAATTATAATAAAAAGACCATAGAAGATGTTGATGTTTCAGGGAAAAAGGTATTAGTCAGATGTGATTTTAATGTTCCTCTGAAAGATGGAGTTATCACAGATGAAAACCGATTAAAGGGAGCTATGCCCACAATAAACTATTTAGTAAAAAAGGGAGCTAAGGTTATATTATGCTCTCATCTTGGAAAGGCTAAGGGACCAGATCCAAAACTTACATTGCTGCCCGTTGCAAAGAGACTTTCACAGCTTTTGGGCTTCGACGTAGTATTTGCAGCAGATGATGAGGTTGTTGGAGTTAACGCAAAAGCCGCTGTTTCAAAAATGAAAGAGGGAGACATAGTACTTCTTCAAAACACCAGATATAGAAAAGAAGAAGGAAAGAATGAAGAGTCTTTCTCAAAGGAATTAGCATCACTTTGCGACATTTATGTTAATGATGCATTTGGATCAGCTCACAGAGCACACTGCTCTACGGTTGGCGTAACAAAATTTGTTGATACTGCTGTCTGTGGATATTTAATCCAGAAGGAATTAAAATTTCTGGGAAATGCAGTAGAAAACCCGGTAAGGCCTTTTGTAGCAATCCTTGGAGGAGCAAAGGTTTCAGATAAGATAAATGTAATAAGTAATCTTCTTGAAAAGGTAGATACTCTTATCATAGGCGGAGGAATGGCATACACATTCTTAAAAGCCCAGGGTTATAAGATAGGAACTTCACTTCTTGAAGAAGATAAAATGCAATATGCCCTTGAAATGATCAAAAAAGCAGAAGAAAGAAAAGTTAAACTGCTTCTTCCTCTTGATTTTAAATGCGCAGATAAATTTGCAGAGGATGCATTGGTTGTTGTAACAGAAGACCAGAACATTGAAGATGGATATATGGGATTAGATATTGGACCTAAAACCATTAAATTATATACTGATGCAGTAAAAGATGCTAAGACAGTAGTTTGGAACGGACCTATGGGAGTATTTGAATTTAAAAACTTTGCGGTGGGAACAGAAGCAGTAGCTAAAGCCTTAGCTGATGCTGATGCAACAACGGTAATAGGCGGAGGAGACAGTGCAGCAGCTGTTAATCAGTTGGGATATGGAGATAAAATGACACATATATCAACCGGCGGCGGAGCTTCACTTGAGTTCTTAGAAGGCAAGGAGCTGCCGGGAATTGCAGCACTAAATGATAAATAATAAATAGAGGTGTAATTATGAGAAAACCAATAATAGCAGGAAACTGGAAAATGCACAATACAATAGAAGAAGCAGCAGCTTTAGTTGAGGATTTAAAGTCATTAGTAAAAAATGCATCCTGTGAAGTAGTAGTTTGTCCTACATTTCTCTGCCTTCCAGCAGTTGTTGAAGCAGCTAAAGGAACAAACATTAAGGTAGGGGCTCAGAATATGTATTTTGAGGAAAAGGGAGCTTTCACAGGAGAAGTTTCTCCAATTATGCTGGAGTCCTTAGGGGTAGATTATGTTATTATAGGACACAGTGAAAGAAGACAGTACTTCAATGAGACAGACGAAACAGTAAATAAGAAGTTAAAGAAGGCATATGAGCATAAGTTAATTCCTATTCTTTGTGTAGGTGAAACATTAGAAGAACGAGAAGGAAATATAACAAGTGAAGTTTTAGGAAGACAGGTAAAGCTTGATTTAGCAGGACTTACAAATGCTCAGGCTGAAAACTTAATAATAGCTTATGAACCAATATGGGCTATAGGAACAGGAAAGACTGCAACAGCTGATGATGCCAATAATACTATAGCTTATATAAGAAAAGTAGCAGCAGGGATTTTTGGAGAAGATACAGCAGAAAAAGTAAGAATTCAGTACGGTGGATCTGTTAAACCAAACACTATAAAAGAGCAGATGGGAAAATCAGATATTGATGGAGCATTAGTAGGAGGAGCCAGTCTTAAAGCTTCTGATTTTGCAGCAATAGTAAACTTTTAATTGAAATGGGTGATTTTATGAAAAAGAAACCTGTAATGCTGATGATATTAGATGGCTTTGGTCTTACAGATAAGATAGAAGGCAATGCAGTAAAAGCAGCATGCAAACCAAATATAGATTATTATTTTAATAATTACAGCAAGACCTCCTTAGGAGCTTCAGGAATGAGTGTTGGACTTCCGGAAGGACAAATGGGAAATTCTGAAGTAGGACATTTAAATATTGGAGCAGGGAGAATAATTTATCAGGAATTAACCAGAATAACTAAAGAAATAGAAGAGAAGAACTTTTTCAAAAACCCGGCACTTCTGGGAGCTATGGAAAATGCAAAGAAAAAAGGAAGCGCTGTTCATTTAATGGGACTTTTGTCAGATGGAGGAGTTCATTCTCACAATTCTCATTTAAAGGCTTTAATTCACATGGCAAAGGAAAATGGAATTGATAAATTATTTATCCACTGCTTTATGGATGGAAGAGATGTTTCTCCAAAGAGCGGAGAGGGATTCCTGGAGGATTTAGAGGACTTCTTAAAAGAAGAAGGCATAGGAAGTATTGCAACAGTTATGGGAAGATACTATGCTATGGACAGAGACAAAAGATGGGAAAGAATTAACCTGGCCTATAATGCAATGGTATTAGGAGTTGGTGAAGAAGCATATTCTTCTATTGATGCTATTACCAGATCCTACAGCGATAATAAAACTGATGAATTTGTTCTTCCAACTGTTATTCTAAAAGATAAAAAGCCAACTGGAAAGATTGAAAACAATGATTCAGTAATATTTTTCAATTTCAGACCAGACAGAGCAAGAGAAATTACAAGAGCTATAAATGACAAGGTATTTGATGGCTTCAGCAGAGAAGCTCTTAATCTTTATTATGTAACAATGACTCAATACGATATTACACTGGAAAATGTCCACATTGCATATACCCCTCAGACTATTTCTAATACTTTAGGGGAATACTTAAGTAAGGAAGGCAAAAATCAGCTTAGAATCGCAGAAACAGAAAAATATGCTCATGTTACCTTCTTCTTTAATGGCGGAGTTGAGGCTCCAAATAAAAACGAGGACAGAGCATTAGTTCCATCACCTAAGGTTGCAACCTATGATCTAAAGCCTGAAATGAGCGCTTATGAATTAACCGAAGAGGCTTTAAAGAGAATAGACATGGATAAATATGACTGCATAATTTTAAACTTTGCTAACCCGGATATGGTAGGTCATACAGGTGTATTTGAAGCTGCCAAGTCTGCCATTGAAGCAGTAGACGCTTGCTTAGGAAAGATAATTAAAAAGATGTTAGATATAAATGGAACTGTATTTATAACAGCTGACCATGGAAATTCCGAGCAGATGGTAGAGTATGGAACAGATAATCCTATGACAGCACATACTACAAACAGAGTCCCATTTGTTTATGTATCAAAAGAATCAAAAGAACTAAGAGAAGGGGGAATTTTAGCTGATATAGCACCAACCATGCTATCTGTTATGCAACTTAAAGTTCCGGAGGAAATGACAGGTAAGAGTTTAATAAAATAGGAGGTATTCACATGAAGGATTATGTCGAAATTATTGACGTCTTTGCTAGGCAGATATTAGATTCAAGAAGTAACCCTACTATAGAAGTTGAAGTACACTTAGAGGATGGTACCTACGGCACAGCTGCAGTACCCTCAGGAGCCTCCACTGGAATATTTGAAGCAGTAGAGCTAAGAGACGAAAACAAACATATATATAATGGAAGCGGAGTTTTAAAGGCAGTAGAAAATGTTAACAATGTTATTGCCGAAGAACTAATAGGAATGAATGTTTTAGATCAGGTAGAGCTGGACCAGGTTATGCTGGAATTAGACGGAACAGAAAACAAATCAAAGCTGGGAGCTAATGCTATGCTGGGAGTTTCCTTAGCAGCTGCAAAAGCTGCTGCCAATTATTTAGGTCTGGGCTTATATCAGTATCTGGGAGGAGTAAATGCAAAAACTCTTCCGGTTCCAATGATGAACATAATCAATGGAGGAAAGCATGCAGATAATAATGTAGACCTTCAGGAATTTATGATTATGCCGGTTGGTGCACCTTCCTTCAGTGAAGCACTGAGGATGAGCTCTGAGGTATATCATTCATTAAAAAAGCTTCTTAAGAGCAAAGGCTATGACACAGGAGTTGGCGACGAAGGCGGATTTGCTCCAAACCTGAAGTCTAATGAAGAAGCAATAGCCATAATAGTTGAAGCTATTGAAAAAGCAGGATATGTTCCGGGAAAAGATATTTACATTGCCCTG
Source organism: Clostridiaceae bacterium (assembly GCA_041670885.1). Taxonomy (GTDB): domain Bacteria; phylum Bacillota; class Clostridia; order Clostridiales; family Clostridiaceae; genus JAJBWD01. The sequence goes on from JBAXYJ010000013.1 coordinate 23,259, forward strand.
GATCCAGCCTCTTCAGAAATATTTGAAAATGGCAAATACAACTTAAAGGGAGAAGGCAAGGTTTTAACTTCCGAGGAAATGGCAGATTTTTATGTTGATCTTGTTAATAAGTACCCGATAATATCTATCGAAGATGGTATGGCAGAAGAAGATTGGGAAGGCTGGAAGATTCTTACTGAAAAACTGGGAAGCAAGATTCAGTTAGTAGGAGACGATTTATTCGTTACAAATACAAAAAGACTGAAAATGGGTATAGATAAAAAAGTTGCAAATTCTATACTTATAAAATTAAACCAGATTGGAACTCTGACAGAAACCTTAGATGCTATAGAGATGGCCCAAAGAGCAGGATATACAGTGGTTGTTTCTCATAGAAGCGGCGAAACAGAAGATACAACAATTGCAGACTTGGTTGTGGCTGTTAATGCAGGTCAGATTAAGACAGGAGCGCCTGCCAGATCTGAAAGAGTTGCTAAATACAATCAGCTTCTTAGAATTGAGGAAGAGCTGGGACCTCAGGCCCAGTATAGAGGATTAGATTCCTTCTACAATATAAAATAAAAATAAGAGAGTGCTGCTCTCTTATTTTTTTGTTGTTAAATTTTATCTACTATGATAAAATACATTTGTACAAAATTATGTTTTTGAATAAAATAGGAGGTGTTTAATTGAAAACATTTTTAATAGTAGCACAAGTTGTTATTGCAGTTGTATTAGTTGCATCAGTTTTACTACAACCAAGTAAGACAGAAGGCTTTGGGAACGTTTTATCAGGTTCAGTTGATACATTTTACAGCAAAA
>JBAXYJ010000014.1:0-23064 GCA_041670885.1 Clostridiaceae bacterium
AAAACTGCTATGACACAGGACTCTTCTTCATCCGGAGGGGGAGGCGGATTCTCCTCAGGCGGTGGCGGTGGCGGTGGCGGCGGCAGCAGCTTCGGAGGATTTTAAAAGGAGGCATATTGCCTCCTTTATTTTATATTATTTAAATAAGATAATACATCCGTTTTTAATGTTCCTAATCTAATCTTTCTTTCTTCTAATAAATTTACTATTTCCTGCTTCTTTTTATAAATCTTCGAAAAGTCTTCTGCTGCTTTTGTATAATCTAACTTATCCATATCAGCCTTGAAGTCCTTCTCATATGTTTCTTTTTCTTCTCTTTTTTCTTGTATTAGTCTTCCTAAGCCCATTTCCTGATTTAATCTATCTTGGAATTTTGCCTTTAATCCTTTTAAAGCTTCTTTATCTTGTTTATGTCTGCTGATTATTGATGCTATTTGATCCCTTATGCTTTTTATATCTTTATTTTTATTTGCTATTGCAGTTAAATCTTCTGCTGTTTTCTTACCTTTAGCTTTTATCTTTAATCTTTCCTGGTTTGATTTTTTTGCTTGTTTTGCAAGATCTCTTACCTGTTCACCAATGGATTTAACTTCTTCTGCCTTAACCTTATATTTTCCCTGAATTAATGATCTTATTTCCTTTGCTAAAGCATTATTTTCAGCTATCAAATTTTTTTCAGTGGTTTTTAACTTTTCAAAATCATTCTTTTGATTTTCGAATGCTTCAACAAAAGCTTTCCTTTCAGTTTTCTGCTCCTCTGTAAGCTCTGCTTTGGCATCAGTTGAAACTGTGTCAGCAAATACCATAGGTGATGCCCCAATAATAAGAACCAGTGATAGAACTATTGATAATATTCTCTTTTTCATGATACCCTCCCTTATTTCGTTGGTATGTCCCCTATGGGATCATCCTTATCCTTAAGAATTGAATCTAATTCACTGTCATTTAATATACCGTCATTAATTTCATCTAGTTTTAGATCATCCATAGTATCAACAGCTTCCTGGATAATCTTATCATCCTCTTTTTTTACATCCTGAACTTTTGAAGGACTGCTTTCCTCTGCAGTTTTTGTATCAGATGCAGTATTTGAAGACTTTACTTTATTTACTTTATTTGCTTTTTCTGCAGCGGACTTACTTGAACAGGCTGCAGTAAATATTAAAATTAAAGCCGTTAATATTAATATCAGTTTTTTATTCATATCATTCCTCCATTTGTTCTATATTACTATTTTATAGCAGAAAAATTAAATAAAAATATATAAAATATTAAAATTTATTAAATATGAAATTTCATAGTCACATTTTGGTTTAGTTTTCATTTGAAAATAACGAAATGTGAACTTTTTTTATTTTAATTATTTACATTTTATAAAAAAATCCCTAAGCAATGCTTAAGGATTTTCCGTATAGTTATCTGGCTTATAACTATCATTATTAACTAATTTTCTTGCTTTTAATTCTTCATAGAAGGCCGCCATTACTGCATTGATATATGGTGTTATCCATAAAAATCCAATTCCCAGTGTTATTACTCCAACTATTATCCAGCCTAAAAAGCTTAAACCTAAAACAAACAGCCTTCCCTTTTCGCCATCCATCAGCTTTTTGCTTTCCCTGATTGCATCCATGGCACTTATATCCGGATTATCCTTAAGTATATAGACTGCCATTGAATAGCTTAAGGCTGCTATGATTCCAGGAATTATCAGAAGAAGAGTCCATAACAATATAAATATTTCTGATAACAGCTGAACCAGAAAAGCAGATGCAAAATTTCTAAATCCTGAGAATGTGTCCTCTATCCTGGCTTCTTCGTCTCTTAATAGCTTTAAAAAATAGGATGCCATACCAAGTGACATAGGTCCCCCGATAATCAGCTTGATTAAATCTCCAAAGTTATAGGAATATCTTGCATTTACACCATACATTACATACTCTCTGCCTGAAATTGTTAAACTGACACCGCCGGTTAAAATGAAGAATACTAAACATACCAGTACTGCATTTGACCAGTTTCCTTTTAATTTTTCTTTTGCTGTGTCCTTTAACTCAGCCCTTGATTTTGGAACAAAATTATTATATCCCATTATATCCCCCCTCACCTATTTAATTCGACACAAAGTCTTTTTCCCCTTTTTATACTGTAATATATATATATGATTTTTATAAAATAAAAAGAAGCCGGAAAGCTTCTATAATTTTGATAACTCGCAGGCAATTTTAGCTGCCACCTCAGCATTATTGTAAACAAGCTTTATGTTAGTCTCCAGAGAATCTCCGCCTGTTATGTCCTTTATCTTTGCCAGTAAGAAAGGGGTTGTCTCCTTGCCTTTTATTCCCTTTTCATCAGCTTCCTTTAATGCCTTATCAATAGCTGCATTTATTACATCATAATTCATCTGAAATTCTTCCGGAACAGGATTAGCTATAACCATACCGCCTTTTAGACCTAAATCCCATTTTGCTTTAAGAGTCTTTGCTGCTTCAATTTCAGAATCAACTCTGTAATCAACGCCAAAGCCTGATTTTCTTGTATAGAATGCAGGAAGCTCTTCAGTCTTAAATCCAACAACAGGAACTCCTTTTGTCTCTAAATATTCTAAAGTTAAGCCTAAGTCAAGTATAGATTTAGCTCCGGCACAGATAACTGCCACATTAGTATTTGCCAGTTCATCTAAATCTGCTGATATATCAAAGGTTTCCTGAGCTTTTCTGTGAACTCCGCCTATTCCTCCTGTTGCAAATATCTTAATTCCTGCTAAGGCTGCCACTATCATTGTTGAAGCAACTGTTGTAGCTCCATCCAGCTCTTTTGCTACAATAAACGGAATATCTCTTCTGCTGGCTTTTAAAACATTTTTACTTTTCCCTAAATATTCAATCTCATCTGGTGTGAGCCCTGCCTTAAGTCTTCCCTTTAATATTGCTATGGTAGCAGGAACTGCTCCATTATCTCTTATAATTTTTTCTACATTTAAAGCTGTTTCCACGTTCTTAGGATATGGCATGCCATGAGCAATAATAGTGGACTCTAATGCCACTACCGGTTTCCCATCTTCTATTGCTTTTTTTACTTCATCATTAACATCAAGATAAGCTGATAAATTATTCATAATCTATCTCCTCCTGTATTTTATTTATATTTAAAACTGAGAAATCTCTATTAATTGTATCCATTGAACTCAAGGCAAGTATGGCAGCTGCCATAGAAAACTCAGCAGAATCTATTATATTAAAATTATTGATGTAAGAATAAACAAGTCCTGCAACAAATGCATCTCCTGCTCCGGTGGCATTAACTGTCTTTACATTGCTCTTTTTAATTATTCCATCAGTTTTTCCATCGTTATAATACACTCCTCTGCTTCCTAAGGTAATAAATATATTCCTCACTCCCTTAGTCAGGAAGTATTCACCATTTCTCTTCAAATCATCTAAGCTTTCTGTTTTTATGCCGGAAATTGCTTCCGCCTCATATTTATTTGGCTTAATGGTATGAAATTTACCAATTATGTCTTTAACCTTAAGCGCTTTTTTTGTAGATACAGTATCTAAAAATATTTCCTTTGAATAATTATCAACTATATACTCTAAAGTTTCCTTTTTTATGTTTGTATCAACTACTAAAAGCTTTGAATTATCCAATAATCCTTTTTTTAAAGCTATATGTTTTGGCTCCAGCTTTTCATATATATCCATTGAAGATATTGCTGCCTTCATATCCCCATTTTCATCAAGTATAGATATATAGGTTGAAGTTTCCTGATTTTTTAGGATAAGGCTCTCACTTATATCAAAGCCTGATATTTTTGCCTCTTCCATTATTTTGCTGCCATAAGTATCATCACCCAGGACTGAAAACAGCTTTGTATTTACTAGAAGCTTACTTAGATTTTCCGAAATATTTCTTCCTACTCCTCCTAATGAAAGTGATGACTTTCCGGGATTTGAGTCATGGAATCTAAGGCTGCTGTAAGGTCTGGCAGAAATATCTATATTTGAGCCTCCGATAACAAGCACATATTCATCTTCATTTACTATATATCCTTTTCCCTTTAAATAACCCTTTTTAATAAGGTTTGCTATGTGGACTCCAATAGAGGATCTTTCAATATTTAATTTTTTTGACAGCTCCTTTTGGGATACCATAGGATTTTCTTTTATTAAATGGAGTATCTCACTTTCTCTGTTTGTCATGCTTCCTCCAAACATTTGCTTATTTTTTAAACATTAGCTTAATTGTATCATAAACATACAAAAATTAAAAGTATTATTTTTCATTTGAAACCCTCTTGTAGGCATTTTCTGTTATTTCCTTTGGATAGCCTAAAAACTCAAGAAGCCTTATTGCATTTTGAGTATTTGAAACTCCTTCTCTTATTTTATAATCAAAGGTAAGCCCATTTTCACCTACATCTTCCTTAAAATAATATAGATTAAAGGGGTGCTTTGTCAGATGTGTAAGCTCAATATCATGAGTTGCAACTATTGGAACTCCTCCATTTTTTGCAATATAGTCAAGTATTTCCGCTGAAGAACTTATCCGCTCTAAGGGGTTTGTGCCTCTGAATATCTCATCTATCAGGCATAGAAGAGGCTTCCCGTCAGAAAGCTTGGTAATTCTAAGAAGAGCCTCAGCCTCAGCCATATAATAGCTCTTTCCATCTTGTATACTGTCCTCTGGGCTTATAGATGTTATAACTCTGAATAAGCTTCCTTCATAGCATGCGGTCAGCGCCGTAACTATTGTCTGAGAAAAAAGAACATTTACTCCTATGGTCTTTAAAAATGTAGATTTACCTGACATATTTGAGCCTGTTAAGATAATTCCATTGTCATCTAATAAGATATCATTTTTTACCGGATTATTAACTAATGGATGATATGCATCCTTCATGTTTAAATATCCTTTTTTATCAGTAAATACAGGAACTGAGTAATTTTCCGTATAAGTTCTGTAGGATGCTATTGAAATGTATGCATCTATTTTCCCTAAAATATCATATATCTTTTTTAAATTATCAATATTTGAATTTATCTTTGATATGGATCTGAAATAGCTTCTCTCTTCTATTAAAAATAAAATCCTAATATAATCTGCTATTATGTCTGCTCCTTCAATACTTCCTAATATGGCTGTATTCTTCCCAAGTTTTCTGCAATTTTTGTTAATCTCCTTTATCTCTTTAAGGAGCGAAAGATCAGGACTTTCTATGATTGATATTTTGTTTACTGTATAGATCATAGAACCTATGTTTCTTATAACTTCAATATTACTGAAAACTTTATTTTTAATGTACCCATGAATTCCATAATTAACCGCAAACAATATAAAAATATAAAATACATCTTTTGGATTTAAGGCAACATAAACCAAAGAGCCTAATGTGAATATGTACATAAAATTAGCTAAATATCCAAACATTGAAGGCTTTGGAGCGGTGCCATATAAAAATTCTACCACATCTCCCTTTCTGAATTTTGAAAGTCTGAAAAGATTATAGGATATTTTTTCTCTTAATTTCTTATCTCTTTGGAAAACACTTATGTATTTATCCCTATTTTGTATTTCCTGCCTTTCAAACAGTGGAAGCCTTAATATGCAGTAAAGCATTTCCTCTCCCATACTGGTAAATGTATTGTTTATCTTGCTGAATATACTGTTTAAGTTTAAATCCTTAAAGCTTTGCTCATCTATATAATAATCTGCAGTCTCTTTTTTTATATTGAAAAGAGTTGTTCTTATTTCTTTTTTCTTTTTCTTTTCCACATGATGTCCATAGCTTTCTTCAACAATTCTTATATCCTTCTCATATCTGTATTTTTTATAAGATAAAAATGATATGCATAGTAATACCACCGTTAAAACAAATCCGTAATAATATTTTTTATCAACATTATTCCCAAAAACTACGAATAAGTATGCTGTAACTATGGATACTATTAGTAAAATATAAAATATTCTTTTATATAAAAATTCCTTCTTACCCATTTTTCCTCCAAAATTTATAAATTTTTTGAAACTTTTTCCTTATTTATTACGTCTATATGTATGTAGATATTTATATAATGGGGGTAATATTTTGAAAAATAAATTACTTAGACTTTTTATTACTTTAACATTTATTTTATATGCAGTACTTATTTATATATCATACAGCCCAAGGTTTAACAGACTATAAAACTCATAAAAAAAGCCCCTGAGGGCTTTTTTATTTAAGTGTTAAAAATGAAAGCATAATAAGGTCGCTGACAGACAGATTAATCAGGCTGTTTGCCAATTCCTTCAGCGGCTGATTATCTGAAAAATCATAATCCTTTATCATATCAGCTACCTGAAGCTTTATGGCTCCTTTTACTGCTCCTTTACTGTTAGCAGCCTTTAAAGCTACTGCAATAAGTGAAAGAATCTTCTGATCTATTTCCCCGCTGCTTTCCTTTACTGTTTTAAGCAGATACCTGATTGACTTATTTATCTGGTTTAAGTAGTTTGTTATCTCTACCTCAGATAATGCAAAAGAAAGAACAGCTATTGAGGTATTTCTAAGTTTGTTATTTATATTTCCATCTGTAACATCAGAAAATGCACCATCTGCCAATTGATTTCTTGCCAAATCTCTTAATATGTTTTCTCTTGTATAGGTTGATACGCCAGTCTTTTCCTTCTTATTAATAAATTTGTTTAAAGATGGTTTTTCCTTTTTAAGGGCTTTATAAACAAAGCTGGGGCTTTCTATAAAATATGCTTCGTTTAGATTTTTAATAGCAGACTCAGAAACTATAAGAGGAATAATATTATTAATAACCAGACCCAGTACCGGCTCTTCGAATTTTTCTACCATTATATAAGAGGTAAGAGAACTTAATATACCGGACTCTTTGGATATCTCAACAACTTGATCCTGCATATTTTTCCTTATATCTCCCTTTGCAGCATTTGCCTTTTCCTCAAGGGATTCAATTCTCTTTCTGTTCCATACCTTCCTTACCAGGTTTGCATTTTCACCTAGATCAAGTGTATCTAAATTTATAGTATATTCGTAGGGTTTATTTCTGACGGAACCGTATATTTTTATTTTTCCTTCTATTTCTCCATTTACCTCTGCAAATATGGAGAATGGCTCTAAATCATATAGATAATCTATGGTTTTAGGATAAGTAGAAATTACATTCATCTTTCCATAGTCTATTTTTGTAATGTCGATTTGAGGATTTTGAATCCTTCCAAACTGCCTTATAACCATATCCTCTATTTTTTCATCAGGATAAATAAACTCCGCTTTTCCATATCCTACTTCTGCCAATTTATTTATGAAATAGGAGGAGGCTGATGCATCTATACCAAAGGTAAATAATCTGTTGTCACCTATATTATCCTTTACAAACTGAACTATTTCCTCGTCCTTTTCTCCTTCGTCATCTGTAAATATAAGAATTGTACTGTACCCATCTTTATTTTTTTCTTCCAGGCAGTATTTAAGTGCATCTAAAATCTCAGCATCATCTAATGCTTGTAATTTATCTATCCACTTTGTAGCTTTTCCCAAGTTTTCATCATTGTAAGGAACCTTGCCGCTTTCCGAGAATAGATGAAGATGGTCCTCTGCAGCAACTATATTAAAGGTGTCTCCTTCTTCTAAGTTTCTAAGGCAAAGAGTAAGTGCATCCTTAGCTTCCTGCAACTTTTCTCCTTCCATAGTCTCTGAAATATCTATAAGGAAATCATAATTTCTCTTTTCTATAATATCATCGTCTTCCAAATCCGGAATAAATCTTAAATAAAGTACTCCCTTTCTTTCTTCCTCTTCAGTATACTCATACATCATACCTGCAGCTTCTTCTCTTTTTTCCTCATGAAAGATCAGTTCTAAATCCTGATCCAGATATTGATTATTATCTGCAAAGGTAACTCTTCCTAAATTATTATCCTGCCATTCAACTAATATATTATGGGTTATTGATTCTATGTGCGTCTTTGATATTGGCTCAACAAGGAGATTAAGAGATAATTTATAATCCTCATCAATTCCAGACAGCATCTCCTGATTTCCCTTAACGTTGATATTTCTAGGGGACAAAATAGCAGGAATAGTAAGTTTCAGGTTATCATCTTCATAAATAAGCTGATCTATATAAGATATCTTTATCCTTACTATTTCATTTCTCATTATTTTTCCCAGAGTTATTCTATAAATATTTTCATCTATTTCCTCCAGAGATAACGGCATTCTGCCTCTTCTGGAAGCGTCAGAATTTATTTTTTCAGACTGAGACTTCTCTTCAATCTGAGCCTTAAGCATTCTGCCTCCAAGATTCACTTCAAAACCTGTCATAACTGCAGTATCCGGCAGTGGGAATATATACTCTCCCTCGATGTCATCTCTTCCTTTATTTTCAAATATCTGATTTAATGAAAGCTCAATAAATTCTCCGCAGACATTTCCGCTTACTTCGACTTTCTTAAGCTCTACTGTATTTATATTGTTAATATTTTTTAGTCCAAAATCGCCTGACATAAAATACCCCTTTCCTAAACTAAGACTTTACTATAATTATACCATATAATGTTTATTTTTAGTATGAATTATGCATACCGCTCACATTATATTATTTTCAATTAATCACTTTTTATTACCAAAGAAATTATATAATTACAGATTTAATTTTTAAAGTAAAAAAAACGGGTGTCCATATCTCTATGAAATCCCGCCGGAATAAAAAATATATTTATTTTGAATATAAAACCAGAGCAATAAATTCCAAATCTTCATTAGTATCATTTATTAATTCATGTTCTTCTCCATCTTTAGTTAAAGTAAAATCTCCTGCATATACTCTTTTTTCAGCTCCATTATCTACGTATCTGCCTTCACCCTTTAGTATATAATAAGCTTCAAAATCACCTGAATGTACATGATTACCAATAGAATTGCCGGGTTTTACTGTCATTTTTGAATAAAGTCTTCCCTTTCCACAAAATTCATCAGCTTTCATGAGTTCAGTAACCTGAATTTCACCATGACCTTCCCTGATATTCTTTGATACAGTAGTTTGATCATTTTTTCTTCTTATCATATTAAGCCTCCCAAATATTTAATTTCTCACCTTAATTAATCATATAGTTCTAAATATAATTATAAGATTTTTAAACATAATAGTAAATACATGAGCCTATGCCATGTATAAAATAATAAACTCTAGAAATACTAATAACAAAATTTGTGAAAGGTGGTGCATCTGATGGAGTTTCATGTTAATAATAAGTTTCAGCTTAAAGCTTTTTTACTATCCTTAATACTTCTGTTTATACAATTAAAGCCTATAGAGGATAGTGTTTTTGCTGCTTTCTTATTGCTTTCTTCAAAAAATTTATATTATATATTATTTATAGCAGTATCATTTATACTTACTCTTACTGTTTTACATGAGTCTATTCATGCATTTTTTTACCTGGTTTTTGGAGCAAATATAAAATTGGGGTTTATTTGTATTAACCCATATATAATTGATGTTAGCAAGAAACATTTTTCTACTGTCTCCTACAGCATAATAATTCTGTCACCGCTTATTTTTATATCACTGCTTTCCTTATTTTTCAATTCTATATTTGGCAGCCTAATATTTTATTTTAACTTGTTTTCCTCTGCCGGTGATATTCTGCTGGCTTTTAGTATATGTTCTTACCCTAATTCGGAATTTATAGATCAAAGCTTTGGGTACACAGTTTACCAGAAATAAATTATTTGTTAACAAAAGCTGAAATATGAGTTAAAATAGTATTAAAAATATGAGGAGAAAATTTATGAGCGATATTATAGATTTTAACAAGATTAAAAACAGAGTAACTGATAAGGATTTATTAAAATTTGAGGATTATATTTATCAGCTTTATTATAAATTGAGTGAGGGAAAGATAAATTTCGTAGAGCTCAATATAAAAATAAAGCAGTATATGGATTACAACAATATATCTCAGGAAAAATTTAACGATATTCAAAATAAACTTCTCCAAAAATACAAGGATGAGTATGGTATAGATTTTAATAATTTAGGTGACCAAATAGAAGACTTAGGTATAGATTTAAGTAAGCTAGGCATCCCAAAGGAAACCTTTGATTATGAATCTCTTAGAAAGAATCTAGGTTTTAACGAAAAATATAATAATAAAATAGGACAAAGTCTCTTTAAAACCTACTTGATTGAGAATGAAACTAATGATTTGTCAATTCTCTTGAAAGATGATTCAGTTATAATTAAAAGTGAAGGTGTTATTAATTTAAAGGATAATGAACTAAATGAATTTTTAGTATCCTACAAAAAAACTTTAGATGATAAGCCTCTAAAAGTTGAACTATGTGAATATATAAAGAAATACGAATATTAAAGACGGCAAAAGCCGCCTTTAATTCTATCTGTTAATATTTATAATTAATCCAAGCCTCTGCCATGATTTGTCAATAATTAAGGTAAATACTTGTTAACTTCATTTATTCCTATTATAATTAACTTAAAGGAGTTTGAGTATGTATAAGTTTAATTTTAAAGAAGAAGGCAAACATATTTCAGCAATTTTATTTGGCAGCTTTATAATATCAATTGCAATTAACTGCTTTGTGGTTAAGGCGAAGCTGCTCAGCGGGGGAGTTTCTGGTATCTCACTTATTGTGCAGTATATCACTAAATTTCCAGCTGGCTATACCATTTTAATATTAAATATTCCTCTTCTTATTTTAAGCCTGTTAAAAATAAACAGGAGGTTTACTGTTTATACCATTATAGGAACTTTATCCCTTTCATTTTTCTTAATATTAACAGGAAATCTGGGAAGATATATATCTGTAAGTGATCCTGTTCTTCTTTCCATATATGGAGGAACATTAAATGGGTTAGGTATTGGAATAGTATTCAGCAATCACGGTTCCACCGGAGGCCTTGACATTGTATCTGCCCTGGTTAAACAAAAATACGACCAGTTTGAAATAGGGACAATAAGCTTTTCTCTTAATTTGATTATAGTAGTCATAGCTTCTGTCATGTTTTCTTTGTCAGTTGGTTTATATACACTATTTTCAATATATCTTACTTCATATTTTGTTGATAAGGTAATAAACGGATTTAATAAGAAAAAACTTCTGTTTATAATATCGGGCAAAGATAAAGAAATTAGCAAGATAATAATGAATGAAATACACAGAGGAGTTACATTTTTATACGGAGAAGGTGCTTATACAGGAGAAGGTAAAAAAATACTTTACTGCATAGTTTCATTAAGCCAGGTGCCAAAGGTAAAGCAGCTGGTTAAGCAGACGGATGAAAAAGCATTCATCTCAATAATGGATGTATCTGAAGTAGAAGGTAAGGGATTCATTAAATCAGGATTCTAATTTTAAAGGGAGCTGCATCAAAAGCAGCTCCCTTTTACATTTATCTTCTGTTTTCTAAAGAATCAATGTAGTCTTTTTGAAATTTAACTATCCCCTGGTCAGTAAGAGGATGCTTTGTCATACTTTCTATTATGCTATAAGGCACTGTAGCGATATCTGCTCCCGCTAAGGCACATTCCGTAACGTGAATTGGATTTCTGATACTGGCAGATATAATTTCAGCTTTGATTCCCTGAACATTAAACATTTTTGAAATAGTTTTTACTAAGTCAATGCCCGGCACAGATATATCATCTAACCTTCCCAAAAAGGGAGATACGTAAGCTGCACCGGCTATCGCCGCTAGAAGTGCCTGATTTGCAGAAAATATCAGTGTTACATTTACTTTTATTCCTTCTGATGACAAAACCTTAGTTGCTTTTAATCCTTCAATTGTCATTGGAATTTTTACTACCATGTTTTTATTAATTGCTGCGATTTTTCTTCCTTCTCTAATCATATTTTCAGCATCAATACTGGTAGCTTTCACCTCTCCGCTGATAGGACCATCAACAATAGACAGAATTTCAGCTATAACTTCTATAAAATTTCTTCCCTCTTTAGCAATAAGAGAGGGATTTGTGGTAACTCCGGAGATTACACCCATATCATTTGCTTTTTTTATTTCATCTATGTTTGCAGTGTCTATAAATAGTTTCATATGATTCCCCCTATACCTTTATACTATATGCATATGATATAAGGAACCACAATAGGTTAAAAAATCAGGTTTCCGCCCTTTACTTTATGCCCTTATCCAAAACTTCCTTTAGTTTATCTGCTGATTTTTTAAGCATTTCCCCTTCTTCTTCATTCAAAGGTATTTCAAGAATTTTCTTTATTCCTGATGCACCCACAATTGTTGGTACTCCCATATAAATGTTTTCAATTCCATACTCTCCCTGAAGATAAGATGATACGGTAAGTATGGAGTTTTCATCTCGGAGTATTGCCTCAACTATTCTTTTAATAGCTAAAGCTACTGCGTAATATGTGGCTCCCTTCTTTTTTATTACCTGATATGCCGCATTTTTTACATTTTCAAATATTTCATCCTTTATACATATCCTGCAATCCTTGCCTGATCTGCTGCAATACTCATTCATATCCATACCGGCTATATTTGTAGTGCTCCAAGCTGCTATTTCCGAATCTCCATGCTCACCCATTATATATGTATGGATATTTCTTGCATCTATTTCAAAATGAGTGCTTAACATATATCTAAGCCTGGAGGTATCCAGAACAGTACCTGAGCCCATAACTCTCTCTCTTGGAAATCCAGACAGCTTATAAGTCATATATGTCAGTATATCAACAGGATTTGAAACAACAAGAAGTATTGAGTTAGGGCTGTATTTCACAACAGGAGGAATTATACTTTTAAATATAGCATAATTTCTTCCTACTAAATCAAGCCTGGTCTCTCCTTCCCTTTGAGCTGCTCCGGCAGTTATTATAACTATATCTGAGTCTTTTGTATCTTCATACTCTCCTGCTTTTACTTCCACCGGTTTTACAAAGGCTGCTCCATGGGATAAGTCCATGGCCTCCCCCTCTGCCTTTTCCTTATTTATATCAACAATGATAATATCTGAAGCTAAGCCTGCCATCATTAAGGCAAATGCAGAAGCTGCTCCTACATATCCTGCACCTATTATGGAAATCTTAGTATTTTTTTTCATAAATACCTCCTATAAATATTAATTATCAATTAATATTATATATCATTTATCTGAAAAGTTAAATACTTATTATCCGTTCCCGTAATCTTTTAATAAATATATCTATATCCTCATCCTTTTGAAAAACACCCTGAGCCATTTTGTTTCCTCCTCCACCTTTTCCGGAAAGTCCCTTAAGCTCTTCTCTGAAAATCAATCCACAGTTTACCTGAAATTCTCCACTGTGAGTTAATAAAACTCTGTTTTCCTTTGAGGAAATAAGTGCCATCTTTCCTTTTTCATTTATTTTTTCTGAAAGAAGCTGAATATCCTCAAAGGTTTTATCCTTATAAGTCTTTGAAACTAAATCAGATTTTTCATCTGTTGCTAATTCTTCAGCTTCAATGGCATACAGCTTATTCTTCAGTTCCTTTATCAGGCTATATGAATCTTTAAGCTTTTCAGCTTCACTTTCAGCTTTACCTATTAAGCTGTCCTGATCTGTTGAGTAAAATTTACTAAGACTGCTTAGAACGCTGTAGGATTTCTGGTATTCTTTAAAAGCTCTCAGTCCGCAGATAAAGTATACCCTGGTCATTTTTTTATACTTTTCTGTCTTTAAAACCTTAATTATTCCAACCTCACTGGTAAGCTTAGGGTGAGTTCCGCAGCAGGCAACCATGTCAACTCCGTCAATATCAACTATTCTGATGTCTGAATCTACCTTAAGTTCTTTTCTTAAAGGGAGCCTTTCTGCCTGCTCCTTGTCTACTACATAAGTCTTAATTTCCCTGCTTTCATATATATTTTTATTGGCCTGCTCCTCAGCCTTATTTACCATCTCTTCTGTTATATCTTCTAAATCAATGTCTGCTGTTACATAGTCCTCCCCCATATGAAAGCCCTTATTCTTTCCTCCATACAGTTTTAAAAATACTCCTGATAATATATGTTCTCCGCAGTGCTGCTGCATATGATCAAGCCTTCTGTCATAATCAAGTTTTATAAGTACCTTTTTCTCAGAAATTTCTTTATCCACCTTATGATATACTATTCCGTCCTTTTCATACACATATGAAACTCTGGCATCATCAATATAACCTGTATCACAGGGCTGTCCTCCGCCTTCCGGGAAAAATATGGTTTTATCCAAAACTACTAAAAAGCTTCCATCACTTTCTAAAACTTGAATCACATTGCTATCAAACTCTTTCATGTATGGGTCATTCTCATATAACTTTATGGTATTATTCATCATATCACTCCTATTATTTTTCTTACTACAGGGAATTGCATAATTTTCTTTGACCTTCAATTTTTAAATTATGCAATTTCTTCACTTGTGTAATATTTTATACTATTTATCAACATAAATGAACCATTATCCATTATTATATTAAAATATACGGGAACTCTGCTTAAAATTGACATAAAAAAACACCGCTTCTAACCTATTAAAGTTAGCTGCGGTGCTGCACTTACATATTACTCTTTGAAATCCATCATTAATTGAACTAATGTGGTAGCTGCCTCTGCTTCGTCTTCTCCTTCAGTTGTAATTGTTACAATCTTTCCTTTTGCAGCTCCAAGAGATATTATTCCAAGTATGCTCTTAGCATTAGCCTTTCTGCCGTCACATACTACTGTAACTGAGCTCTTAAACTTTCCGGCAGCCTTTGCAAACATTGCTGCTGGCCTTGCATGTAATCCTGTTTCATTCATAATTTCTACTTGCTTTTCTACCATTTTATTTTCCTCCTAAAATAATTTTTTTAGCTTTTAGTATTGATGCTGCACTCATTGATAATTCATCAATGCCGTAACTTACAAGAACTGGAACTGCATCCGGGTCTCCTGCCATTTCTCCACACATTCCGCACCATTTTCCTTTGCTGTGAGCAGCATCTATTGTCATCTTTATAAGCTTTAATACTGCCGGATGGAATGGATTATATAAATAAGATACCTTCTGATTTAATCTGTCAACAGCTAAAGTATATTGAATTAAATCGTTGGTTCCTATTGAAAAGAAATCAACATAATCTGCCAGTTCTTCTGAATTAATAGCAGCCGCTGGAATTTCTACCATTATACCTACCTGAAGCTTCTCATCAAATGGAATACCTTCAGCTTTTAATTCCTTCATGCATTCTGCAAGAACTTCTTTAGCCTGAAGTATTTCTTCCTTACCGCTAATCATTGGGAACATTATCCTTAGATTCCCATAAGCTGAAGCTCTGAGCAGTGCCCTTAGCTGAACCTTAAATATATCTTTCCTATCCAGGCAGAGTCTTATGGCTCTATAACCTAAGAATGGATTCATTTCCTTTTCAATATCAAGATATGAAAGCTCTTTATCCCCACCGATATCAAGTGTCCTTATAACAACAGGTTTTTCTCCCATTTTCTCTACAACTGATTTATATGCATTAAACTGTTCTTCTTCAGTTGGAAACTTTGATGAGTTCATATATAAAAATTCTGTTCTGAAAAGTCCAACTGCCTCTCCGCCATTTTCAATTACCTTAGTTATGTCAGCCGGGCTTCCTATGTTTCCTGCGATTTCTATTCTTCTTCCGTCTTTTCCATATACCTTTAAATCTTTAAGCTTCTTAAGCTCTTCTTTTTCCTTTAAGAATTCTTCTTTTTTTATCTTATATTCATAAACTTTATCACTGTCCGGGTTTATTATAACCTCGCCTTTTACTCCATCAACAATAATCAAGTCTCCGTTTTTTACTGTTTTGCTGATATCCTGAAGTCCTACAATTGCAGGTATCTCTAAGGTTTTTGCCATAATTGCAGTATGGGATGTTTTGCCTCCGATATCTGTCAAAAATGCTATAACCTTTTCTTTATCAAGCTCTGCAGTGTCAGATGGAGTTAAATCATGAGCTACAATTACAGTATCATATCCGTAGTCATCTGCTTCCTTCATTTTGCCTGATAAATTAAGTATTATCCTCTTGCATACATCCTTTAAGTCTGCTGCTCTTTCTCTCATATACTCGTCTTCCATTGCGCTGAATAACTCCAGATACTTAGCAGTTATTTTTGATACTGCCATTTCTGCATTTAGCTTATTATCTATTAATTCATCTACTTCACTTATATATACCGGATCTTCAGCCAGCATAATATGTGCTGCAAAAATCTCTGCCTTGTCCTCTCCCATTTCCTTTTCAGTCTTTTCCTTAAGCTTTTCAAGTTGGGATACAGAAACTGATATAGCTGCCATAAGCTTATTTTTTTCTGCCTCAACATCTGAAATCTGGTGCTGATCCAAAACTATTTCCTGGCTTTCTTTAATTAAAACCTTTCCAACAGCATAGCCAAATGAAACCGCTATTCCTTTTTTCATAATCCACCTCCATATTGTTCTCATAATATAAATAAGCAATATCCGTGCCAAAATAGATCCATTAAAATCGTTAACAGGTTGATACTTTTTATCAACTATTTTTGTTAATTATTAAAAAATTGCATTTATATCATTATATTTTCCTTAAACCCTAAAATTATTATACTATCAGAGAAATTAAACAAATTATCTTTTTATCTTAAAAACAAAGAGTCAGGACATTTTTAAATTGCTATAAGTTACTCTATTAATTAATATTTATGTATAGTATAATCTAATTGATAAATTTTATCATGCTTTTTCATGAATCTGATACTTTTTATCAATAAAGGAGGAAATATGTATTCAAGGATAACTACAGTTAAAAATAAAAATGGACTTCATATCAGACTGGCTGCCATGCTGGTTAATAAGGCAGCAGAACTTTCTAAAAAGTATAATACAACTTTATATATCAGAAGACCGAAGATGGAAATTCCCTTTGCTTTTTCTATTCTTGCCGTAATTTCTTTAAAAATATTAGAAAATGAAGAAGTAGAGATATGCAGCAAGAGTAATGATAACAATTCAAAGATGGCAGTCAGACAGCTTATTTTTTTCATTGATAATGAGTTTGGTGAAAATGAAGAGGCTTTGTCAGGGATCGATGAAATTTTGGCAGAAAATAATATTGCAAAAGAGCAGCTTATTGAAAGCGTACCTATTGGAGTTGTGGTAACAGATCCATACTGCAATATAGTGGACATTAATGGCTACGCATTAAACATTTTAGCAGTTAAAAAAGATGATGTTTTAGGTAAAAGTATTGCAGATGTAAATAAAAGCTCAGAACTTAATGAGGTACTTAAAAATAATAACATTCAAAAATGGAAAGTAGAGTATATTAATTCTCATATAGTATTTGTAAGCCGCTGTCCTATAATGAACAAGGACCTGGTAATTGGGGGCATAGAGACATACCAGGATATTTCAGAGCTGGTTGGAATGAAAGAGCTTAATGAGAAATTTAATAAAATACTGGAAACTTCCCACGACCTTATTTCATTTATTGATGAAAACGGAAAAATTACTTATGTAAATCCAGCTTACAAGAATTACTATAAAGTAGTAGATAACCAGATTTTAAACAAGAACCTACTGGACATATTTCCAAACCAACTGGAGATAAGTGTATTTAACAACAGAAAACCAATTGAAGATTTTCTTTATAAAAAGGGAGATGTAGAAGCCCTTTTTACAATTCACCCTATATATATCGAGGGCAGCTTTAAAGGAATAATTTCCATAGCTAAACCTGTAAATGAACTGAGAGAATACATGTCTAAGCTGGAGGAATCAAAAGAAGAGCTTGATTATTACAAGGAAGAGTTAAGACGTCAAAGCCCATTAGGAGAGGCCTTTTCTTCTATAATAGGGCAAAGTCAGAGCCTTAGGGAGTGTTTATACATAGCAGAAAAAGCCTCAAAATCTACATCAACGGTATTAATAAGAGGAGAAAGTGGAACAGGAAAAGAGCTTATAGCAAAGGCCATCCACGAAAACTCTGACAGATGTGATAAACCCTTTGTAAGGATAAACTGTGCCGCAATACCAGAAAACCTGTTGGAGAGCGAACTTTTTGGTTACGAAAAAGGGTCCTTCACAGACGCCTATAAGAGCAAACCCGGTAAATTTCAAATAGCAGACGGCGGAACTATATTCTTAGATGAAATAGGAGATATGAGTCCTTCCATGCAGGTAAAAATATTAAGAGTCCTGCAGGAAAGGGAATTTGAAAGAATAGGCGGATTAAAGCCAATCAAGGTGGATGTCAGGGTTATTGCCGCAACAAACAGAAATTTAGAAGATATGGTAGAAAAAGGGGGCTTCAGAAATGATTTATACTATAGACTAAATGTCATAGGTGTTATCCTTCCCCCCCTAAAAAAGAGAAAAGAAGACATCAATCTTCTCGTTGAACATTTTATAAATAAATTGTCTCACAAATTTAATATGGATTTGCCAATTATTGAGAATCAAGCATTAAAGCTTCTAAGAGAGTATGATTACCCGGGCAATATAAGAGAGCTGGAAAATATACTGGAGAGAGCTATAGCCATGAGTGAGGGAGGAATTATAAGGGATAAGGATCTTCCTATTTATATAAATAATGTTAAAGAGGAAAATCATGGATTAATCAATATGTACAACGATGAAATGCTTCCTTTTCAAGAATATGATAAGGAAATAATAAGGCTGGCCATGAAAAAATACGGAAGCTTTAACAAGGCAGGTAAAGCCTTAGGGCTTACACACAGAACAATATCACTTAAGTGCCGGAAATATGATATAAAGTAAATTAAAAATCCTTTATAAAAGCATTAAAACTGCTTTCTATAAAGGATTAATTTTTTAGTTTACTCTTTCCTCACCAATAAAAGCAACGGCAATCATATTTGGTCCCACATGAGTTGCAATTGTTGTGGAAAGCTCTGTTATCATTATGTTTTTAGGCTTATACTCCTCAAGAATATCCTTTTTAAGAATTTTAGCTTCCTCCGGGCAGTTTCCATGTCCAATAATTGCTAATTCTATTTCATTATCACCCTTATATTGTATTATTTTATTTGCCAGATACCTGAGAGATTTTTTTCTTCCCCTTATGGCAGTATAAGGTCTTAACTTTCCTTCTCTGTTAACTATTAAAATAGGCTTAACATCAAAAACCTTTCCCACTTTTGCAGCAGCAGATGGAATTCTGCCGCCCTTCTCCAGGTAGTTTAGATCATCAACAGCAAACCAGTGATTTACTTTCATTTTATTTTCTTCTACCCATTTTATAACTTCCTGATAAGAAAAACCTTCCTTCAGCTTATCAGAAGCTTGTACAACTAAAACTCCAAGACCAATGGAAGCTGAAACTGTATCAATTATGGAAATATCTGCATCCTTATTTTCTTCAACAAAAGCATCTCTTGCCATAACAGCGATGCTATATGTTCCGCTAATGCCAGAGGATAGTCCTAAATATATGATGGCATTTCCATTATCGTAATGCTCTTTAAATTTCTGATAAAATCTATAAAAATTTATTCCGGAGGTTTTAGGAACTATACCAGCTCTAAGCTTCTTATAAAATTCATCATTATTCTCTGTCTTCCCAAAATCATCAATAAACTCATGACCTTCCATATTTATAGGCATACCCAAAAAATCTATATATTTTTCATTTTCCTCAATGTATTCTATGGGAAGATCTGAGCTGGAATCAGTAAGAATTATAGTATTCAAAGTTTGTCCCCCTTTAGTTTTGTATAATAATAAGTTATGATTATATAGTATATAATACTATAGTTTTTAAAAAAATTCTTATAATATTAATAAAATTACAAAAAACCAGGCAAATGTCTGGCTTTAAATTCCCTTTTTAAGAAGGTTATGAAGTAAATCCGGATAATTTGTTATTATACCATCTATACCCATATTTATCATCATCTTCATATACTCTTCTTCATTTACCGTCCAGGTATTTATTTTTAGACCGTTTTCCTTAATTTCTTCCACTATGTATGGCTTCAATGTGTAAAAATTAGGATGACATGCGTCTATTCCTAAAGATTTTGTATAAGACCCGGCACCATGAAGAACACTTAAGTATAATATACCACACTTAATTTCAGGTGAAATTTCTTTACACTTCTTCACTGAATAATGATTAAAGGAGGATATTATTACCTTGCCGGAAAGCCCATAGGAATGTACCATATCTATGACCTTCTCCTCTAAGCCCTTATATTCAATAACACTGTTTTTAAGCTCCAGGTTCAGCATAATTCCACTGTCCTTTGCCAAATCTAAAAGCTCCTTAAGAGTTGGAATTTTTTCGTTTATATTCTTGAAATCAGCGGAGGCATTAAGCTTTCTAAGTTCATTAAATGTATAGTTAACCAGAAGTCCGCTGCCATTTGTAGTTCTATCAAGCAGCTCATCATGGCACAGCACCATCTCCCCGTCCTTGGTAAACTGTACATCTGTTTCAATTCCATCACATTTTTCTTCAACTGCTTTTTTAAAGGCTGTCATGGTATTTTCCGGATATTTACCGCTAAAACCCCTATGTGCAATATTTAAAGACATAAAAACACCTCTTTTAAATAATTTCTATATCTATTCTAATACTATTCCTCTTTTTAATCCAGCTTTCTTCTGAAGCTTAATATACTTAATATAAGCAAAATAAAACCTAGCATAAATAAAGGTACCAAATCTTTCATAAGATAAGATATGTCCAGTCCTTTTAATATTATATCCCTTAAAATATTTAAAAAATAAGTTAATGGAAGAGCATATCCAAATAGCTGTATTATCTTGGGCATTGCTTCTCTTGGAAACATAAATCCGGAAAGCAAAACACTGGGAAGAATTATAAGTACTGATAGCTGCATGGCCTGAAGCTGCGTCTTTGATACGGTGGATATTAAAATTCCAATTGATAAGGCACATATTACAAAGCCAGATCCAAGAAATATTAAAAGAGGCATGCTTCCTGCCATGGGTACATTAAAATAATACAGCCCGAAAAACAGTGAGTAAAGAAAATCAAAAAATCCTATTATAATATATGGCACCAGCTTACCGATTATTATCTCAAAGGGCTTAAGAGGAGATACAAGCAGCTGCTCTATGGTTCCTCTTTCCTTTTCCCGAACCAAGGCAAAAGCTGTAAGTATTATGGTAATATTCTGCATTATAAGTCCAATAAGTCCCGGTACAGTAAAGTTCTGGCCCCGCATTGAAGGATTATATAATACTTTAGTACTCACATTAATGCCTGCATTGCTAAAGCTTTCCGGCATCTTTTCTTTGATTTTGTTAACTGTACTTATACCATAATTTTCAGAAGTTAAAACTCCGCTGCTTAGGGCAGTCCTGGCGGTAGTTGGATCCGATCCGTCAATAATCAGCTGAACACTTTTTCCTTTAGTAAAATCAGCAGGAATTACAATGGCAGCATGAGCCTTTCCCCTATCTATTTCATTATATATTTCATCAATGCTGTTAACATTTCCTTTAACATTAAAATATTTTGTGTTTTTAAAGCTTTCTATAAGATCTCTGCTATCCGTGCTGCGGCTTTGATCCAGTACAATCATTGATATATTATCAAGCTCTGTGCTTACTGCATAGCCAAAGAGCAGCATCATCATAATAGGCATGACAAGTGCTATCCCAAAGCTGGCCTTATCTCTTTTTATCTGAATAAATTCTTTTTTTATTATTGAAAAAAATCTTTTAAGACTCATGCTGTTCCTCCTTACTTATTAAAAATTTCAGGTGATCAAAGGAGGCTTCAATCTTTTGATTTGTTTCCCTCTCTACATACTTAATGAATACATCCTCTAAGGTTTCTACTCCTTCTTTTTTAATCAAATCTTCAGGAGATCCCATGGCAATAATTTTTCCATTAAATATAAAGGAAAGATTGTCGCAGCAGGAAGCCTCGTCCATATAGTGAGTAGTAACTAGTATAGTTATACCCTGCTTTGCCAGGTTAAATATCATTTGCCAGAATATTCTTCTTGATACAGGATCAACTCCGGCTGTTGGCTCGTCAAGTATTAAAAGAGATGGTTTATGAATAAGAGCGCAGCCCAGTGCAAGCCTTTGTTTCCAGCCTCCGGAGAGTTCTCTGGTCAGCTTTCTCTCTCTTCCATCAAGTCCTGCCATGGATATTATCCCTTTTTTTCTCTCTTCTCTTTCCTTTTTTGATAATCCATAAATACCGGCATAAAAATCCAGGTTTTCACTGACAGTAAGCTCTTCATATAATGAAAATTTTTGGGACATATACCCTATGCTTTGCTTTATCTTATCCACATCTTTTTCAATATTGTATCCAAAAATCTTAGCTTCTCCGCTGGTTTTCGATAAAACTCCGCATAGCATCCTGATTGTGGTAGATTTTCCAGAGCCGTTAGGACCTAAAAATCCAAATATCTCTCCTTTTTTAATGTTAAAGCTAATATTATCAACTGCCTTAAATGAGCCAAATTTCTTTGTAAGACCTTTTACTTCAATGGCATTTTCTTTATTCATAACAAAATCCTCCATTATTTAAGCTCAACATCTACCATCATTCCCGGATAGGCTTTATCACTTTCATCTATTTTAAGCTTTATCATAAACACAGTATTTTCTTTATCTTCCTTAGTCTCAGTATTTTTAGGAGTAAATTCTGATTCCGGTGAAATGTATGATATTTTTCCTTTTATGGTTTTGTTATCATTTACATAAATATTAAGAGTTTTATTAAGCTCCACCTTGTCTCTCTTACTTTCCTCAATATATACCTTAACATACTCACTCTTTAAATCATAAACCTTTGCAATATTCATCCCCTGTGATACTATTTCCCCTTTATTTACATAAACAGTTGTTATAACTCCTGAATTTAAAGCTTTGATGCTGCATTTATCTAACTGAAGCTGGTTTATTTTAACCTGAGCCTCCGCCGCTTCCACTGCCCCCTTAAGCTCATCTTCCTTATCATCACTTGCTCTGTCAGGCAGCTGATTTAACCTGGCCTTTGCCATCTTAAGGTTAGCAGCTGCCATCTCTTTATTTAGCTTATA
>JBAXYJ010000015.1:0-22715 GCA_041670885.1 Clostridiaceae bacterium
AACTCATTATATTTGAATCAACTGGTTTATTTCTCTGTTCAATTTTCAAGGTTCTTGTCGTTTTTGCGACTCTTACAGAATATCATATTCTATAAGTACTGTCAAGTAAATTTTAAATTTTCATTAACAATTTACCCGGCTGCCGTTTGACGACAAAAAGTATTTTATCATAAATATGGATCAGCATAAATCAATTACTTGCCATTTTTTAAGATTATCTTTATTTTACTCTATATTCTTATTTATTATTCCTTTTTTAACATATTGATACGCTTGGCAAGGTTTTATTTGATTTAGAGTAAAAAAAATAGCCTTGCGGCTATTTGGTGGAGATAATGAGACTCGAACTCATGACCCCCTGCTTGCAAGGCAGGTGCTCTCCCAACTGAGCTATACCCCCTTATGGTGGACCTTCAGGGACTCGAACCCCGGACCGACCGGTTATGAGCCGGTTGCTCTAACCAACTGAGCTAAAGATCCATTACCTGGCGATGACCTTCTCTCCCACAGAGCTACCTCTGCAGTACCCTGGGCGCTTTGAAGCTTAACCTGCGTGTTCGGAATGGGAACGAGTGTTGCCTTCAAGCCATAGTCACCAGATATTTTATATTATATTAACATTGAATAATAATGTCAATACCTTTCAAAAAAGAGTATCCATATTATTTTATAATATGGATAAGATAATCTTATTCTAATGAAATTACAGTACCACTTTCGCCTTTTAATGCAAGTTTTGCTTTGTCAAGTGATGCAATAAGTGCTTTTCTTCCCTTTTTTGATTCAGCAAATTTTAAAGCTGCCATAACTTTTGGAAGCATACTCCCTTTAGCAAATTGTCCTTCTTTAATATACCTTTTAGCGTCTGCTACTGTCAGTTTATCTAAATTCTTTTGATTTGGTTTCCCAAAATTTATTGCAACCTTATCAACAGCAGTTAATATTATAAGCTCATCTGCATCAATATCCTCTGCTAATTTTTCTGATGCGAAATCCTTATCAATTACTGCTGCAACTCCCTGAAGGCTTTTATCTGCAAGTTCAATTACCGGTACTCCGCCGCCGCCAACAGTAATTACTACATTTCCGCTATCAATTAAAGTTTTTATTGAATCTAATTCTACTATCTTTCCAGGAAGTGGTGATGCTACAACTCTCCTATATCCTCGACCTGCATCCTCTGCCATTACATAATTCTTTTCTTTCTCCAGTATTGAAGCCTCTTCTTTTTCATAGAATGGTCCTATAGGCTTTGTAGGGTTTTTAAACCCAGGATCATCTTTATCTACAACAACTTGAGTTATCAGACTTACTACTGGCTTATTTATTCCTTTTTTTACTAATTCTTCTCTAAGAGCCTGCTGTATATGATATCCTATCATTCCCTGGCTCATGGCGCCGCAAACATCAAAGGGCATAGCTGGTGTTACTTTGCTTGAATATTCATTTTGAATTACAATTCTTCCTACCTGAGGTCCATTTCCATGAGCGATTATTACCTGATATCCTTCTTCAATTAAATCTGCAAGGTGGCTGGTTGTTTCTTTTATAACTTCTAACTGTGCCTCTGCAGTCGCTTCCTTTCCTTCAGCCTGAAGTGCATTTCCACCTAAGGCTACAACTACTTTCTTCATTATATTCCTCCTAATTACTTTTGAGATAAAATTCCAAGAGACAAGCTCTTGGAATTTCACAGTAACATATATTTTCAGGGATTATTGTGGCCTTAATTATTTTCCAAGTGTTGCAACCATAACTGCTTTTATTGTATGCATTCTGTTTTCAGCCTCGTCAAATACTACTGATTGCTCGCTTTCAAAAACTTCATCTGTCACTTCCATTGATTCTAAGCCAAATTTTTCAAATATGTCTATTCCTACTTTTGTTTTTAAATCGTGGAAAGCTGGCAGGCAGTGTTCAAATATTACCTTTTCATTTCCTGTCATTTTTATCATTTCCATATTTACCTGGTATGGTCTTAATAATTTTATTCTTGATTCCCACACTTCTGCAGCTTCTCCCATGGATACCCATACATCTGTGTAAAGAACATCAGCATTCTTTACTCCTTCTGCAACATTTTCAGTTACAGTAATTTTTGCTCCTGTGACCTTCGCTACTTCTTCGCATTTTGTAACTAATTCTGCTTCCGGGAATAACGCTGAAGGTGTTACTATTCTAAAGTCCATTCCCATCTTTGCTGCTCCGATCATAAGAGCATTAGCCATATTGTTTCTTCCATCTCCGCAGTATGCAAAAACTACCTTGTTTAATGGTTTATCAATATGCTCCTGTATTGTTAAAAAGTCAGCCAAAACCTGTGTTGGGTGATCCTGTGTTGTAAGACCATTCCATACCGGCACTCCAGAATACTTAGCAAGGTCTTCTACAACTGACTGGTCATATCCTCTGTACTCTATTCCGTCATACATTCTCCCAAGAACTCTTGCAGTATCTGGTATTGATTCCTTTTTACCCATCTGGCTTCCTGTAGGTCCAAGATAAGTTACATGTGCTCCCTGATCCAGTGCCCCTACTTCAAACGCGCATCTTGTTCTTGTTGAATCTTTTTCAAATAAAAGAACTATGTTCTTTCCCTTTAATGTCTGCTGCTCTGTTCCTGTATATTTAGCTCTTTTTAAATCTCTTGCTAAATCCAGAAAGTAATTAATTTCCTTTGGTGTGAAATCCATTAGTGTTAAAAAGCTTCTGTTTCTTAAATTAAATGACATATTAATCTCTCCTTTACTTATGTGTTATATATTATTTTAAGTCTTCTCTAAATAGCGGCATACTCATACATCTTGGGCCGCCTCTTCCTCTTGATAGTTCAGATGAAGGTATTACATGCAGCTTAAGCCCGTAGCTTTCAAGAATTTTATTTGTGACATGGTTTCTTGAATAAACCACAACCTCACCTGGTGCTATTGCAAGGGTATTGGATCCGTCATTCCACTGCTCTCTTGCAGCATGAATCGGATCCCCGCCTCCGCATCTTATTAATGTTACCTTTTTCTCTAAATATGTCCCCAGGATATTTTCCAGTGTATCTTTTTGTTTTACAACATTCAAGCCATTTCTTGAATTTTCACCCTTGGTTATAGTATATACAGTTAATGGTCCTTCTATTTCAGGGTGTATTGTAAACTTATCGTAGTCTACCATAGTAAATACTGTATCTAAATGCATGAATGCTCTAGATGGCGGTATATGGAAAGCCAGTACTGTCTTAAAGCCTGCATCGGAATTAAATAATCTCTTGCAAACTTTTTCTATTGAGGCTGAATCTGTTCTCTGAGATATTCCAATTGCAACTACATCTTTGGTTAATATAAGTTCATCTCCACCTTCTATTGCTGTGGTTTCATTTCTGTCAAACCAAAGAGGCAGGTCAGATCCCTTATATCTTGGGTGGTTTTCAAATATATATTTAGCAAATAGTGTCTCCCTGTTCCTAGTTTCAGTTCTCATATGATTCAGAGTTATTCCATGTCCTATTGTAGCAAATGGATCTCTTGTAAAATATAAGTTTGGCATCGGGTCTGTAATGAATGGGTAGAAGGAATTTACCTGGTCGTATAAAGAGTTTCTTTCAAAATTCTTTAACTCTTCTTTTCTTATTCCTGCCATCATTTTATCTATCATTTCTTTATTACTAAAGCCAGTCAGATAATTAATAAGTGCTTCTTTAAGAGCTTCACTTTCAACTCGTGATTCATCTACAAATTGGCTTAAAAATTTGTATTTTACCTTTGAATCAGAAATAGCTTCTGCTGCCAGCTCTTCTAAGTATAAAACCTCTACACCGGAATTTCTAAGTTCCTGTGCAAAATAATCATGCTCTTCTCTGGCAATCTTTAAATATGGAATGTCATCAAATAAAAGTCTTTCCAGCAGTGCTGGTGTTAAATTTTCAATCTCCTGTCCAGGCCTGTGAAGAAGAACACTTTTAAGTTGTCCAATTTCAGAGGTCACATTTAAAACCTTTTCTCCCATAACCATATCCTCCCGATTAATATATTTAGTAACCACCATGGTGGTTAGTTTTTACAACTTGATTATAGAAAATTAAAATAGCTATGTCAAATACATTTTTATTTTGTATTTTCCCAACTTTGAATAATTATTCATAAGCCTATGTAATAGTTTTCATATTATTATGTCTTTATTATTTCAAATATTACCTGCTATATACATAAATAATTCATCCAACTATATTTTAATCTATTTTCAAAGTTAAATATAACTATTATTACTAATTTTGAATATTTCCCTTATTATAATTATGCATAAAACTTTTTAAAAATTTCTTTTAAATCTTTATCTAGCTTTCCAGAAGGCGGCACATTAGGTTTTCATCCAGGTTCCCCCCTGATACAATAAGAGCTACATTTTTGCCTGCAAATCTTTCCTTATTGTCAATAAATGCTGCGGTGGTTGCAGCACCTGCAGGTTCTGCTACTACTTTATCCTTTAATAAAAGCATTACAATAGCTTTCTTTATAGTTTCCTCATCAACTAATATTATGTCATCTATACATAAATCCGCCATTTCATATGGTATTTCTCCAACACCGCCAACCAGAGCATCACATATTGATGGCTCAGTTTCATAATCTATATAACATTTCTTGTCCTTTAATGATGCTGCCATTGCAGGACAGGCAGCCGTCTGAACACCAATTATCTGAATTGATGGTTTTATATGCTTAGCTGCAATGCTGATGCCTGTTATAAGCCCGCCGCCTCCAATAGGTGCAATTATTGTATCTATATCAGGATTTGCTTCAAGTATTTCAAATGCAATTGAGCCTTGACCAGAAATTGTCTGAATATCTGAGCAGGGATCAATGAAGCTAAGCTTCTCTTTTTTTCTGGTCAACTCTGCCGCAGCATGAGCTTCATCATAGTTTTTCCCTACCTTAATTAATTCTGCACCATAGTATTTAATTTTGTCAAGTTTTGGCTGTGGAGTTGTTTCAGGCACAAAAATTTTCGCTCTTATCCCTCCAAGAATATGAGCTGCATAACTTACACCAGCTCCATGGTTTCCTGAAGAAACTGCCATTACTCCACCAAGCCTCTGTTTATCTGAAAGCCAGGTCATTTTGCTTAATGCTCCCCTTATTTTAAAACTCTTTAGTTTTTGCTGTGCTTCCAGCTTTAAATATACATTAGTATTTTCGTCGCTTAAATAGTATGAAAAATCAAGCGGTGTATTATAAATATATTTACTTATTCTTTCCCGTGCTGATAAAATATCCTGTATTGTTACCATAAAATCACCCCTGTATTAAAGTCCGATTCTGCCAGTTACCAGCATAACTATCATAATTAAACCAAGAATAACTATGCATGAAAGTTCAATTAACTCAGATTTCGTAAGCTTCAGATTTTTTTCTTTCTTTGTAATATAAAATGGAATACTGCCTATTGCATATAGTATCGCTGTAAGAGCTAAATATTTTAATCCAACAGCATATATTACATATAGTGCATAAACTACGGCAATTGCTGATATTGTAATATCCTTTATACTTCCCTTTTCCTGTAATAAAACCTTTAAACCATATAAAGCAGAAAGAAGATAAGGAATCAGTATGCTTGTTGTTGATAGGGTATAAGTCATGCTGTAAGCTTTCTGAAGCTGTGGTATCATCAAAAACAATAAGAATACCTGTGTAATACCATTAGAAAAAATCAGTGAATTTATTGGAACACCTGCTTTATTCTCTTTGGCAAACCATTTTGGCATTGCTCCATCAGCAGCTACTACATATGGAATTTCAGCAGTTAATAAAACCCAGCTGATTAATGCCCCAAGAACTGATATAAGAAGACCCAGCTTTACAATAATGCCGCCTGCTCCTTTTAAAATTGTTCTGCTAAGTACATCTGCAAGAGGAGTTCCTGCCTGAGCCAATTCCTTTGCTGGAACAATTCCCATAGCTATTATTGAAATCAGCATATAAAGACATAATGTTATTAAAAAACTTATTACTGTTGCTTTTCCTACTATTTTTGTATTTTCTGCTCTTGTTGACATTACAACTGCAGCTTCAATGCCTACAAAACACCATAGAATCGTTCCCATAGCATTATTTATCTGAGTACCTAAGGTAGTTGTATCACCGGTTGCTGCAAGTATTGTCTTCCAGTTAGGCACTGAAAATAATCCAAATTTGAAAACTAATAAACCAAATATAATTACAAGCACTAACGGAACTACTTTTGCCACCGTAACTATTGCATTGTATACACTGGCATTTCTTATTCCTTTGCTTATCATGTAATGATAGACCCATAATAATATAGATCCCAGTACAAATGTTACTAATGGACTTAATTCATTTCCTGTTCCCAGTAAGCTGTTAATAGTTTTAAATATAATTGTGAAAAATGCCACATTTCCTAAAAAACCACTGAGCCAATATCCCCAGCCTGAGTTGAAGCCTATAAATTCTCCAAAACCTGCCTTAGCATATGAGTATACTCCTCCTTTTAATTCAGGCTTTCTGTTTGACAGTATTTGAAATACAAATGCCAGCATTAGTACTCCTAATCCTCCAATGGTCCATGCAATTATTATTGCCAAAGGATTAGCTTTACTTATAAGATCTGTGGGGCTGTTAAAAATACCACCTGCAATCATTGACCCTATTCCCAGTGCTACCAGAAGAAAAAGCCCTAATTTTTTACTATCCTGTTCCATTTGTTTATCTCCCTTCGTATCTATTCTTTTATTATCAACCACCCTGGTGGTTATTACTTTTTGATTATATTAAATAACAAAAGCCGTGTCAAATACATATTTAACACGACTTTCAGGGTTTTAGAATATTTATTCAGTTTTTCTTGTAATAGTTTTCATAGGATTGTTAAAATTTTATTAATTCATGTTATAAATATACAGAAAAATAAATTAAAAATTTTTTATCCAATACTTAACTTTTCCCTTATCTTCTGCAAATTGTGCCCAAATTCCCTGTCCAGTTCATCTTTATGTTTTAAATATATTTCTGCAATGAAAATATCGTGAGTTACAAAACATTCCGCCAGCAGCATGAAAGCCTTATTTTCAGTCCAGACTCCGGTAGCTTCTGTTGGTGTAAATATATTGAATAAGCACTGCTTATAATCTACAACAATGCTCATCCACCTTCCGTTTTCCTCTGCATCCTTTTCCATACCATGCATCTCATGATAGTAAACCTGCCCAACCTTTTTTTCAGGCTCCCCATAAAGCACCGCTACAATTTCTATTCCCTTTTTACTGGCTGACAGTAATTCTTTATATAGATAATTATAGTCTTCAGCCCAAACAGACATATATATACTTTTTTTAGCTCCTTTTATCATTGCCTTAAGCTTACTGAGTATCCTATCTGCTCCATTAATATGCCACATAAAATCTACTCTTTCAGTCTTATCAATATTTATAATATTTTTTTTAAGATATGATAAGGTATCATCTGTCTCTCTCTTATACCTGTCTAAAAATTCATCAATAGGAAGAGCTGAGTACTTAACCGGCTTTGAATCATTTACAATCACGAGTCCTTTATTAGCCACGCTTTTAACCACATCATATATTTTAGATTGTGGTATCATAGACCTTTTACTTATTTCATAAGCAGTTATCTCAGGTGTTTTAAGCAGTGTTATATACAGCATAGCCTCATATTTTGTAAGTCCTATCTTTATAAGATCATCAATAATTACACTGTCTTTATTTTCCAAGGTATCCTCCCCTTAAAACTCATTTACTATTTCTTTAAACTTTTTGCCTCTTTCTTCAAAGTTTTTAAACATATCAAAGCTGGCACAAGCTGGCGATAGTGTAACAATATCTCCGGGTACTGCTATTTCTTTTGCCTTTAAGACAGACTCTAAAAATGAGTCCTCCATGAATATTCTAAGGTTAATATTTCTTATCTTCATAACCCTTTTAAAAGCCTGACTTATACTTTCCTTGGTATTCCCGGATAGAATTAAGGCTTTAACTTTATCTATTCCTTCTTCTGCCAGAATATCAAAGGGAATATTCTTATCATAGCCTCCTGCAATTAATATAACCGGTTTTTTAAATGATTTCAGTCCTGCCAGAGTTCTGGTTGGACTGGAGGCTATAGAATCATTATAGTATTTTACTCCCTTATAGGTTCTTACCAGCTCTTGTCTATGCTCCACACCTTTAAAGTTTATGCTTACTTCTTTCAGGATTTCTGGTTTTACATAATTATGTACGGCCAGATATGCTGCCAGAAGGTTTTCTACATTGTGGTCTCCAGGCAGAATTACATCTTCCCTGCTGCAAATTGTTTCCCCGAAAAGAGTCAGATTATCTCCATCTTCGCAGGCACCCTCTTCTATCTTTTCCTTTCTGGAGAACATAAGTACTTTTCCTTTTGCCTCATCCTTCATTGAAAATGTTATAGCGTTATCTCTATTTAATATTAAAATCCCATTCTGATCCTGATACCTGTATACGTTTTTCTTTGCATCTATATATTCATCCATATCTTTATGAATATCAAGATGGTTTGGGGAAAGATTTGTTACAACAGCTATATCTATGGAAACATTCATTGTCATAAGCTGAAATGAAGAAAGCTCTAAAACTACCATGTCTTTTTCTGTTATCTCTTCAATTTTTGAAAATAGGGGAGCTCCTATGTTTCCTCCTACATATGTTTTGTATCCTGCCCCTTTCAGCATCTCATAAATAATGGTAGTTGTCGTTGTCTTTCCGTCACTTCCTGTAACTCCAAATACAGTTCCCTTTGTATATCTTACAAATTCCTCCATCTCCGAGGTTATGTAGGCTCCCTCTTTTTTTGCAGATATTAATGCAGGATTATCTATTCTTAAAGATGGAGTTTTAAATATTACCTGAAAGCCACTCAGCTTACTCAGATAATCATCTCCCAGCTCCAGCTTTATCCCATCCTTTATAAGCTGGTTTCCTATTTCTCCAAGCTTATCTAAACTTTTCATATCAAAGGCAGTAACTAGGGCCCCAAGTTCTTTAAGAAAATATATTAATGGAGTATTTGATATTCCAATTCCAACAACTGCGGTTTTTTTACCATTTATAAATGATTTAAATTCTTCAAAATTTCTTCTCATAATACCTTTTACCTCCAAAGCTTCTTGCCTATATTATAACACTAGTTTTGTGAAAAATTAAAACCCCTAAGGGTTTTAAAATTCAATTTTATTTTCTAAGAAGCTTACAAGCTGGTCTATTTTTAATCTTTCCTGAGTCATTGTATCTCTGTCTCTTATAGTTACTGTATCATCTTCTAATGTATCAAAGTCAACTGTAATGCAGTATGGAGTTCCTGTTTCGTCTTCTCTTCTGTATCTCTTTCCTATGCTTCCAGCTTCATCATAATCCACATTAAATTTTTTCCTTAAAATATCATATACTTCATTTGCTTTATCAGATACCTTCTTAGTAAGAGGAAGTACAGCAGCCTTAAATGGAGCTAAAGCAGGATGCAGATGAAGTACAACTCTTGAGTCTCCATTTTCCAGCTGCTCTTCCTCATAAGCATTAATTAAAAATGCTAAAGCTACTCTGTCAGCACCTAATGCCGGCTCTATACAGTATGGAACATATTTTTCATTTGTTGCAGGGTCTAAGTAAGAAAGATCAACCCCTGAATGCTCCATATGTTGTTTAAGGTCATAGTCTGTTCTGTCTGCTATGCCCCACAGCTCTCCCCAGCCAAAGGGGAATAGAAATTCTATATCTGTGGTAGCTTTGCTGTAAAATGACAATTCTTCCTTTTCATGGTCTCTAAATCTAATACTTTCATCATTCATGCCTAAAGACAGCAGGAAGTTATGGCAAAAATCCTTCCAGTATTTGAACCATTCTAAATCTGTTCCAGGCTGGCAGAAAAACTCCAGCTCCATCTGCTCAAATTCTCTGGTTCTGAATGTAAAGTTTCCCGGGGTTATCTCGTTTCTGAAGGATTTCCCAACCTGTGCTATTCCAAATGGAACTTTCTTTCTTGAAGACCTTTGAACATTCTTAAAATTAACGAACATCCCCTGAGCAGTTTCCGGTCTTAAATGAATTTCAGATTTAGCGTCTTCTGTCACTCCCTGAAATGTTTTAAACATTAGGTTAAATTTTCTTATATTTGTAAAATTGCTTTTTCCACAGCTGGGACAAGTTATATGATGCTCATTTATAAAGGTCAGCAGCTCTTCATTACTCCAGCCGTCAGCAGAAGTTTTTTCAGCTTTTGTCTCTACTAAATAATCCTCTACTAATTTATCTGCTCTCCATCTTGATTTGCATTCCTTGCAGTCCATAAGGGGATCAGAAAATCCACCTAAATGTCCTGATGCTACCCATACTTCATTATTCATTAGAAGGGCACAATCAAGACCTACATTATACTTGCTTTCCTGAACAAATTTTCTCCACCAGGCCTTTTTTACATTATTTTTAAATTCTACACCTAAAGGACCATAATCCCATGCATTTGCAAGTCCTCCGTATATCTCCGAGCCTGGAAATACAAATCCTCTGTTTTTACAAAGACCTACTATCTTATCCATTGTTACATCTTTTGTCATATTATCACTCCTTTTTATAAAATAAAAAAAGAGCATACTCTACCAAAGGGACGAAAGTAAACTTCCGCGGTTCCACCCTTCTTGGCAAGTGCCCTGCTTTTGACTTCTCACTTAGGATTTCCAATCAAAGAAAGGTCTAAACTGCTCTCACCTTTTGCAGTCTCTCTTTATAGACTTAATTTCTATGAAATATCCTTCATCATGAATATTAAATTGGCTCCACGGAGAGGGCTCGAACCTCCAACCTATCGGTTAACAGCCGAGTGCTCCACCATTGAGCTACCGTGGAATATAAAAATAATTATACCATGCAGAAATAAAATTTCAATAGGTAAATAAAAAAAAGTGCCGAAATCCGGCACTTATTCTCTATTTGGTTTCATCGTTGGAAATAGTATAACATCCCTGATTGAATAAGAATCTGTAAGGAACATAACTATTCTGTCTACTCCTATCCCAAGTCCTCCGGTTGGCGGCATACCAATTTCCAATGAATTGATAAAATCGTCATCCATCATATATGCTTCATCATCCCCTAATTCTCTTTCCTTTAACTGCTGAAGGAATCTTTCCTTTTGAACTATAGGATCGTTAAGTTCTGAATAAGCATTACATATTTCCCTTCCATATATAAAGCCTTCAAATCTCTCTGTATAAGCTTCGTTTCCTCTCTTTTTCTTTGTAAGAGGAGATATCTCTACCGGATAATCCATAACAAAGGTAGGCTGTATCATATGCTGCTCAGCATATTCTTCAAAGAAGGCATTTAAGATGTCTCCCTTTGAGGAGTCTTTAAGCTCCTTTTTAAGCTCTGCGTGCTTTTCCTTTGCTAAAGCTCTTGCCTCATCATCAGAATTTATTTTATCAAAATCTACTCCGGCATACTCTTTTACTGCATCTACCATGGTTATTCTTCTCCATGGAGGTGTTAAGTCTAAATCTGTTCCCTGATAGTTTATCTTTGTTGTTCCAAGAACTTTTTCAGCAACATAGGCTGTCATATTTTCTGTAAGCTCCATCATATCATTATAATCAGCATAGGCTTCATATAATTCAATCATTGTAAATTCAGGATTATGCCTTACATCTATTCCTTCATTTCTAAAATCCTTGCCTATTTCATAAACCTTTTCAAATCCTCCAACTATAAGCCTCTTTAGATATAATTCTGTAGCTATTCTAAGATACATATCTAAGTTAAGAGCGTTGTGATGAGTTGTAAATGGTCTTGCTGCTGCTCCTCCTGCTATTGGAGAAAGTATCGGTGTTTCCACCTCTAAATAATCTTTATTATCAAGAAATTCTCTTATAGCTCTTATAATACCAATTCTTTTAAGGAAGGTATCCTTAACATTTTCATTCATTATAAGATCCACATATCTTTGTCTGTATCTTAAATCAGGGTCCTTAAGTCCATGCCATTTTTCAGGAAGCGGTTTAAGAGATTTGCAAAGCAGCTGGAACTCTTTTATGTGTAATGTAACTTCTCCTGTCTTAGTTTTAAATACCATTCCGGTAATGCTGATTATGTCTCCAATGTCAAAAGACTTATACTCTTTAAGTCTTTCCTCACCAACGTCGTCTATTCTTATATATAACTGAATCTTGCCATATCTGTCATGTATATCAGAAAATCCTGCCTTACCGTGAACTCTTTTAGACATAAGTCTTCCTGCTACAGTTACATCTTTACCTTCCAGCTCATCGAAGCTTTCTTTAACCTGTTTTGAAGTATGGCTTCTTTCTACTTTGTACACATCAAATGGATCTTTGCCATCCTTCTGCATATCAGCTAACTTCTGCATTCTCTGAGCTATCTGCTCATTATACTGTTCTTCCAGTAATTGCAAATTTGTTTCTTCCTTTGACATTTTTTACCTCCATTATCTTCTTAAGCTTAATATTTCAAACTTCTCCACTCCATCTGGCACAGGTACTTCAACTATTTCTCCAACACCTTTCCCGACTAAAGCCATTCCAACAGGTGAATCAATTGATATTTTATCCGTCATTGGATCAGCCTGGGATGATCCAACTATTTCGTATTCTGCTTCCTCATCAAATGTATAATCTTTAACCTTAACAAATGATCCTAGGGATACCTTATCTTTTGCTAGTTCGCTTTCATCTACTACTTCTACGTTTTTAAGCATGGTTTCAAGCTGAATTATTCTTCCTTCCATGAATGCCTGATCATTTTTAGCCTCATCATATTCTGCATTTTCACTTAAATCACCAAATGAACGGGCAACCTTTATTTTTTCAGTTATCTCTTGCCTTTTAGTTGTCTTTAAATAATCCAGTTCTTCTTCGATTTTCTTAACTCCCTCATAAGTCATTACGTATTTCTTTGATCCTGCCATACATTTCTCCCCTTTTTAATATTTTCACTTTGACTAAATATAATTAGGAAACTGTATATGTAAGCTTTGGCAGCAAATATACAATTTCCTGAATTAAGTAGATATTATAATCCAGGTGTAATAAGTTGTCAATATTATTTATTTATATTTAAATTTTATTAAAATATTCTACAATACCTCTTTATATTCCTCTAAAAGTTCTATGACCCTGTTTTTGTCGTCTTCAGAATTTATAATATCTCTCATTTGAGCTGAATTCTTCATTCCCTTTATATACCAGCCTATATGTTTTCTCATTTCCTTTACTGCTGTTTTTTCTTCATACATATCAAGAGCTTTCTTATAATGGTATATGCAAACGTCTATTCTTTCTCTGTCACTTACCTGCTTAGTTTCTTTACCATTTAAATATGCATGTATTTCTCTGAATATGAATGGATTCCCTAAAGTTCCACGTGCTACCATAATTCCATCGCATTTTGTTTTTTGAAACATATTCAAGGCATCCTCTTTAGTGAATATATCTCCGTTTCCGATAACAGGTATGGAAACCGCTTCTTTAACCTTTCTTATTATATCAATATCTGAATTCCCGCTATACTCCTGCTTTCTTGTCCTGCCATGAACAGTAACAGCATCTGCTCCAGCTTCTTCCATAGCCTTTGCAAACTCCACAGCATTTACTGAGGTTTCATCAAATCCTTTTCTAAACTTAACAGTAACAGGCTTTTCAGATGCCTTCTTTACTTCACTGACAATATTCATGGCCAGCGGAATGTTTTTCATAAGTGCGGAGCCTTCTCCATTATCTACTACTTTTGGTACAGGGCATCCCATGTTAATATCAACAAGAGAAACATCATCTCTCCGGTTTAACACATCCGCAGCTGCTGCCATAATAAGAGGATCACTTCCAAAAAGCTGAACGCCAATAGGAGCTTCTTCTTCTGACACATATAAAAGATCTCTTGTTTTGCTGTTATCAAAATAAATTCCTTTGGAACTTACCATCTCTGAATATACGAACCCTGCTCCATATTCCAGACATATATTCCTAAAAACCGTATCTGTAACTCCTGCTAAAGGAGCCAGAAGTACATTGCTTTTTAATTCTAAGTTTCCTATTTTCATTTTAGTCCTCTTTTTTATTCTTGTCGTATATTATTCTAAGTCCATCCAGTGTAAGATTTGAATCTACATAATCAATAGCCTCTGTATATTTAGCAATAAGCTTTGAAAGGCCTCCTGTTGCTATTACTAATACTTCACCCGGATTATTCGATTTAAGTTCTCCTTTCATCTTTTTCACTATATACTCAACTAAACCTATGTAACCGTTTATAATGCCGGACTGCATACTGGTGATTGTATTTTTGCATATAACATTTTCAGTCTTAATAAGTGAAATACTGGGAAGCTTTGCAGCTTTTTCAAATAAAGCATCTGCTGATATTTTGATTCCTGGGCTTATGGTTCCTCCTAAGTAATCTGCGCATGAAGATACAG
This sequence comes from Clostridiaceae bacterium, assembly GCA_041670885.1. Classification (GTDB taxonomy): domain Bacteria; phylum Bacillota; class Clostridia; order Clostridiales; family Clostridiaceae; genus JAJBWD01. Next base: position 14,466 of record JBAXYJ010000015.1, read on the forward strand.
CACAAAAGGTAGTAGCAGTTCCAAAGTCAATTATGATTAAATTCTTATTATGTTTTTCATGAGCAGCTACTGCATTTACTATTCTGTCAGCCCCTACCTCTTTAGGATTATCATACTTTATATTTATACCGGTCTTAACACCAGGACCTACCACAATTGGTTCTATATGAAAATACTTACGCAAACTATGGGTAAGAGAATGCATAATATTAGGTACTACAGAGGATACTATTATTCCGTCAATATTACTAATATCTATCCCCTCATTACTAAATAATGCTAAGAATTGAATACCAAATTCATCTGCAGTTCTTGTATAATCGGTAGAAATTCTCCAGTTTACTTTAAGCTTATCTTTATCAAAAACACCCAATACAATATTAGTATTTCCTACATCTATTACAAAAATCATAATACCACCTCAATTTACAATCACTTTTATTTTATCAGTAGTTAGTTTTTTGTCAAGAAATTAAAATTCTAAAATACTTATTATTTATACTATTCCATTATTTATAATATGGTAAAATTAGTTATTTTTTTAACGATGTTATCAAATCAGCAAATATAAGAATAACAGAAAGGGTACTAAGGGATGCAAATCAATCCTTGGCAGCAGCAAGGCTTTCATTTAATCAATATGCAAAAATATTGAAAAAGTTAAAAACTTATGTAAATTCAAACTATATCTTGTATCTGGATTAATTAGAAAAGCTGCAGTAAACTGCAGCTTAAAATAATCCTACTATACTTCCATCTTCATTAATATCCATTTTTACTGCTGCCGGAACCTTGGGCAGACCGGGCATTGTCATAATATCTCCGGTAAGAGCAATTATGAAGCCAGCTCCATTTGAAAGTCTGACCTCTTTTACATTTATCTTAAACCCTGAAGGTCTGGCAAGAAGAGATGGATTATCTGATAATGAATACTGAGTTTTTGCAACACATATAGGCAGCTTATCATGTCCTAAAGATTCTATCTCTTTAACCTGTTTTAAGGAAGCTAAGCTCCATTCTACTCCATCAGCTCCATATATAGTTTTTGCTATTATATTCATTTTATCTTTTATTGGTAAATTTATGTCATATATTGGCTGGAAATTATTTTTTTCTTCTTCTATAGTTTTAATAACAGCATTTGCTAAATCTATTCCGCCTTCGCCGCCTTTTTCCCATACTTTTGTAAGCTGAACATGAACTCCCTTACTATGGCAGTAATTTTTAATAAATTCAATTTCTTTTTCTGTATCTGCTACAAAGGCATTTATTGAAACAACTACCGGAACCTTAAAGCTCTTTATATTTTCTATTTGTTTTCCTAAGTTTTCTATACCTGCTTTTAAGGCATCTAAATTTTCTTCATTTAATTTATCCTTTGCTGCTCCGCCGTGATGTTTTAATGCCCTTATAGTAGCAACTAAAACCGTGCAGGCAGGTTTTAGATTTCCATATCTGCACTTAATATCAAAGAACTTCTCAGCACCAAGATCAGCTCCAAAGCCTGCTTCTGTAACTACGTAGTCTCCAAGTGAAAGAGCCATTTTTGTAGCTAATATACTGTTGCAGCCATGAGCTATATTTGCAAAAGGTCCTCCGTGGATAATTGCAGGAGTATTTTCTAATGTCTGTACCAGGTTTGGCTTAATTGCATCTTTCATAAGAAGGGTCATAGCTCCCTGAACATTTAAATCTCTGCAGTAAACAGGCTCTCCCTTTATGTTATAAGCTACAAGAATATCACCCATTCGCCTTTTTAAATCCATAAGATTTTCTGATAGGCAAAGAATAGCCATTATTTCGGAAGCAACTGTTATCATAAATCCGTCTTCTCTGGGAAATCCATTAACCTTTCCTCCAAGACCTACCACAATACCTCTAAGAGCTCTGTCATTCATATCCAGTACTCTTTTAAATACTATTCTTCTGGCATCTATCTGAAGCTGATTACCCTGATGAATATGATTATCTATAGACGCTGCTAATAAGTTATTTGCATATGTAATGGCGTGCATATCGCCTGTAAAATGAAGGTTTATATCCTCCATAGGAACTACCTGGGCATATCCACCGCCTGCAGCTCCCCCTTTCACTCCAAACACAGGACCCAGTGATGGCTCTCTAAGTGCAATTACAGTTTTCTTTCCAAGTCTGGTCAGGGCATCACCCAGTCCTACTGTAACTGTAGACTTACCCTCTCCTGCAGGAGTTGGATTTATGGCAGTAACAAGTATCAGCTTTCCCTCTTTTTTCGCCCTTTTTAGTACATCTAGTGATATTTTGCATTTATATTTGCCATACAGCTCAATATCATCCTCACTTAGCTTCAGCTTTTCAGCAATTTTCACAATAGGTTCCATTTTAGCCTGCTGCGCTATTTGAATATCCGTTTTCATAATACCACCCCTATAATCTATTAATAAATTCTTTCACATTTATTATGTACCTTTTATGAGTACCTTCGCCTATTTTTCCCTTTTCATCATAAGCTTCTACATTAAATGCAACCTTCTTACCAGTTACTTCTGATATTGATGCTTTACAGGTAACCTTGGCTCCTATCTTAGTAGCCTTAATATGATTTACATTAATATTTATTCCTACAGATGAGTATCCTTCACTTAGAAACTTCTGAAGCAACGTCTGAGATACATTTTCCATTAGGGATATCAATGAAGGAGTTGAAAAGACGTCAACAGAACCAGATCCAATTTTTTTTGCAGACATATCTTCCGTTACTGTTGTCTCTTTTACTAATTCCTCTCCCAGCTTAATTCCATATTCCATATATTACCTCCTTATCAAAATAAAGAGGTTAGCTTAGCTAACCTCTGTTAAATAATTCTTCAAATTCTGCTGCATCTAATTTTTCATTTTCGAGAAGAGCTTGTGCTACTAAGTGAAGTTTATTAATATTTTCTGTTAATAAATTTTGTGCTTTTGTGTAAGCTTCATCAATAAGCTTTCTTATTTCATTGTCAATTCTTGCAGCTACTTCTTCGCTGAAGTTTCTGCTTCTGCCTAAATCTCTTCCGATAAATATCTCATCGTGGTCACCGCCAAAGCTGATTGGTCCAAGCTCATCGCTCATACCAAATTCCATAACCATCCTTCTTGCTATAGAAGTAGCTCTTTCTATATCACTTTTAGCTCCAGTGCTTATGTCTCCTAAAACCAGCTTTTCTGCCACTCTTCCACCTAACAATCCAACTATTTCATCTCTCAGCTTTTTGCTGGACATATAGGATCTGTCCTTTTCAGGAAGGTGCATAGTATATCCTCCAGCCATTCCTCTTGGTATTATACTGATCTGATGAACAGGATCCGCATGGGGAAGGAGCTTCATTACAACAGCATGACCTGCTTCATGATATGCTGTAAGTCTCTTATCTTCATCATCTATAACTCTGCTCTTTTTTTCCGGTCCTGCAACAACTCTTGTTATTGCTTCTTCCAGTTCATCCATGCCAATCTTTGTCTTGCTGTTTCTAACTGAAAGAAGTGCTGCTTCATTCATCAGGTTCTCTATATCTGCTCCTGTAAAACCAGGAGTTCTTTTTGCCAGTATGTTAAGTTTAACATTTTCATCTAAAGGCTTATTCTTAGAATGAACCTTCATTATTTCTTCTCTTCCCTTTACATCAGGAATACCTACCAAAACCTGTCTGTCAAATCTGCCTGGTCTTAGCAGTGCAGGGTCTAATATGTCTGGCCTGTTGGTAGCTGCCAGCATAATAATGCCTTCATTTATACCAAATCCGTCCATCTCAACAAGAAGCTGGTTTAAAGTCTGTTCCCTTTCATCGTGACCTCCGCCAAGACCTGCTCCTCTTTGTCTTCCAACTGCATCTATTTCATCAATAAATATTATACAAGGTGAATTCTTTTTAGCCTGCTCAAACAAGTCTCTTACTCTTGATGCTCCTACACCTACAAACATCTCAACAAAATCTGAACCTGATATGCTGAAAAATGGAACTCCAGCTTCTCCGGCGATTGCCTTTGCAAATAATGTTTTACCTGTTCCCGGAGGTCCTATGAGCAGAACTCCTTTTGGTATTCTAGCTCCCATATCCAGGTATTTTTTAGGTCTTTTAAGAAAATCAACTAATTCTGCCAGTTCTAATTTTTCTTCCTCTGCTCCTGCTACATCATTGAAGGTAATCTTTTGCTTATCCGGAGTTGCCATTTTAGCCTTACTCTTGCCAAAATTCATTACTCCTCTGCCGCCGCCTCCGCCTTGAGACTGCTGCATAAATACAAACCAGAAAATTATCATCATAACTACTGCTAAAACCATAGGCATATAAGTAAGCCATAAAGGAGTAGTAACAGGCTCAGTAAATTTCATATCTACCTGGCCATTATCTTTAGGATTTCTATTTATAAAATCATTTAGTGTCTCTATAGGAACATAGGTTTCAAAGCTTGTGCCATCCTTTAGAGTACCAGTTATTTTATTATTCTCTTGTTTGAATTCTGCTGTTTTAATATTATCTTTGTTCCATTCCTTTTGAAATTGAGCATAAATAATGATATTTGATGTTTTAGTGCCTTGTAACATAAAATAAGCTGATACAAAAACCATTGCAGTTATTATTAACCAAATTGCGCCACTTGATAGTTTCTTCATCCATGGCCCCCCTCTCTTTCAGTACATTAAATTTTATCATAACAAAACTGCCTCTGCAACAGATTATAATTATTTATATATGTTTTCCTTTAATATACCTATGTAAGGCAGGTTTCTATACTTTTCAGCATAATCAAGTCCATAGCCTACTACAAAATAATCAGGTATATCAAAGCCTAAATATTTCACAGACATATCTACCTTTCTTCTGTCAGGTTTATTAAGAAGGCAGGCTATATTAATACTCTTTGGGTCCCTTCCCTTAAGATACTCCATCAGATACCTTAGAGTAAAACCCGAGTCTATTATATCCTCAACTATTAAAACGTCCTTATCTTTAATCTCAAAGTCAAGATCTTTTAATATCCTTACTACGCCTGAAGACTGCGTTGTGTTGCCGTAGGATGATACAGCCATAAAATCCATACTGCAGGGAATAGTAATCTTTTTGAGAAGATCTGCCATGAAAAGAACTGAGCCCTTTAAAACGCCTATCAGTATCAAATCCTTACCCTTATAATCTTCACTTATCATACTTCCAATTTCAGTAATCTTCTGATATAGCTGCTGCTCTGTAAGCAGAATCTTTTCAAGATCATTTTGCATTTAAATATCCTCACTTTCAATTTTTATCTCAAGAATTTTTTTTGAATTTTTGTCCAATTTAAATTTATCACTTATCCTGTAATCATATACCCAGGCTATGACATCTCCAAAACATATAAGCGGTATTTCGTCTCTTTTTTCTCTTTCTATCTTTAGATCAATAAAAAGATCCTTCAGCTTTTTTTCACCGCTCATGCCAAGGGGCACAAACCTGTCTCCATCTGTTCTGAATCTTAACTGAATATCACCTTTTATTTTATCATAATCAAAATATTTTACATCTGAATTTTTTATTAATTCTTCTTTTTTTTCAATAATATTTATAATTATATTAAGTCCTAATTCCTTTATATTATTTTCACCAATATTAAGTTTGAACATTTTATTTTTTTCTATTTTTTTTGCTTTTACCTCTAATATTATATCCTTATAATTATTAATAGCAACTATTTCTTCCGGCAGATTTATTTTTCTTCCTGTTTCCCTGCCATATAATTTAATCGTATCTTCTACATGGCAGCTTTCCAGATTATAGTTTTTTTTACTTACATAAAAAAATGCTTTCCTTATTATCCTGGTAAGTATTGCTGTGGGAAGAAAAAAGGCATCTTTCTTAATTATTACTCTTCCCTGGTTTTCCTCGCAATATTCCTTATATTTTTCCCATGATGCCTGATTTAAATATTCAATATCCGGCTCTAAGGTTCTTGATAATTTGTTTAGGGATTTTATTATATCACCCTCAAAATTTTGATTAATATATGGAATCAGCTCCAGCCTGATTTTATTTCTTTTATATATGGCTTCACTATTTGTTCTGTCTATTCTTGGAATAATATTATTTTCCCTGCAGTATTCTTCAATTTCTTTTCTTGATACATTTATAAGCGGCCTTATAAATATTTCGTCTCTAACAGGCTTAATGCCTATTAGTCCATCTAAGCCTGTTCCTCTCATAAGTCTCATGATTAAAGTTTCTGCGTTATCATTAGCATTATGAGCCAGTGCTATTTTATCTATGGATAGCTTTTTCGAAAGCTCCTTAAAAAAGTTATATCTTATTTCTCTTCCACAGGTTTCTGTGGAAATTTTTCTTATCCTGGCAATTTCCTCCACATTATACTGCCCCGAGTAAAATGGAATGTTATTTGATAAGCAATAATTTTTTACATACTCCTGGTCTAAGTCTCCCTCAATTCCTCTTATTTTATGATTTATATGAGCAGCAAAAACTTTAAAATCTAAAGTCCTGCTTAATTCTATAAGTATATGAAGAAGGCACATAGAATCAGGCCCTCCGGAAACTCCTACAAGCACCTTCTGGCCTTTTTCTATCATATGATATTCTTCAATTGCTGCTTCTGCAATATTTCTGGCCTCCACACTATCACCCTTTTTTTATTTCCTATTATAGCATAATAATAACCTGCAATAAATGCAGGCTATTATTAATATATCTGATAAACCTTAGAAACTACCACTGTCATATCATCGTTTATCTTATTTTTTCTAAGCTCCTTTGATTTTTCCATTATTTCATTGCAAAGTTTTTCAGGATCTATTGTCTTTTTTGAAATAAGAAAGTCTTTAAGCCATTCTGAGTCTCCCGCATTTTGATTATTATAGTCTAAAATCCCATCACTCATCATAATAATCATATCTCCCTGCTTAAGCTTTTTATTTTTTGTATCAATATCCGCCTTATCAAGAACACCTATGGGAAGAGTCCTGGACTCAATAATCTCTACCTTTTCTCCGTTTTTTATAAAAGAAGGCACTGCACCTACCTTTATAAAATCAGCCTCCCCCGAATAAAGATCAACACTCATCATATCTACCGTAGAGAATTTTTCATCCTGAGTAAATTTAAGTGTCATAATAGAATTTACTGTATTAATTGCAGTAGTTTTTGAAAATCCATATCTGGTAAGCTTTTCAATCAGTTCCACAGAAGCCCTGCTTTCCTGACCTGCCTGAGGTCCCGTTCCCATTCCGTCACTTATTATACTTATATAATTTCCGTCATCAATATCACCAAAATAGTAACTATCACCGCAGCATACCTCTCCATCTTTACTTATGGATTGTACGAAGGAAGCAATATGATACTCAGGAGTCTCAACAAAATTAATACTGCAGTTATTTGAGGAGTCTATGCTGCACCCATCCTTTGAAAGGCACATAGTCTTATCTAAAGCCCTGTTTATTTCAGGAAGAATGTTTTTTTTACAAAATTGACTTCCATTGCAGGCAGTTCTGTCTATGTTAACAATGTTTCGGCCATTTTTTTCAACAAAGCAAAATACCTGGTTAAAGGAAATACCTTTTTTCCTAAGTGCTCTTTTAATCTTTTCTTCAGATATAGGATCAAATTTAATATATGAATCTATTTCTGATGCCACTTCCTCCACTGAAAGAGCAATATTATTTATCTGAGATGCAATTATTTCTCTTCCTTCATTAAGCCTGCTTTCCCACATCTGACTTATTATAAATCTATTAACAATATCCTCAGCACGCCTTATAAGCTCTGTCCTTTTTAAACATTTATCATCTAAAGACTTAGGAATAGATTTATTGCTGTTTTGATAATTTTCTATAAGCTCACTAAAGCCCTGATAAGTTTTGTAGCTTTCTCTCTTCCAGCATAAATTTCTCATGCTGCAGCCAGAGCATACAGTATCCGCCAGGTTTTGAATAAGCTCAGAGCTCTTATTTTTTATTGTCAGGTTTTCATTTCCAACCAGTTCATCTAAGGTATTTGACATCTTATAAAGTACATCTGAATAATTGTCTAATCTTCTATAGAATATCTTTTTTATTTTTTCTATATATATTCCATTCAAAAAATCTATTTTCTGATTATAATCAAACTCTATTCCAAGACTTTTATAAAAAGATTCCCTTACAACAAAGAAAATAACCGCTGCTATTAATGCTTCAATTAATTTATATGTAATAGAATAATTAGTATAAATTTTAATAAGTGAAAATGTTAAAATAAAGCTGAG
>JBAXYJ010000016.1:0-21511 GCA_041670885.1 Clostridiaceae bacterium
ACCCCTGCGTCACCCTTCTCTGCATCATTTTTTAATGTGTACTCAATGGTTTCATCAGATACCTTAAGATTTTTAAAAGTACTTCCCGATTCTGGTTTTATCCCTATGGTAACGCCATTCCAGTAACCTTTAAACTTATAGGTAAATGTTTCCTGATAGTTCATATCACCATTGCTTAGAATATTTGCGAGCCCATTATACTCCTTTATAAGCAGCTTGTTTTCAGCTGATACGTCAGGTACTATAGAGAGCATCAGAAATAAAATAAGAAAAAATGACAAAAGTAAGCTTCTTGATATTTTCTTCAATTTTTCACCACCTCTCTTAAATATAGTATAATTATATCATAATATTAATTCAGGAGGTTATCATGAAAGTTATAATTGACAGGTTTGAGGGAAAATTTGCTGTATGCCAAAAAGAGAATATGAGCATGATTAACATAGAAAGAAGCAAACTTCCGGAGGGTGTAAAAGAGGGAGACGCTTTGCTGGTATTAAAAGGCAGCATCAGCATAGACAAGGAAGAAACAGACAGGCTAAAAAAGCAAATTGAAAAATTATCAAAAGATATCTGGGAATAAATTTTAAATAGGCATACCTACTTACTGAAAGGAGTTGATATTATGGCAGTAAATGCTGTAAAAGAAAAGACCAGTATGATCATTTCCTACAAAACAGGGACCGATGAGGACGGAAAGGAAATCATAAAAAATCAGTCCTTCAGTAATGTAAAGGTAACTTCCACAGAGGATGATGTCTATAGCACAGCATCTCTATTCTCACCACTTCTTTTATATCCTGTTCTATCTATTGAAAAGCAGGACAAGGAAGTCCTGAGCCAGATTTAGGAGGGGTGTAAATGAAAACTTTAGTTATGTGCTTTTTAAATGCAGCAGGCAGCAAAGTAAATGTAAGACTGAATTATGTTAAGGATGCAATGGACGCAGCAGCAGTAAATGCAGCAATGGATGGCTTAATAGCAAAAAATATCCTTAAAACTTCTGGAGGAGACCTGGTTTCAAAAGATAGTGCCTATTTGACAGAAACAACTAAACAGGATGTAGCTTTATAAAGAAAGAGCAGCCCAAAGCTGCTCTTCCTTTATAACAGGTATGAAAATACTCTGGCAATTGCCTCTGCCCACTTTAAGTAAAATGGTTCCTTTATACAATCATCCATGCTTATTAAAGTTGATTTAGACAGGTCTTTTATAAATTTATCCTCTAAATTCTTAGTTACTTCCTTGCTGTATATCAGAGCATTCACCTCATAATTCTGCTCATAACTTCTTATGTCCATATTTGCAGTTCCAACTGTTCCTATAAGTCCATCAATAGTTATTACCTTGGAATGAATAAATGCATTTTTATCATACATATAAACTTTAACTCCACACTTTATAAGCTCATTTAAATAGGTTTTTGATGCCAGATGAACAGATAAATGGTCTGCCTGCGCAGGAAATAAAATAGAAACATCTATTCCTCCTAAAGCAGCAATCCTTAAAGCTTCCATTATACTATCCGGAGGTACAAAATAGGGAGTGGTTATATAAATATGATCCTCTGCCATATTTATCATTTTTATTATTGCCTGAAGTATTGAAGGGTAAGCAGAATCCGGACCTGACTTTACAAGCTGCAGAGCCTGACCTTTTGAAGCTTCAGGTTTTGGAAAATATGTACTGAAGTCATCCTCATAAATTGGCATCTCCTTGTTTACCTCTTTAATTGACAGGTAATCATCAAGAAAAACTGACTGAAGACCAAGGACAAAATCTCCTTTTACCATTAAGTGAGTATCTCTCCAGTAACCAAGTTTTGCTTTCCCTAAATATTCATCTCCGATATTTATTCCTCCAACAAAACCCACCCTGCCGTCTATTACAGCTATTTTTCTGTGATTCCTGTAGTTAATCTGAGTATTTATAAATCTTAGGAGAGGAGCCAGAAAATATGAATAGTATACTATATCTACTCCGGCTGCTTTTAATCTTTCCACATCCTTTCTTTTATATCTTACAGAGCCAACCTTGTCTAAAATAAATCTTACTTTTACTCCCTCTAATGACTTTCTAATAAGTATCTCTGTTATTTCTTCGCCTATTCCGTCACTATTTACGATGTAGTACTCCAGATGAATATGGTGTTTAGCACCGTTTAATTCCTTTTTTAATGCTTTGAATTTTTCATCTCCGTCATAGAATACAGTAACCTGATTATCAATAAATAACGGCGAATCACTGTTGTTTGCAATCAGCTGAAAAAGCGACTTGTATTCTGGAACCTTGGCTTCAAACATAGCATTGTACACCAGTTCTTTTAAATCCTTATTAGAGCCATCATTTAATTTATTGACTTTCCAGTTCCTGCCTATAAACAGATAAAGAAAAATACCCAGGGGAGGAAATACTAAGAATAATAAGAGCCAGGCTATAGTTTTTTCCGGTTTCCTTCGCTCCAGAATAATTAAAGTTATTGCAATCAGAAAAAATGCAATATAAAAAACTGAATAAAAGCCGCTTAAAATAAATCCCATTCTATCACCTCTTATTTAAAAGGCAAATCGCTTTAGCAGCAATACCTTCTTCACGACCTGAAAATCCCAAGCCCTCCTCTGTTGTAGCTTTTACGTTAACCTGTGATTCTGAAATACCTAAGGCTAAGCTGATATTTTTAATCATCGAATTTATAAATTGAGACATTTTAGGCTTTTCAGCTACTATAATGGAGTCTATATTTTCTATAAAAAATCCCTTTTCCTCTATCAGTTTTTTTACTTCTTTCAGCAGAAGGACTGATGAAATTCCCTTATACTTTTTATCTGAATCAGGAAAGTGATATCCAATATCACGAAGACTTGCAGCACCTAATAGGCTATCCATTATTGCGTGAATTAAAACATCTGCATCTGAATGACCAAGAAGACCGAGGCTGTATGGAATTTTAACTCCGCCTAAAATCAAGTCTCTGCCCTTTGTGTATTTATGTACGTCATAACCGATTCCAACTCTCATTATCTCACCAGCTTTTTAATTATATTTAGTTCATTACTATAATTTGTAATATTCACTAATTTTATTATAATTTATAAATAGGAAAATTGATAGATGATAAAATATAGATAATGGTGATATAATAAAATGTAAATAGCCAAGCTTCTGAAAATGCAAATATATAGTATGCTTGAGGTGATAAAATGAAAGATATAGATATAGAAAAGGCAAAAAAATTAAGAAGGCTGCTTCATGAAAGACCTGAAATTTCATCAACGGAAAAAGAAACAGCAAATCTTATAAAAAAAAGTGTCATGCAGTATGGGCCAGATGAAATTATTGAAAACATTGGAGGAAATGGACTAGCCTTTGTTTTTGACAGTAAGATACCAGGGAAGAATATACTTATAAGAGCTGACATGGATGCTTTAAAGGTTAAAGAAATATCAGATGTACCCTACAGATCCGTATATGAGGATAGAGGTCATCTCTGCGGACATGATGGACACAGTGCATCTCTTGTCTTGTTTTCATCAATAGTCAGGGAAAAATTAAAAAAAGGCAAGATTATTCTTGTATTTCAAGGTGAAGAGGAAACTGGTAAAGGAGCAGAAAAGATAGTAAGTGATGAAAGAATAAAAAATCTTAATATAGATTACTGCTTCTCATACCATAACATACCAGGTGAAAAAGAAGGAAGGGTGTTAATCCCTAAAAGGGAATTTGCCTGTGCTTCAACAGGTATAATAATCAGCCTGAAAGGAAAAACCTCCCATGCTGCCTATCCTGAAAATGGTATAAATCCATCTGTGGCTGTAGGTGAGCTGCTGATATTTTTAAATGATATAAACAGGAAAAAATATCAGGATTTTTCTCTGTCAACTATTGTAGGTGCAAGACTTGGAGATAAAACCTTTGGTACCTCCTGCGGAGAGGGCGAAGTACTGGCAACTATCAGGTCATCCTCTGATAAAACATTAGAAAATATGTCAAAGGATATTGAAGATAAGGTAAAAAATATATCTTCTGAATATAATCTTAATTTTAATGTGGAATACATAGAGCCTTTTCCTGCAACGAACAATGATAAGGAGGCTTTGTCTTATGTTAAAAAAGCAGCGTCTGGTTTGGACTTTAAAATAAAGGAGCTTAGCGAGCCCTTCAGGTGGTCAGAGGACTTTGGATATTTTACCAAAAAATATAAGGGAGCAATGATTGGAATTGGTATAGGGGAAAATAAGCCATACCTTCATACTCCTAGTTATGATTTTAACGACAACATACTTGAAATTGCAGCTAAACTTTGGGGACAGTTAATAGAGGAAATTACATAATTTAGCTTGAAAATAACGAATTTAGAGCGTTTTTTGAGCTGAAAATTTAATTTTTAGATTATGCAATTTCCTAAGCGAATTATTTGTAAAATAAAAAAGTAATTGTTCCTATTTTTTATATATGATATAATCAATTTAATAAACTTACTTGGGGAAGTAGGGGGCTATTTTATGCCTGGTAGAAGGGGTTTTCCCCTTCTATTCAGGATGGATATTAAGTAAAATCAGACTATATACTTTTTGGTATATAGTTTTTTTATGCATAATAATTGTTAACCCTCTGGTTACTCTTACATATTCTATAAATATAAGAATATGTAAGAGGATATAAAATGTGTGGAATTACTGGCTTTGTATCAATTGAAGAGGCTTTATATAAATATCGAAGCGTTCTAGAAAATATGACAGACTCACTGAATAAAAGAGGACCTGATGACAGGGGCTTAGTTATATATAAAAATGCGGCCTTGGGACACAGAAGACTTATAGTTGTTGACCCTAAGGGCGGCAGGCAGCCTATGATTAAGAAAAAAGATAAAATAGCTTATACAATTATTTATAATGGTGAGTTATATAATACGGAAGATGTGAGAGCTATATTACTGAAAAAAGGTTACACATTTAACAGTTATTCAGATACGGAAGTTTTGCTTACAGCATATATTGAATGGAAAGAAGACTGCCTTAAATATATAAATGGTATATTTGCCTTTGCCGTATGGGAGGAGGGTAACCATACCTTATTTCTGGCAAGAGATCCTTTAGGCGTTAAACCTCTGTTTTATTCAATAGCAGGAAACACTATAATATTTGGATCTGAAATAAAGGCTCTTTTAAAGCACCCCCTGGTAAAAAGCGAAATAGGAGAAGAGGGGCTGCTGGAGATATTTGCCTTAGGTCCTGCCAGATCTCCGGGAGTTGGAATTTTTAATGGGATTAAGGAGATACCCCCGGCAAATTATCTTATATTTAACAGAGAGGGAATTAAACTAAAAGAGTATTGGAAGCTTACAGCAGAGCACCATCAGGAAAGCTTTGAAGAAACAGCTGAAAATGTAAGAAGTCTTCTGACAGATGCGGTGGAGAGACAGCTTATAGGTGACGTTAATCTTTGTACTTTCTTATCTGGAGGTCTTGATTCCAGCGCCATTTCCAGTATTGCTTCATCATATTTTAAAAGAAATAATAAAGGAATTTTAAATACTTTTTCTATTGATTATGAAGGCAATGATAAATACTTTGAGAAAAACATTTTTGAGCCATCCTCTGATTCAAAATATGCAGGTATAATGGTAGATTATATTAAAAGCAGCCATGAAAATGTTGTGGAAAATAACTACAAATTAATGGAAGCTTTAAAAGATGCTGTGATTGCAAATGACCTGCCTGGAATGGCTGATGTAGATTCTTCACTTTATCTTTTCTGCAGGGAGGTTAAAAAGAAGGCTACAATTGCACTGTCCGGAGAATGTGCAGATGAAATATTTGGAGGCTATCCCTGGTTCAGATATAAAAATATAGAAAGTCTAAATACATTCCCCTGGGCAAATTCCAGCAGCATAAGAAAAAGTATTTTAAATGGTTCATTAAAAAAGCTTAAAGTAGATGAATATATAAGAGAAAAATATGAAGACACATTAAGGGAAGTTCCTAAATTACAGGGTGAGAGCTTTGAGGAAAGCAGAATGAGGGAGATGTTCTATCTAAATGTGAAATGGTTTATGATAACACTTTTAAATAGAAAGGATAGAATGTCAATGAGGAATTCTCTTGAAGTCAGAGTGCCTTTTGCTGACTACAGAATTGTAGAATATGCTTTTAATATACCAAACAAAATGAAATTTTATAAGGGAAGAGAGAAGGGTCTTCTTAGGGAAGCATTAAAAGGATTATTGCCTGAAGAAATATTAATGAGAAAAAAGAGCCCTTACCCAAAGACTCATAATCCGGAATATACCAGGGCAGTTCAGGATGAAATGAAGGTTATAATAAACAATAACAATTCTCCAATAAATGATTTGATTGATAAGAATCAGGTATTGAGGATAATTGGAGACCCAGAACATGCACTACAGAAGCCTTGGTATGGACAGCTAATGACAGGTCCCCAGGTTTTGGCATATCTCATTCAGATAAACACCTGGCTTATAAATTATAAAATTAAAATAAAATGAATTAGAGACAGTTAACAATTTTTGTTAACTGTCTCCATTTTTATATCACCCAAAATTTCAATAAACTCAGGGACCAGATTTGGATCAAACTGAGTACCGGAGCAGGCTATAAGCTCATTAACTGCCTTGATTTTTGGTATGGCCTTATGATATGGTCTATCGTGAGTCATAACATCATAAGCATCGATTATTGATATTATTCTGTCGAGTATTGGAATTTCTTCACCCTTTAAACCTTCAGGATAACCTGTACCATCCCACTTTTCATGATGACATAAAATAGCTCTTGCTATAGTGGATATTTCATAGGAAGATGAGGCTATGTCATAGCCTTTATTTGTGTGGGTTTTCATAATTTCCCATTCCTTAGGCGTGAGCTTTCCAGGCTTCAGTAAAATGCTGTCTGGAATAGCCAATTTACCTATATCATGAAGTACCGCCAGCATTTTAAGATCATCCATTTGATTCATTGGAAGTTTCAGCTTATATCCAAATTCTTCAGATAAAATTTTTGTTCTTTCTGCATGCTCTTTAGTTTCAAAATCGCTTTCCTCCAATGTTTTCTTCAGAGAACTTATTATAGAACTTCGTATACTGTTGCTTTCTGCAATCTTGTTTCTATACATATTTGAACCGGCAATTTTTATGGTGTTTACTAAAGATTCATCTTTTTCTTCCTTAGTACTGCAGCCAAGTGCTAAGCTGAGCTGACTCTTGTTTTTATATTTTTTACATGCATTTCGTATACTATATATCAAGTCTTGAGATATATCTTCATTGATGCAGGGCATTATAATACTAAATTCATCTCCGCCTGTTCTTGCAATAATTGAGTTTTTTGGAGAGCTTTCAATAATTATTTCAGAGGCTCTCTTGATGATGTTATCTCCTTCTAATGTCCCAAAGGCATCGTTAATCAAGTTTAAACCATTTACATTTCCAACAACTACAGAAATAGGAAGGAGTCCCTGTTCATCAAGACGTGACAACTCATTTTCAAAAAAAGATCTGTTGTATATTCCGGTTAGAGAATCGTGAGTTGAGGAATATTCCAGGTTATTCATTATTTGCTTAACTGTTGTTATATCGTTTAACTCGATTATTTTTCCAATATATTTCTTTTGAGAGTCATAAAGCCCTTTCGCAGAAACATTGAAGTAAATTTCTCCCTGGCTATTTTTAATCCACAGCAGTCTTTCTTTAATATTATAATTAAAATTTATAGAAAGGTAATCACCGATATTATTGAATATTTTATAAAAATTATGCTGTTTAAATGACGAAATATTGCCTCCAAAGGTTTTTACAACAGCCTTATTAAAATCAATTATATTATCCTCTCTGTCCAAAGTAATTATTAGATTATCCATATTTTCAAAAACAATATTTCTTGTAGTTGGAACAATTCTTTCTGCTTTATAGTTAATTATTAAAAAATAAAAAGAAGGACAGGATACTAAAAACAGCATAGGAGTAATATCTATGTTATAAAAAAAATTCGGAGTAATAACGTAAAATATGTTAACTACTAATGGAAAAACCAGGCTGAATATAACATACTTACTCTGATTTTTGTATAATTTTGGTTGTTTTAAATAGTAATTAAGAAGTATTATTAAAGCAGCAGAAAATATTATATACATATAAAAAATATGAATATAATAAAATATGCCATTAATCTTTGTAATAACATTTATATTATTAACGGTATTTACAGAGTATTCTCTGACGAATAGATGATGGAATTTATTTGTAAATATAATTATTAAAGTTATCAGAGAAAAAGATGACAGGATTATAAAATTTTTTAAGTTTATATATGAATAATTTTTTGTAAAAGATAAAACAAAAAATAAAAGGTAAATAGGTAAAAAAGCTATGCCAATATATTTTATCTGATTTAATGTTATTACTGCATACTCAGATTTAAATAAAAATGAGAGACCATAGGTAAGATTCCAAAATGCCATGCAAAAGAGGACTTTAGACAGAAGTTTGCCTAATTTTCCTCCCTTATAATATGACATAAGGGCAAAAAATACTTGTATAATAAAGTTTATAAGCATAGCAGCAGCTATAATATAGTTATTCATATGTGAAGACCTCCTGGAGACTGATAACAAATGTTGTCATAATTAGTTTAATTAATAAAAAATATATAAGTTCTAGGAATATTATATCATCAAATTGGAAATGCTAATAGAGAATTTTTATATAAAGGAGAGTAATTATGGGAAAAGTGGATATAAGCATAGAGCCTAAAAAAGTATATCAGATAATCACACCAGTTTCTTTTTTGATTTTACTTGCAGTGGGCAGTATATATTATTTTCTTATCGGAAGAAAGGACTTTTCTTATATTTACATAAATCCCATAATTTTTACCATATTAATAATAGCTGCTACATTTTTACATGAAGTTATTCATGCATTAGCCTTTATTATTGTGGGTAAAGTTTCTAAAAAGAAAATAAAATTTGGCATTATTCTAAAATATTTAACACCCTATGCATACTGCAGTCAGGTAATTTCCATATCAACTTACAGGATAGCTCTGCTTCTTCCAACCATAATTTTAGGTATTATTCCTATAATATCAGGTTTCTTGTTTAAAAACTTTCTTTCACTTCTTGTAGGAGATTTTATGCTTATTGGAGGTTTTGGCGATTTGCTTATAATCTGGAATACAAGAAAACTAAAAAGAGGAACCCGAGTCCTGGATCATGATAAAAAGGTAGGATGTTATATTATAAAAAAACAGAGTCCATAAGGACTCTATTTTAATTTAGAGGAGCAATGGGGACATACCATCCAGTCATCCTCTATTTTATTTCCGCAGCTTGGACAGTGCTTTTCAAGACTGCTGCCGCAGTATGGGCAGGTAGAAAATTCTTTCTCTAACTTTTTACCGCAGGCTGGACAGGATTTAGTATATACATCAAAAGAGCTGCTTCCATTTGTTCTGCTCATAACAACGTATACAATTAATCCAATAAAGCCAGGTACTAATACAGAAATTAAAACCCAAAGAAGCCTATCCATATTATATTTTGGAGCATCGTAATATACAAATACGCCTATTAGTATTGGGATGAACAAAGCAAATATAAAAATTCCTGCTATTGGAAGAAAAAATAATGCTTTCATTTCTAACCCTCAATAACAACTGCAGTTCCGCAGGCTGTTACCATCAGCATATTTCCGCCCTGACCTAAAACTTCATAATCAAAATCTATGCCAATAACTGCATTTGCACCTAAACCCATTGCCCTTTTTTCCATTTCTCTTTGGGCATTTACTCTTGCCTCAATAAGTTCTCCTTCGTAAGAATTAGACCTGCCGCCAAAAAAGTTAGTTAGTCCTGCGGCAAAGTCTTTAATAAAATCAACTCCTGAGATTACCTCTCCAAAAACTACTCCCTTGTACTCCAGTATTCTTTTTCCCTCAATACTATTTGTAGTTGTAACTATCATAATATCCCTCCCGTATTTACAAATTATACTAATATAATTATATATTATTTAAAAACTATTTCATACGCAAATAAAAAATTTAATAGAATATTTGCTACTTTAACAAAATATAATTTACCGAAATATATTATAGGCAGTGTATTTTGGAGCAGAAAGGCAATAATGATAAATGATTTAGCAAAATATACTAATATTGTTTTAGGAAGTATGGTAAAAGAAGGCAAATTATTATATTATGAATATGGCACCAAAAGGGTTTATAAATTAAAAAATAAGTGATTCTCATATGGATTACATAGGAGGAAATATGATAATAGGTACAGGAAAGATAAAGCTTCACATAAATTATTCTCATTCTCTGAAGGAAAAGAGGATGGTGGTACGCAGCATAAAAAGCAGGGTAGTAAATAAGTTTAATGTTTCCATAGCTGAGGTGGAGGATAATGACATTCACCAGATAATAGTACTTGGTGTAGCCTCAGTATCAAATTCAAAGAGTGTGGCAGATTCTGAAATACAAAATGTATTTAATTTTATTGAAGATAATTTTGATGTAGAAGTATTAGATTCATATATAGAAATAATTTAGCTTAGGGTTTACCTAAGCTTTTTTCAAAAAACAATATATACGTCAGTTCGTCTAATGGGTAGAAGGCTAAAGTATTTGGGTAGGGGGAATTAGCTTGGACAAGAAACTGTTTTTAAAACTTATAGATGAAAGAAAAGAAGTACTTTATAAAACAGCATATATGTATGTTAAAAATCAGCAGGATGCTTTGGATATATTGGATGAGACAATATATAAGGCTTATTCCTCAATAAATAAAATAAGGGAAGAAAAATATTTCAACACTTATGTAACAAGAATTCTTATTAATTCCTCTATAGATTTTATAAGAAAAAACAAAAAAATAGTTTATGTGGAGGAAATAGTATCAGAAGATAGTGAAAGAGGCTTCAAAGAGGAGAAGCTGGATTTGTTTACTGCCATAGATAAGCTGCCTGAAATGGAGAAAACCATAATCATTTTAAAATATTTTCAGGATCTTAAGATAAAGGAAATATCAGAGGTTTTAAAAAAACCTGAAAGCAGCATTAAAAACTATCTCCACAAAGCACTTACATCCTTAAGATGTGATTTAAAGGAGGGATATTGTAATGAGTAATTATGAGGATATTATAGAAGAAAAATATGATTTGAAATCAGCTAAGGGAAATTATAATAACATTGAAATTCCGGAATCACTTGAATTTCATATTAATAAGCAGATAAAAAGAAAAAACAGAAATAAGCTGATATTTAAGCTGTCCTCCATTGCAGCCTCCCTTGTTATAGCCTTTGTAATTGGAGTGAATGCATCTCCTGCCCTGGCAGATGAAATAAGCAGAATACCGGGTCTGGCTCCTCTTGTAGAACTTGTCAGGTTTGATAAAGGACTTAAGAGCGCTGCAGAAAACGGATATGTGCAGAAGGTTTCTGAGACCAGGGAAGATAAAGGAATAAAAATTACAGTTAATAACCTTATATTTGATAACAAAAAGATGGTTATTGATTACAGTATAGAGGGGAAAGAACTGCTGAATTTCAGAAATTTTGATATAACAGATAAAGATGGTAAAAGATTAAAGGCATCTCAAAGATGGGGTAATTTTATTGATGATAATAATAATAATAGGGGAACCATAGAAATAACAATGGCGGAAGGAGAAAAATTCCCTGAAGCAATAAACTTTACAGTAGTCAGCTTAGAAAAAGGTTTGGACCATGAAAAAACTGAGGTTATAAATGGTAATTGGGCTTTTTCAATTATCCTGGATAAAGAATTAGTTAAGGATAAAGGAAAGATTGTAAACTGTAACAAAGCATATTCTGTTGGCAATTATAACTTTGAAATTGAGAATATAAGAATGTATCCTACTATAACTTATGTAAGAGTTAAACTTGATCCGGATTATAAGTTTAATGCTTTTAAAGAACCTTATTTAATGGACGACAAAGGAATAAAATATAACCTGATAGGCTGGAGCACAATAAATGATAGTTTGATAGATATGCAGTTTGAAAGCGGTTATTTTAATAAGACTAAGGAAATATATTTTAAAGCATCCGGAGTTTATTTTATGACTAAGGAAGATAAATATTTAAGCATTGATTTAGAAAATAAAAAGATAATTGACAGTTCTGGATATGGTATAAAGTTTAATGATATATCTGATAACAGTGTAAGTAATGAAGAAATTATTACCTTAGAAGTAACAGATGAGAAAGTGCTGGCAGAAAGACCTGTTAATTTTATTCATTTTGAAGACGAAGCTTATGATGAAAAGGGTAAAAAATTTAGCGTTCAAGTTGGTGATAGAATTTCAAAAAAAGTAAATCCCTGGATCTATATAATAATTCCTAAAAAAGTTAAGATGCCTAAACAGCTTAAAATTAAAATAACTTCAGTTTCCAGCGGGAATATGGGTGATATTAAAATGAAACTAAACTGATATTCGACAGATATTTCCCGGGAAATTTAAAAGCCAGTTTTTCTGGCTTTTATTTTTGACAAAAAATGATAAAAACCAGCATTGGGGGGCTGGTTTTTATCTGTACATTATATATTTAAAGGGGAGTTAATTACTATATTGTTATAATAAGCTAAGATTATGACATTTTAATGACATATAAAAAAATTTTATCAAATGAGGAAATTGCATAATTCAAGAATTAACTTTTTCAGCTAAAAAAACCCAGATAATTCGTTATTTTTAAACTGTAAATAAAAAAAATAAAAGCCAGTATTGGGGGACTGGCTTTTATCAAATATTATATATTTAGGGGGGTTAATTACTATATTATTATAATAAACTAAAAGTGTGACATTTTAATGACAAATAAAAATAAATAAAAAAATAAAAGCCAGTTGGGGGACTGGCTTTTATTAAAATATTATATATTTAAAGGGGGGTTAACTTCTATACTTTTATATTAGTCTCCTTTTATGACAATATAATGACATTGCAAAAAGAAATTTAAAAAATTTGATAAATTCTTTTCATTTAGTATAATAATTATAAGTATGGAAATTGGATAATTCAATTTCATCAATAGGGAAACTACGTAATGGAGGAAAGATGAATAAAAATAGCATAAATAAGGCAAATCTTTTTTTGATGGGAATAATAAATAGATTTAATGATAACCGGGATATATTTAAAGAAATAAATATTTCATTAAAATCAGGACTTAAGGAATTTAAAGGAACAGGTACAGAGACTGACGGGAAAATTATGTTTAATTACAGCGGAAAAACTAAAACCGGTGCCTTTTCTGAAATAATTTCATTTATAATTAAAGAGATGGAAAAATATGAATCAGCAGAATTTAATTATATTGAAAGAGGAAGCGGAGTAAGAATATCAGCTGACAATAGAAATGTAACCATGAAAAACATAAAAATAGAGGGCTTTGAGGTAAATACTCCTCTATTAAACCGTAAATATTATATTGAAGCTTCAAAGGCAGGAATTCTGCTAAAGGCAATTGACATAATGACAAAGGATGGAAAAATTAAAAATGATAAAATAAAGAAGTATAATCAGATGGATCATTATGTGGAGCTATTAGAGGGCATTATTGACAAACTGCCTAGAAATAGAACTTTAAATATCTTAGACTGTGGCTGCGGCAAATCTTATCTGTCCTTTGTGCTGAATTATTATCTCACAGAGATTAAGAATATGAAATGTAATTTTATAGGCCTTGATATTTCACCTAAGGTAATAGAATCTTCTAAAAAGATGGCAGAGAATCTAAATTATAAGAACATGGAATTTTACAACCTGGATATTAAGGAATATAAACCATGTAAAAATATAGATATGGTCTTGTCCCTTTATGCCTGCGATGCAGCAACAGATTTAGCCATTACACTTGGAGTAAAAGTGGAAGCAGAAGCAATAGTAGCAGTTCCCTGCTGTGATAAAGAGATGCGAAGTTCATATTCCTATGAACCATTTAAAAGCATATTAAAGCATGGAGTTTTAAATAATAGGATAGCTGATGCCCTGACTGATGGAATGAGGGCCTTATACCTGGAATCTTTAGGATATGAAACCTCAGTTATTGAGTGCATATCTTCTGTTGAAACTTCAAAAAACATTATGATAAGAGCCATAAAAAGCGGAGAAGAAAATGAAGATATAAAACAGGAATATTATAAACTGATGGCAGTTTTAAACGTTACACCTGCATTATACAAATATTTAAACGATATAGATTAGGGAGGAAATTATGAATAATATAGTTAAACCATCAATATTACCAGGATTTATGGAGCTTCTTCCAAAG
This sequence comes from Clostridiaceae bacterium, assembly GCA_041670885.1. Lineage (GTDB taxonomy): Bacteria > Bacillota > Clostridia > Clostridiales > Clostridiaceae > JAJBWD01. The sequence goes on from JBAXYJ010000016.1 coordinate 14,315, forward strand.
GAACAGATAGAATTTAACAGGATAAAAGATATTATAAAGGAAACTTACGAAATGTACGGCTTTATTCCTGTGGACACTCCTCTTATTGAAAAGTCTGAGATACTTCTTGCAAAGGGGGGAGGGGAGACAGAGAAACAGATATATAGATTTACCAAGGGAGATACAGATATGTCCCTCAGGTTTGATTTAACTGTACCTCTTGCCCGGTATGTAGCCCTCCACTCGGAAAATCTTAATTTCCCCTTCAGAAGGTATCATATTGGAAAGGTGTATAGAGGAGAGAGAAATCAAAGGGGAAGATTCAGAGAATTTTATCAGTGTGATATTGATATTATAGGAAATGGGGAGCTTAGCATAATAAACGATGCTGAAATTCCAAGCATTATTTACTCAATATTTAAGAAACTGGATTTTGGACCCTTCACAATAAGAATAAATAACAGAAAAATATTAAATGGATTTTTCAATCAGGTAACAAAGAGTGACAAGGGAGCTATACTTAGAACAATAGATAAACTTGATAAAATAGGAGAAACCAAGGTAAAAGAGGAGCTAAAAGAGATTGGGGCTTACGACGCTGAAATTGAAAGAATACTTGATTTTATCAGTATCAAAGGAAGTAATGATGAAGTTTTGGGAAGCCTTAAGAACCTGAACATAGAAAATGAAGAATTTATTAAGGGCTTAGAGGAACTTTCCCTGGTAGTCCACTACATTAAGGGCTTTAATGTACCTGAAGATAACTTCAAGATAGACCTGACAATTGCAAGAGGTCTTGACTATTATACAGGGACCATATATGAAACAACTCTTAATGAATACCCGGGGATAGGTTCAGTTTGCTCAGGAGGAAGGTATGATAATCTAGCAGAGTATTATACAAAGGCAAAGCTTCCCGGAGTTGGAATATCCATAGGTCTTACCAGGCTTTTCTATCAGCTCACTGAGGCAGGTTTTATTAAGGAAGGAAAAAGTTCAACTACATCAAAGGTTCTTATAATCCCAATGGGAGATGTGATGGAATACTCAATAGATACAGCAGGCAGGCTGAGAGAAAATAATATAAGCTGTGAAATATATTTTGAGGAAGCAAAAGCAAAAAAGAAGTTCTCTTATGGTGATAAGCTGGGACTTGAATATGCTATAATTATAGGAGAAGAAGAAAAAGAAAATAAAGTAGTTTCACTTAAAAACCTGAAAACCGGAGACCAGGTAAAGCTAAGCATAGAACAGGTGATAAGTAAATTAAGATAGGAGGGTCATTATGGATGTTTTAACCTCTATTAAAGGAAGAAGAAGTATAAGAAAGTATAGTCAGGTTTTTATCGAAGAGGAAAAACTGGGAATAATAATGGAAGCCTTGAGACTTGCTCCCTCTGCTTCAAACTCTCAAAAATGGGAATTCATTTTTGTAACAGATAAGGAAAAGAGAAAAAAGCTGGGAGAAGCTGCAGACGGTCAGAAATTTATTCAGGAAGCGCCGGTAACAGTAGTTGGAGTTGCCACAGAAGATGAATATGTTATGATGTGCGGCCAAAAATCCTCCACCATAAATGTATCTATAGCTATGGCATATATGACTTTGGAAGCTTATGAACTGGGACTTGGAACCTGCTGGCTGGGGCATTTTGATGAAGAAAAGGTAAAGGAAACATTAAATATTCCGGGCAGTATGAGAGTAGTTGCCATATCGCCTCTAGGCTATCCAGACGAGGACCCGGACGAAAGACCAAGAAAAAGCTGCGATGAGGTAATTTCCTTTAATGATTTTTAGGGGGTTGCCTCTTTTTCTTTTAAATATTAAAGCAAAGTAGGAGTGATTTCATGTTTTTGAATTTTATTTGGGATTTTGACGGCACACTTTTCCATACCTATGATGGAATGCTTTTAGCATTTAAAATGGTGCTTAAAGATAATGGAATAAAGAAGCAGGATGAAGAAATACTTGGAAGGCTGAAGACTACACTTGGAGAGGCACTGGATTATTACTCAAAAGAATATAATTTAGATAAAAGTTACATGGAAACTAAATTCAGAGAGTATGAAGAAAAGTATGGATATGAACGTATGGTACCCTTTAAAGGCTTAGAGGAAATTCTCAAATATATTAAAAAACTTGGAGGAAGAAGCTTTATTTATACCCATAGGAATGCAGTCTGCAATAAATTAATAGAAAAGTATAAGCTGACGAATTATTTTACAGAGATAGTAACCAAGGAGTACGGCCTTGGCAGAAAGCCGGATTCTAAGGGCTTCAATTATATAATAAATAAATACAATTTAAAAAGGGAAGAAACTTTAGCAGTAGGAGACAGAGATTTAGATCTTTTAGCTGGGAAAAATTCAGGGACTCAGGTCTGCTTATTTTTATCAAAGGGATCAACTTATTCAGAAAATGCGGACTTTGTCATATATAATCTTATAGATTTAAAGGAGGTTATTGATGGAAGGTATAAACTTATTTCATTAGACTCCTACGAAAACTTATCGGATCATTATTTTAACTATGTAGACAATAAGCCCTATAATGCCTTTTATGAAAGACCGGGCACCCTTTCTCTTCTTCCGGACATAAAAGGAAAAAAAGTTCTTGATGCAGGCTGTGCTGCCGGCTTCTACACAGAGCAGCTTATAAAAAGGGGAGGATTAGTTACAGCACTGGATTTTAGCCCAAGTATGCTTAAAATGACTAAATTAAGAGTTGGAAATGGGGCTGAACTTTTTTTAGCTGACCTGAATAAACCACTTAATATGTTTGAAGACGAAAGCTTTGATATAATACTGTCATCGCTAACCCTTCATTACATAGAAAATTGGGATACTCCTCTTTCAGAGTTTAACAGAATATTAAAAAAGGGCGGACAGCTTATATTTTCAGTTCATCATCCTTTTATGGACTTTACGGTTTTTAATAAGGAAAATTATTTTAAAAGGGATTTAATTGAGGATAGCTGGAAAACAAATAAGGGCAGCGTTAAGGTAACTTTTTATAGGAGACCACTAAATGAAATAACAGAAAGCCTTTATAAAGCAGGCTTTCTTATTGAAAGACTGATAGAGCCTTTCCCTACAGAAGAGTTTAAGAAAAGAGACTTTGAAACATACATAAAGCTGACTAAAAATCCGCAGTTTTTGTTTATTAAAGCGTTAAAGGGGGAGAAAAAGTGATAGAGGTTAAGAATTTATCAAAATATTTTAAAAAGGCAAAGGCAGTTGATTCCATAAGTTTCAATGTGGAAAGAGGTGAAATAGTAGGCCTTCTGGGTGAAAATGGAGCAGGAAAAACAACTACCTTAAGGATGCTGGCTACAATGCTTAGAGCCTCAGAGGGAACTGCCAAAATAGATGGCTATGATATAAATACTGAGCCTAATAAAGTTCGAAGTCAGATAGGGATACTGTTTGGTGGAGAAGTAGGCCTTTATGACAGGCTTACCGCCAGAGAAAATATAAGTTATTTTGCAAAATTAAATGGAATGGATGAAGCTGAAACTAAAAAGAGAATTGATTACCTGATTAAAATGCTGCATATGGAAGAGTATATAGACAAAAGAGTTGGAAAATTTTCCAGAGGAATGAAACAAAAGACAGCAATTGCCAGAAGCGTTGTTCATAGTCCAAAGGTTATGCTGTTTGATGAGCCTACAGCCGGGCTTGATGTAACTGCCTCCAGAATAGTCCAGGATTTTATAAAAAAGTGCAAAGAGGATAACAGGGCAATAATATTTTCAAGCCACTCCATGCTGGAGGTGGGACGGCTATGTGACAGGATTGTTGTCATTCATAAAGGCAAAATTGTAGAGGAAGGGACCATAAAACTTCTTAAGGAAAAATATAATAATGATGATTTGGAAGAAGTATTTATGCTGCTGATAGGTGATTCAAATGAAAAATAATATAATGTTTATAGTAATGAAAAAGGAACTTATAGATCTTTTCAGAGATAAAAAGACAATTCTTATAGCTATTTTGATTCCTCTTATTATGTTTCCTGTTTTATTTGGAATAATGGGAAAAGCAATGAATAAGACTGAAGATGACCTTAAAAATGATACAAAAATTGCTATAACAGAGAATTCAGAAAGTAATTTATCTAAATTTATAAAAAGCCAGCAGGGGATAAAAGTAATAGATTCTAAGGATATAGAAAAAGATATTAAGGATGGGAAAATATATTTAGATATAAAGATTCCTGATAATTTTGATGAGAATATTGATAAGGAAAATGTCCCTGAAATAGAAATAATATATGATAACTCAAGTCAAAATTCATTAAGTACATATACGGCAATAACAGGATATATTGAACAATTTTCTAAAGTAATAGTAGGGAAAAGACTGGGAAAAAGAGGGATAGATGTCAGCATACTAAACCCTGTTAAAATTACTGAAAAGACCACAGAAAAAGAGGACAGCGGTATGGGTAAATATATGATATCTTTAATGCTTCCTCTTCTTATTGTACTTTACAGTGTCACAGGACCTCTTCCTGCAGCAATAGACTTAGGTGCCGGAGAAAAAGAAAGAGGAACCTTAGAGCCTCTCCTTACAACAAAAGCCGGTCGGATGTCCCTCCTTTGGGGTAAGTTCTTGGCAATTACTATAATGGGACTGATTACAAATATAGCTTCTATAATAGGCTTAATATTTGCATCAAAGCAGTCAGGAAGTATACTAAACTTAGGGGGAGGGAGTTACTCGCTGTCTATGGGAACAATTATATTAATAGGAGTATTTGCTCTTCTTACTACTATGGTCTTTGGTGCAATTGAGCTTTCTATCAGTATATATGCAAGATCCTTTAAGGAGGCTTCTACTTATCTGTCTCCTCTTACTATTATTGCACTGGTTCCAACCTATGCTACCTATATGCTGGATGCTAAAAATATAAGTCTGATATATTTTAACATTCCATTATCTAATGTTATATGCATAATGAAAGAATTTATTGCAGGGATATATAATCCTGTTCACATAGGTCTTACGCTTGGATGGACAATAGCGTATATATTTATCTCAATATTATTTGCCAGATTTATGTTCAGCCGGGAGGAGGTTATATTCAGAACATAAAAAAGAGCGGAATATCCGCTCTTAAAGTGCTCTTGCTTCTTTATATATTTCTTTTATTGTAATTTTACCAAAAATTAATAGAGTTAGAATTCTGTTTCTTATAAGATGCAGTGTTGTTTTATCTTTTATAAGCAAATACTTGTTAGAAAAATCAACGTAAAGTACATTGCTTTTCATTTTAAACACTTCCTTTTATCTTATGTATTATTATAGCATAAAGAACAGAATTTTGATAATCTTAAAATTAAATTTACATAATTATGCTATAATTATTTTTATAGAGGTGGTTGTATGAAAAGAAAATATATCGGTATATTTTTAATTTTAATAGGGATAACAATAATTGGCTCTGCCCTTTATATGAGATATGAGGGGAATAAAAAGCAGCAGCAAATGATAGATGAATTCGAAAAAACAATAAATCAGCTTAATAAAGAAAAACCTGTGGATAACTCAGGTGATAATAGTAATTCTGAGTATAGTCCGGATCTGGCGCCTCCTTCATTGGATGTTAAAGGAGCCATTGGCATAATGAAAATCCCTAAAATAGATTTAAAAGTAGCAATCGGAGACGGCGTTGATATGAATACTTTAAAATATGCTGTTGGTCATTTTAAGGAAACGCCTTACCCCGGGGAAAAGGGAAACTGTGCTATAGCAGGTCACAGGAGCTATACTTATAGTCAGTACTTTAACAGGCTGGATCAGGTAAAAGAGGGAGATACAATATCAATTACTACAACAAAGGGAGAGTTTACCTATGTAGTATATAAAATCTATGTTGTTGAGCCTTCTGAAGTATCTGTCCTTAATAATACAAAGGATGCAGAACTTACTCTTATAACCTGTACTCCGGTTAGAGTAGCTACCCACAGACTTATAATAAAAGCAAAACTTAAATTATGAAATTCCTTTAAGTAATTATCCACAATTTATAAACAGGCTGTTGATAAATTGTGGATAATTCAAAAAATTTTTACAACAAAATGAAAAAGCTTTTATTATTTCTTGATTTATAGGAAAACCTCAGATAAAATGTTAATGAATGATTATATAAATTATTAACAGGAATTTGACACTTTATTCACAAAAGTAATGAATTAATCCACATACTAAAATGATTAAATTATAATAGGGGTGATATTTGTGATAAAAACAGCAATACTAACTATGAGTGATAAAGGTTCAAGGGGAGAAAGAATAGATGAAACCGGACCTTCTATAAGAAGGGAACTGGAAAAAGGCGAATATGAGATTTGCTATTATAAGATAATTCCTGATGAAAAAGAAGAAATTGAAAAAGAGCTTATAAATATATGTGATAATCTCAAAATTGATTTAGTAATAACAAATGGAGGAACAGGTTTTTCAAAAAGAGATGTGACACCTGAAGCTACAAGAGCTGTTATAGAAAAATATGTGCCGGGCATAGGTGAGGCAATGAGAATGAAATCTCTTTCCATAACTCCAAGAGCCATGCTATCCCGCGGAATATCAGGAATAAGAGGGAATTCTCTTATTGTTAATCTTCCGGGAAGTCCTAAAGCAGCTATGGAAAACCTTCTTTTTATTCTGCCGGCAATACCTCATGGCATTGGTATTTTATTAGGAGAAGCTTCCGAATGCGCAAGGAAGTAATATGGATTACAAAGGCTTGGAGGAATAAATATGGATTTTTTTAATGTTGTATCTGCAGAAGAAGCTGTTAAATTAATAAATGAAGCTGTAAAGACTGATATAGGTTATGAAAAGGTTAACATACTGGAGAGCATTGGACGGATATGCTGTGAGGATATTAGGGCTGCAGTAAATATTCCCGAATTTAAAAGGTCAACAGTTGACGGATATGCTGTAAGTTCTAAAGATACATTTGGGGCAAGTGAAGCTATGCCTGCTATTTTGAATTATAAAGGCGAGGTTTTAATGGGGAAGGTTCCTGCATCTGACATAGGCTATGCAGAGTGCCTTTACGTTCCTACAGGAGGAATGCTTCCTGATAATGCAGACAGCGTAGTTATGATTGAATATACAGATAAGCTGGATGAAGATACAGTACTTTCCTATTCCCCTGCTGCAAAGGGAGATAACGTTATACATATAGGTGATGACGTAAGAATTGGAGAT
>JBAXYJ010000017.1:0-21012 GCA_041670885.1 Clostridiaceae bacterium
AAAGAATCTACCAAATATTTTATCCAGGTTTTGATCTAAAACTCCATTACCATTATCTGAAATTGAAAACCTGATAAACTTATCCATCTCTTCAGCAGCAGCTGATATTTCAACATTACCAGAAGATCCATATCATCAAAAGGCTTTGTTATGTAGTCATCTCCGCCTATTTCAAAGCCCAGGAGCTTATCTAATTTTTTAGATTTTGCAGTAAGAAATATAATTGGAATGTTTACCTTATCTCTTACATCCTTCATTATTTCCTGACCGTTAATATCCGGAAGCATTATGTCCAGAAGTACCAAATCATAACAATTGGACAGAATTTTGTTTTCTCCATCCTTTCCATTTAGGGCATAGTCTACCCTATAGCCTTCATCTTCCAGTATATCCTTGACTAAATTTATAATATCGATGTCATCATCTACAATTAAAATCTTTTCTTCCATGTTTTACCCCTTAGGTTTCAAGCAGCTTAATAAGTTCATCAAAATCCTGATTTATTTTATTTAAATACTCAATTTTTTTCTTCTGCAATTCTATTATATCATCTAAATTACTGCTCAGCTCTTTATAGTTTCGTATTTTATTGTTTGCCTTTGCCTTATTCCATATTATTTTAATATCGCTGATAGGAATTTTAACATATCCCACCTGCTGCTTAATTTCCTTTACTGCATTAAGTATTGCCTGTTTTTGCTCTAAACTAAAGTTATTTTTCTGATTTTTTTCTTTAAGAAGTGATTTAGCCAACTTATTTTTTTTAGAAATCTGTTTTAAAATTTCTTTTTCATTTATAAGATTTTCTTTAACAGCAGCCATTTTTCCCTTTGCAGACAGGATGGATTGTTTCTTTTCATAGGCATTCTTATTAACGCCTGACGCAAAGGCGTTTATTGGAATTAATATTAGAATTATCAAAACTAAACTTAATACTATGTTTTTTTTCATTTTATCACCGCAAATCTATACTTAAATCTTCTCTGCTTACATCATTTATCATAGTGTCAATGTCATCCATAGTGCTGTCCATATCCTCTGCTGCTTCATTATTGTCAATAATAGCTGCTTCATTATCAGCCGGATTTTTAGTTTTAGCATTATACTGCTTTTTACTGCAGGATGTCATAAATAAAAATAAAATTATAATAAAAAATATCAGCAGCTTCTTCATAGAATCACCATCCAAATATAAATACTTTGCAAAATTCTCCTAATATTATTATATAATAAAAATATTAAATAAAAATTAAATATTATTAAAAAATTATGCTGCCTGAGGAAATTTCATAATTCAAAAATTTAAATTTTCAGCTTAAAAAAACGTTGATAATTCGTTATTTTTAAGCTGAAAAACAAGCCTAAAGGTAATTATGCAATTTCCTTACCTAAGAAAATTATTTTCTCAAAAAAGAAAAAAGGAGAGATTTTCTCCCTCCAAATATATATAATTTATTCAAAATTACTTATTAAGAATTTGAAGTGCAGTCTGAAGTACATTTTCTATGGTAAATCCAAATTCCTTATATAGAATTTCACCTGGTGCTGAAGCTCCAAACTCATCTCTTCCAATAACTTTTCCGTCTAATCCAACATATTTATACCAAGGCATTGTACATGCTGCTTCAACAGCCAGCCTTGCCTTGACTTCCTTTGGCATTAAGCTTTCCTTGTACTCTTCGCTCTGTTTTTCATAAAGCTTCATAGAAGGCATTGAAATAACTCTTGCCTTAACATTATACTCTTTTAAAAGCTTCGCCGCTTCATATATATATTCTACTTCAGAACCTGATGCCATTAATATTATGTCTGGTGTTCCTTCAGTATCAGTTAATATATAAGCACCCTTTAAGGCTTTCTCTGCTGATGTTTCCTTATAAGATGGCAGGTTCTGTCTTGATAAAGCTAAGGCAGTTGGTCCAACCTTATTTGTTGCTGCATAATACCAGGCTGCTATTGTTTCTTTTCCATCTGCCGGTCTCATATCAGTAACATTTGGAATGCTTCTAAGGGTGGCCAGCTGTTCTATTGGCTGATGAGTAGGTCCATCTTCTCCTACTCCGATGCTGTCATGAGTTAATACATATGTTACAGGAAGCTTCATCAGTGCTGAAAGTCTCATAGATGATTTTAAATAATCACTGAATATGAGGAAAGTAGCACAGAATGCTTTAAATCCTCCATGAACAGCTATTCCGTTTGCTATAGCTGCCATAGATTGTTCCCTTACTCCAAAATGAATGTTTTGCCCAAGCCTGTTTTCCTTTGAGAATTCTCCCTTACCCTTCATAACTGTTTTGTTTGAAGGTGAAAGGTCAGCAGATCCTCCAAGCATATTTGGGAAATGCTTAACCAGCTTATTTAACACTTCATAAGATGCATTTCTCGTAGCCACCGGAGATGCAAAATCAAACTCCTTTGCAAATTCATTTACATCTAATGTAAATTCATCATTCATCCACTTTTCAAATTCAACGCAGGAATCTTTATACTCCTTTTTATACTCATTAAATGTCTTTTCCCAAGCTGCTTCTTTTGCAGAAAGTTCTTCTTTAACCTGCTGCATATGAGCTTTAACATCCTCCGGAACTGTGAAGTCTTCCAATCCTTCTAAGCCTAAGAATTTCTTAGTCTCAAGCAGGTTATCCTTTCCAAGAGGCTCACCGTGTGCTGCTGACTTGCCAACCTTTGCAGGACAGCCATATCCGATTTTTGTCTTTACTACGATTAGTGTAGGTTTATCTGATTTTTTAGCTTTAGTTATCGCTTTATCTATTTCATCAACGCTGTTTCCGTCCTCTAATTTAAGAACGTTCCAGTTATAAGCTTCGTATCTCTTAGCGGTATCTTCAGTAAATGCTAAGTCTGTGCTTCCTTCTATGGATATATTGTTTGAATCGTATAATACTATAAGCTTGCTGAGTCCTAAAGTTCCAGCCAGGGATGCTGCTTCTCCTGAAATACCTTCCATAAGGCAGCCATCGCCGCAAATTGCATAGGTATAATGGTCAATTATCTTTTTATCTTCCTTATTAAACTTCTTTGCTAAGAATTCTTCTGCCAATGCCATTCCTACTGCTGTTGATACACCCTGACCTAAAGGTCCTGTGGTTGTCTCTACTCCATCTGTATGACCGTATTCCGGATGTCCCGGAGTTTTAGAGCCAAATTGCCTGAAGTTTTTTAAATCCTCCATTGTAAGTCCATATCCAAACAGATGGAATAGTGAATATAAAAGAGCTGAACCATGTCCTGCTGATAAAACAAATCTATCTCTGTCTACCCACTCTAAGTCCTTCGGATTATGCTTTAAATGCTTTGCCCATAGTGTATATGCCATGGGTGCAGATCCCATAGGCATCCCAGGATGACCTGATTTTGCTTTTTCTACCTGTTCTGCTGACAATATCCTTATGATGTTTACTGTTTTGTTATCAATACTGCTCATATGTACCTCCAATATATATTATTAAAAAATTGATATTACAATTTCTTTAATTTTCTGCAATCATTTAGTATTATACACTAAAAATATAAAAATATAAACTTTACACAAAAATTATTATTATACAGCCTAAGAGAAGAATACTATATTATTAACCTGTAACTTTTATAGAAATTTATCGTATAGCTTTATAGGAAATCAAATTTGTGGAGGGATTAATATTAAATACAAATTATATGATTTCAATATAAAAGGGAGGTTCATTATGAACAGAAAAATCAAGTTCTCATTTATAGCTTTAACATTAATTTTAGTTTTATCCATACCGCTTTCCGGATGTGGGAAAAAGTCTGCTTCAAACAGCGGCACTGCAACAGCTCCTAGGGTTAGTGAAGAAAATGGCAGTTTAGCAGCTCAGGACAGTGCAGTGGAAAACACCGCTGATGCTACTAAAACCGCTGAAAAACAAAAGGAAACAAATAACAGCAAAATAATAAAAACTGCAGAGGTAGATCTGGAAACTAAAAATTATGCAAAGGCAATTGACAGTATATTAAGTACTGTGAAATCAAAGGGAGGATATATTCAAAGCTCCAAATCCTACGGAAGTTATGATGACAATTCAAGAGGAGCAAATTATGTTATCAGAATGCCAAAGGATTATTTCGATGAATTTTTGACTAATGTAGGAAATTTAGGCAAGATTACAAGTTCTTCAACTCAGGGTGAAAATATTTCAAGCCAATACTACGATACTGAGGCTCACCTTAAGGCATTGAAGGTTCAGGAGGACAGACTTCTTGAGCTACTTAAAAAGAGCGGTTCTTTAAAGGATATATTAGAGATTGAAAATCAGCTTTCGAATGTAAGATACCAGATTGAAAGCCTGACCTCCAGCCTAAAAAATTGGGATAACCAGGTGGATTATGCTACTATAAATATTAATGTTCATGAGGTATCAGTACTTACTACAAAACCTGTATCCCTTGGAGATAAAATTAAAAAGACCTTCAGTGACTCATTAAAATCACTGGGATCACTGTTTAAAGTAATAATTTTAATTATCGTCGCTATAATTCCGTACCTGATAATTATTGTGCCTGTTTCTGTAATTACTTATGTTTTAGTAAAAAAGAGAAAAAAGAAAGATTAGAATCCTGAATAAAAATGATAAGCCATCTTTTAATGATAAGCATTATAAGATGGCTTAATTTTCAGGCCCATTTAAACCAGTGCAGGCTTCAGCATCAATTTCACTGTGATTTTTCTCCAGATAACTATTCAAATTGTAATTTTGTTTTTTTATATTATAGAAAGAGGTTTCTTCATCTTTTCTTTTGGGAGTATATGCTATGATAACAATAGCAAGTAAAAATGGTATTAAAATAAGAATTACTTTTTTCAGTCTCATAATATCCCTCCCCAATCTAATACTTTTAAAATGAAGCAGCAGCTTTTGAATTCTTAATCAATATAATATACTTAAAATAATCAGTGTCAGGCATATTATCCATGCTTGTGACAAAGTAAGATTTAGTACTAAATAGTGATTTATCTCCGTTCAACTTGAATAAAGTAATATCTGATTTACTGATATTTTGAATAAGGTTAAGATCAGTAAATTCAGTTTCCACATCAGCTTCTCTATTATCTATTTGATCAGTTAATGCCATGCAGTTTTGATAAGCATAGGCAATTGATAATACCCTTCCGCCTACAGGAGAATCACTGCCATTTAGATACATGGCAAATCTCTTTGTATCTCCCATATAAACACAGGTATTTTGGTATACATGTTCCATTTTAAATTGTCCGAAATATTTTCCAATGGGCAGATTATGGTATATCCTTTTAAAATTATTATAAAAGATACTCTCTACTTCATCATAGTCTGTTACCCCGGCGTTATAAATTTTATAAGTATTCACAAAATTATCTACTGTAAATTTAAAATCAAAATACCTGTTTCCTAAATAACTTTCATAAGCAGCTGGATTATCTTCCATATTTTTATGCAGATTTATAAAAGTTTTAATTATACCATCATAATTTTCTTGATTTTGCTTATTATTAAAAGTCTTGAAGTTTTCTATATAAGCTTTAATAAAAGGCTTAATCTCTGATATCGGTTCACTTTCCGGAATCAGTGAATTTATATAGGCGAAGGTACTCCATGAGTAATATTCCAGATTAATCCCTATTACTATTATTTTTTTGCTTTCAGGAAGTGTGTCATTATATTCTTTAAGCTTATTACAAAAATCATTGAATTCCTTCAAATCAATCCTACCGGGAACAACAAAATCAAGTTTTGATACATCTCCTGATTTCAGGTATTCATTAAGCAGGCTAGACTGGCTATAACTAATATTTTCCAGAAGATATCTTACATTATATTTCTTATTCAAATATTTCAAAAGTGAAAGCTTTACCTGATAATTCTTGCTTACATTACTGTATTCCCCGGTTAATATGACATCACTTTTAACAATATCCTCATCCATAAGGCTAAAGCCGCTGCCTGTATCCAAATCAATTTCAGCATGATTTTCATCCAGATATTTATTCATGTCATATTTTTCTTTTTTCTCATTATAAGAAGCATTTTCAGCCTTTTTACTATCAGGGGTATATCCTATGATTGCAGCTGTCAGTAAAAATGGTATTGTTATAAAAATAATTTTTTTTAGTTTCATAATACCTCCTATTGCGAATTATCATATGGAATGGTACCTTTTGAATTTTTAATTAAGATAATATATTTAAAATAATCTGTGTCAGTTTTATCACTTTTTTTTGTTTCCACAAAATAAATTTTTTTGCTAAATGGTGTTCTGTCTCCATTTAACTTAAATAAAGTAATGTCTGATTTACTTATGTTATTAAGAATATCAATATCATTAAGTCCAGAATCAGCATTACCCTCTCCATAAGTTTTTCCCCAGGTCATCATTTTACAGTTTTGATAAGCATATGCTATGGACAGCACCTTTCCTTTTATTGGAGAATCACTGCTATTTAGATACATAGCAAATCTGCTTTTATCACCCATATATGAATTACAGATATTTTGGTAAACGTGCTCCATACCAAATTCTCCAAAATATTTCCCTTTTGGCAGATTAGAATATATCCTTTTAAAATTACTGTAAATGCCTGGCTCTCTTATGCTTTCAAAATTTACACTGTTTGATGCATATGCATTTTTAGAATTTATAATATTATCCAATACAATACTAAAATCAAAATACTTGTCTCCTAAATATTTCTCATAATCCCTTGAATCAGCTTTTATATTATTCTGCAAATTCACAGCAGCCTTAATAACTGCATTAGTATTTTTCTTCTTATAGCCATCTTTGAAATCTGTTATATAGGGTTTTATTTCATGGATTGGTTCACTTTCCGGCAGAATAGAATTCAAATAAATAAGCGCAGTTCCAATCTGGTGTTCAATATCAATTCCTATAGCAATTATCCTTTCACTTTCAGGAAGCGTCAGATTATACTCTCTTAGTTTAATAAAAAAATCATAGTACTCCTTACTCCATGCTGCAGTACCCTTTAAATTATTAAATACGAGTTTTAATTTTGATTCATCACCTGTTTTAAGGTATTGATTTATAAAGCAGGACTGACTATAACCAATTTCCTCTAAAAGATATTTTAGCTTATACTTTTCATTTAGATATTTTATCATTGAAAGTTTAACCTGATAGTTCTTACTTATGGCATGAGCTTCACCAGTTAAAATAACATCACTTTTTGTAATGTCTTTATCCAGAAGGTTAAAGCCGCTGCAGTCATGAATATTAATTTCAGCATGATTTTTGGTAAGATAACTGTTCATATCAATACTTTTATCATTGCTGCTGCAGCTGGCTGTAAGGCATATTGCTGTGCAAATTAATAATATTAAAATTTTATTAAAACATGCTTTTTTCATTTTATGCCTCCTTCAGCATCTGAAAGTAAAATACTTTATATACAATTATATCATTTATTACCATTATTTTATAGATGTGCTTATAAAAGCAAAAAAATGATAGACTGCTTGTCTACCATTTTGTAAATCTCTATTTATTCTTCTATTTATAATTATATTCTTTCATATTCCCTCTAAAGCCATGTTACTAAAAATATGTGAATGTGTATTTAAAGATTTATCTATTACATTTTCGTTGATAAATTTGCCCTTATGCATACAGTCATAGGCATCATAAACACAAATCAAAGATGCCTTAGTGTTTTTCATGGCCTCACTTAAGTTTATTTCCCAATCTAAAAAATCCTTTTCAGAAGTAGTTTTAATAGCATAGGATGGTTGTCCAATCCATCTTATGCCGCTGTATTTTTTCATATCATCCTCTGATAAAACATTACTTATTTTTTCTTTAAGCTTAATAAGTCCGCCTTCTTTATTGCTTAAGATAAGCTCCATAACCTGCCTGAATTTTATATTTTCAACTAAGATACCGTAACACTCCAAAAAAGCTATTAACTTTTCATAAAGGCTTTCCTGCATTGAGATATAAACGATTTCGTTATTTTTAATACCCTCATTTATATAAAAATATAAATTAACAAATAGATGCTGTTTCCCATAATAATATAAAGTTGAATGGGTTCCGAATATATTTTTTAAGTTTAGTTTTGGTAAATCAATTAAGCTTTTATCACATAATACACACTTATATACCAGATTATCCAGAGTTTGGCTCAATGAGACAATTTCTTCATCAAGTAAGTTACAATTCTTTTTATCTATTAAATTATTCAGCATAATTCTATGTTTTTCAATATCAGAACTTAAACTGCAGTTATCACAGAAGGATTTCATAAAACACCTCTTTCGTAAATTTTATGCAGGAGCAAATACCTGGAAATATTAACAATAAAATCATACCACTAGTTACCAACATTTTCTATATTTTTATATTAAAAAAAGGTACATAATTAAAAAATTATCTACCTTTAAAATCTATTTATAATGTCTTTTCAAAGCAGTAAAAATCACCTTTTCTGAAGGTTACTGTTCCTCTTAGCTGATAACCATTTTTCTGATAAAGATTTAAGGCATGTTTATTTTCAGTAAATGCATCCAGCCTGATTGACTGATAGCTATTAGATTTTCCAAATTTTTCAGCAAATTTTACAAATTTTGTGGCCAGCCCCTGGCCTTTAAACGATGGATCTATGCATAATCTGTGGATGACCAAATTTCTTCCCTTATCCTGCTGCCATTTTACTAATTTATATTCCACATCCTGAAATTCATTAAGTACCATAAGACCTTTAATAATGCCTTCATCAATGTATACATAAAGATTCCCTTCATTAATATCGTCTTTTATAACATCAGTATTAGGATAAATATTGTCCCATTGGTGAATGCCTTCTGCTTCCATATCATTAACTGCATTATTTATTACTGCCATTATTTTATCTGAATCTTTAATCTGAGCCTTTTTAATTTTCATATCTATAATATTCATTCTGTAATAATCAAACTGTGTCTTTATCTTAAACCCATTTTTAGTATATAGATTATATGCCCTGATGTTCTCACTGTTAACCTCAAGAGTTATGCTTTTGTGACCTTCAGAAATCAGCTGATTAATTAAACTGTTCAGCATTGCTCTTCCCAAACCTTTTCCCTGATATTTGGCAGCGAT
Source organism: Clostridiaceae bacterium (assembly GCA_041670885.1). Classification (GTDB taxonomy): domain Bacteria; phylum Bacillota; class Clostridia; order Clostridiales; family Clostridiaceae; genus JAJBWD01. Next base: position 9,121 of record JBAXYJ010000017.1, read on the forward strand.
TCCCAGACCAAAAATTGAAATATCTTCACTTTCAAAATTTACATTGCATACTCCGATTATTTCATCATTTAATATTGCCATATAAGGAGTTATTTTATAAGAATTTACTGCTTCTCTTACCATGGATTCAGAAACAGACAGGCTGTCGCTAAAAATATCCACATTCAGCTTTATTACATCAGACATATTTTCCTCTGTCACTGTTTTCAGCTCCAGGCTTTTTTCAGGCATGCTTCCTTCATAAAAAAGCAGGTATTCTGTAAAATCGAATTTTGCTCCCAGTTTATCAAGAACAATTTTTGCTTCTAATCCAGCCGGCTCATGGACAAATAAAATTTCATTAACATTAAACCTTAGAAGCTCATCTACAGCATTCTGAAAAAGAATTTTAAAATATCCCTGGCGCCTTTTTTCCGGCAGGGTACAGGCTGATATTTCCGCTTCCACAGGTGAGGGCATAAACATATAAATAAAACTCACCAGAATTTCTTCTTCATATAATAAGAAAAAACATTTAACATCTTTATTAAAATTAAGTTCATTTGATAAAAATGCATCTCCGCTGGTTTTATCCTGCTCCCTGCATATTTTTTCAAGTTTCTTAATATCATGAATATATTTTTCATTTAAATTCTGCAGTCCTAAAATTTCCATTAATACTCCTTACTTTTCTAAATCTTCAATAAGCTCCTCGCTTAATATTCCCTCAGCTATCTGCCTTACTTCACCTGTCATTTTTACATTCCAGTTATTATCTATCTCTATTAATAGTTCCCCGCCCAGCATTTTAATTTTTATTTTGTCATCAACTAAATTTCTCTTTTTTAAAATACAGGCAACGGCGCAGGAAGAGCTGCCAGATGCTAAAGTAAAGCCTGCTCCCCTTTCCCATATAAGTACCTCAGCAATGCTCCTGTTTATTACTTTTGCAAACTGCACATTAGTTTTGTTTGGAAACATACTGTGATTTTCTATAAACCTTCCATATCTTTTTATTTCATCAATATCAAGTTTATCTTTAATAACTATGCAGTGAGGATTGCCCATGGAAACACAGTTTATTTCATATTCCCTGTCATCAGCCTGTATTTTTTCACCTATTACCTGATTTGTTTCAAAATTTGTAGGTATCTCTTTAGAATTAAAATTTGCTCTGCCCATTTCCACTGAAATAAGTTTAGCTTTATCTTTTGAAGTTTCAATAATTTTAGCTTTTACCATTCCGCCCTTTGTTTCTAAAGAAAATTCCCTGCCGGCAGCGTAACCATAATCATAGACATATTTGCAGAATATCCTAAGGCCATTTCCGCTTTTTTCAGCTTCTGAGCCATCCGGATTAAATATTCTAAGACCGAAATCAGCTTTTTCTGATTTTATTTTAAGTAAAATCCCGTCTGAACCAATTCCGAAATTTACGTTGCATATTCTTCTGATTGCCTTTTCTGTTAATTCAAAATTTATTTCTTCTTCATCTAAGACAATATATTCATTTCCTAAACCATGAGTTTTTACAAATTTATTCATATTAATTGCATCCTCCTCTTACCAGTTTTCATAATGTACTGTTTATCAGTATATTTGCTAATATAAAAATATAGTATAGACAATAAAAATATCTATACTATATATATTATATCTAAATTACATGATTTTGTCTTTCTTTTCCGATGAAGAATATTCCCATAGCCCCTGGTCCACCGTGGGTTCCTACTACTGGTCCTATTTCATTTATTAAAACTTCCTTTATTCCCAGCTCCTCAATTAATTTACTTTTAAGCTTTTCTGCCTCATCAAGACACTGGGCATGACATATGGCAATTATTTCTTTATCCTTTATTCTGTCGGCTACAATTTCCTTCAGCTTGCTCATTACTTTTTTTCTTCCTTTAATCTTAAGGCAGGGTAATATTCTACCTTCATCATTTAGAGTCATAACTGGCTTTATATGAAGGACTATTCCGATAGCAGCTGCTGCACCAGATATTCTTCCTCCATTTTTCAGGTGCTTTAAGTCATCTACTGTTATATATGTATTTAACTTAAATCTTTCATTTAATAAATATTCATATACTTCTTCAATTGATTTTCCTTCTTTTTGCATATTTAATGCCTTAATAAGAAGAAGTCCCTGACCTAAGGAAGCTGTAAGGGTATCTACTATATATATTTTGTTTTCCCCATTTTCTTCTATCATTTTTTTTGCCAAGGTTGCACTGTTTACCGTTCCGGATAAGCCGGAGGATACTCCAATATATAAAACCTTTTCACTTCCCTTTAAAGCTGTGCTGAACATATTATAAAAATCGTTTACGTTAGCCTGGGATGTGGCAGGCATAACTCCATCCTTCAGATAATTGTAAAACGTGTCTGCATCCATGGATATTTTAAAATCATCCTTATACTCCTTATCATTAAATCTCATTGTTAAAGATACAAAGGGTATATTATTTTCTTTTATATATGAATATGGCATATCACAACAAGAATCTGTTACAATAGTGTATTTTTCCATAAAATACTCCTTTTTTATTTTTATTATATCATTTTTATTTCTTATTCGATATATTTTAGTTTATGTTTTCATTAAAAATTTATTAGCATAAAAATTTTAAATAAAAATTGGATGGATGTTATTTTAAAGAACATAATTTTGCATTATACTGTCGAATTATGTATTTATGGTAAATCAGATAATTACACATAACAAAAGTGAAAAAGATTACCTCTGCTTAGCAGCTAAAAGAAAAAGCACAGAAATCTGTGCTTAGATAAACCCGCCATCAACCTTTATTATCTGGCCAGTTATATATTTTGATTTTTCCGAGGCAAGAAATACAGCTAAGTCTGATACATCAGAAGTTTCTCCGAACCTGCCCATAGGGATTTCATCAATCAGTGCCTGTTTTTCATCTTTATTTAAAAAGCTATTCATACTGGTATCTATGACTCCTGGGGCTATGGCGTTAACTCTGATTCCCATCCCTGCTATTTCCTTTGCCAGAGACCTGGTAAAGGAATTTACTCCACCTTTTGAGGCTGAATATAGAACCTCACAGGAGGCTCCTGCTTCTCCCCAGATTGAAGATATATTTATTATGCTTCCGCTTTTTCTCTCTAACATATACTTTAGGGAATTATGACAAGTGTTATACATACCCTTTAGATTGGTATTTAATATATTGTCAAAATCCTCTTCTGTAGTGTCTATGAAAAGACCTACCTTAGAAACTCCTGCATTATTTACCAGAATATCTATTCTGCCAAATTTATTTATTATGCTTTCAATAAGAGATTTTGCCTCAATGTAGCTTGATACATCGGCCTTTATGCTTTTGCAGTAGCCGCCGCCTTCTATTATTTTCCTTTCAGTAATAAGAGAGTTTTCCATGTCCTTCGAGTAATTTACTATTACGCTGGCTCCCTCTTTTGCCAAACCTAAGGCTATGCTTCTTCCTATTCCTCTTGAAGAACCTGTAATTAATGCTATTTTACCTTCTAATTCCATAATATCACCTAATACTTAGTATAGTCTTCTACGAACTTCCACACAAGCTTATCTCCATTTTTCAGTGTACTATTGCAATCTTTACTTCCTTTATTTGCTTTAACACCATTAACATAATATATCCATCCACTCATTGGGCCTTCATCTCTTTCATTATATTTTAACATTCCCTTAAAATACCCTGCAACTCTATCAATTTGAGTTGGTCTGGGATTCTGCCCTAATTCATTAAGCGCATCTAAGGTATAATTAAAAACAGTATCTCCATTAAAATTTATAAAAACTGATTTTATGGTTTTACCATCTGCTGCATGAATGAATATAACATTAGCTGCAGGTTTTGGCGCAGTTACAGCAGGCTTTACTATAGTTTTTGCAGCCGGTTTTTCTTCTTTCTTTTCCGTTGTATTTACCTCAGCTTTTGGTTTTTCCTCTGAAGTTTTTACCTGAGGCTTAGCTTCTTCTATTACCTTTGCAGCCTGCACCTTTTCTGATGTTTTTGCTTTATTTTCTGCTGCAGTATTTTTTTTATTATTTACAGCAAAGGAAGTAAATATTAAAGCAGATGATACTATTAATAATATAAATATTAACGATAGTCTTTTTTTCAAATTATATCCTTCCTTTTGATCAATATAAATCCTATAAGCATTATAAATATACCGCTAAACATCATTACTGATAAATCTAATGCCTCTCCTGTTTTTGGAAGATCCTTATATTCATTTAGTGTTGTACTTCCTGTTCCTACATAATAATTATAGGAACCATATTTGATAAAATTAGAATAAGATATCAAGGCTCTTAAGCTTTGCTCTGTGGCTATGAAATTATTTGTTCCGTCTAATGAGTGCTTATACTGTCCATTTGTGCCTTTAAATGATAAAAGTGCAGTAATAAGGTCCCCCTTAGTTTTTGAGAAATCCTCTCCCCTTGGGTCTATTCCTACAGCAGTCAGTGCCATGATTACTGCGGATTGAGTTTCAGAGGAGGCTCCATAGCTTCCTATTATATATCCACTGTTATTTTCCATCAGCTTTAGTGAATTAATTGAACTGTCTATGGCAGTTTTTACCTTAGTCTGGCTGTAGTATGGTGCTAATGCTGTTATTGCCATGGCAGTTATATCAGGATCTATGGATGGATTATTTTTATCAAAAGCTAAGGTAAATCCATATATATTATTATAATTTTTGTCTTTAAATACAGCTTTTTTGCTTATTATTTTATCTATAATAATATCCTTTGTAATTTTATAATTTGCTGTGGGCTTTACGTAATTATAAACATTAAGTGCAAATATCAAATCATTTATCTGGAAGGTATTAATGTCCCTGTTTAAAAGAGTCTTTACTAAATCACAGTTTGCAAAGGAATAAGGTGAGTATCCGGCAGCTGCAATCCCTAATATTAATGTTTCCAGGTCAGTATTTGCGTAGTCTGATGTTCCATATTTTTCAATGTCATCTTTGTATTCTTTAAGGAAGCTTTTATTCATATCAAGTCCTAAAGCCTTCATGGACATGGCGGCATAGGAACTATTTCCGTTAGCTTTTATATAGGGGGAGGTAAAAGCTATCTCTTGATCTACATTTACCTTTATTCCTGAATTATCCCTATCCTCCGGCTTTGCGCTTCCTGCTGATGCATAGTTAAAGTTTGTAGAATGTACTCCATCTATAGTCAAGCTGCCTGAGGTTCCTATAACATCCGGAATAGTACTATCCTTTTTAAAACTTAAAACATAAGTGTGGCTGCCGCTTGCTAAAGAGGCAACTGATATTTTTCCATAATTATCTGTAGTATAGGACTTTCCGTCTATTTTTACCTCAGTATTTTGAATAGGCATACCATCCTGTGCAATAAACTGAGCTGTGAAGCTTTGATTTGGCTTTGCTATTTCCGGGTTGAACTTAATTGAGTATAGGTATTTTGTAGTCATATCTCCATAATACATAACCAGAGTTTCGCCTTCACTCATGTTGTAGGATGCAGCTCCAACCTGAGGAGAGATTATTTTATCAGATTTCTTAATATAATACTGCCATCCGTCATAGTTTGGGCTGTTTAAGCTGCCTGCTGTTAATTCATCAATTTCACTGATATATTCACCCCAGTAATTAGATATGGTATAGTGAATTTTCTTTTCACTTAAGAAAGACTTCATAGTGCTTAGTGCTGTTTTATTAGCTGGACTTAATGTAACCTGTCCATCTGCTATTTTTCCGTTTAATCCATATAATTCTACATTTGTTTTTGGGTATGCTATATTTACTGTATATGTTACCTCAGCGATGCCGGGAACAGTTTTATTATTGTATCCGCTTATGTTAATCGTATGGGTTCCTTCAGAAAGTCCTGAAGAAAGAGTAACTTTGTTTCCGCTGACCGGGACTGCTGCTTCATCAATTTTAACCACTGCTCCATTAATAGAATTCGTTTTATTTTCCCAATCTATATTATTTATTGTTATAGTGAGTGATGTGTTTGGAAGAGTTGTAGACAGCTTAACATCGTTTGGTAATAAAGTAGACAGATCACCATAATAATAAACTAATTCATCTCCAGCTTCTAATGTTAGTGGGTAGGGAGCTATATATACTCCATTTCTGTAAACACTATACATCCAACCAGAATATGCACCATAATCTCCTGCATTTAATCCGGTTATTCCGGTTACATAATCTCCTGATGCTGTAACCTTTCCTGCTGTAACTTCTTTTAATGCTTCAACAGGGTTTAATTTTGCTGATACCCCATCAAACATATTGCCTGTAATTCCATTTACAATTACTCTGACTCCATCAGCTGCTTTTACATTAGTTTTAGTTAATCCCATTAAGCTTCCTAATGTTAAAGCAAATATTAGCAGAAAGCTTAATACCTTTTTAGATTTTTTCCCCATAATTTCCCTCCTCTAAATTATTTTCTGAACATTTATTTTATCTCTATATCTTATAAACACCTTTTTTAAAGTGTTATAAAATACTATTGAAAAAAAGAAATTTGCTGCTCCATGCAGCATATCAAATAGAAATCCTGATGCCAGCATGGTGCCCACAGAAGCTAAATTAATTTCTTTAATAAAGCCTAATATATACCAAAGCTCCACAATATAATCAAATAAAAACCCGTAAAAAAAGCAGACTATAGAAAATCCAAAAGCTTTAATATTTTTAGGCAGGAAGGCAGATATAAAACCTACTGTGCCCCAGCCAAACATCTGAAAAAATGTCCAGGGTCCCTGACCTAAAAATATATTAGATAAAAAAGCTGACAAAGCTCCTGTAATAAACCCAGTAAATGGTCCAAAGACAAAGCCGGTAAGTGAAACCAGAAAAGTAGTCGGCATAATATTGGGAAGAGGTGCCATAACAACTCTTAGCCCTGCTGCTATTGCAGAGAGTGTAGCTATAGCTGCTATACTTTTAAAATTTTTATCCTTCTTTTCATATATTACAAAGCTTAAAAAGAGAATTCCTATCAGCAAGGCTGCCAGCATTTCTCTATACATTTTTAACTTCCTCTTCCAGATATACATTGTTTTTAAAAAGCTTATTTATATCTGTGGAATAATAAATTCCATCTTTAAGTACCTGGTCCCGGCTTCCATAGGAAACAATTTCTCCATTTATAATCAAGGCAAGGTTTTTACATAAAAGAGCTGCATTTTCTATATCATGAGTTACAATTATTATAGTAGTTCCGCTTTCGTTTATTTTTTTCAAAAGACCTGATATCCTCTTTTTTAAAATCGGGTCTATACCTCTTGTTATCTCATCTAATATAAGTATCTTGGGCTTTAAGACAAGAACTGCTGCCATGGCCAGCCTCTGAAGCTCTCCTCCGCTTAAGTCCCTGGGATTCTTATCCTTGTATTTATATATATCCAGCTGTTTTAGAGTTTGATTTACTAAATCTTCATCTTCTATGCTGTAATTACTTAGAGTAAATTTAACCTCTTCATATACGGTGTCCTTCCATATATAATCGTTTGGATTCTGGCTTATATAACCTATTTCCCTTCCTATTTCCTTAAGACTCATCTTGCTTGCTTCAATTCCTGATATTTTGACAGAACCCTTGTAGGGAATCAAGTTTAAAACAGATTTTAAAAGAGTAGTCTTTCCTGCCCCGTTGGAACCTATTATCCCCAGGAAATCTCCCTGTTTTATATCCAGGTTTATGCCATCTAAAACGTTTCTGTCACCATAGCCTGCTTTTAGATTTTTAATGCTTATCAGGGTATTCCCTGGATATATTTTATTCTCTATTTTATTTACCTTTATACCATTTAAAGCTTCTTTTGCTTCCTTAAGTGAATTTTTATATCCTATATTAAGCCTTTTAAGAAGCCTTAAATATGATGGAAGAAACTCATTATATTTATGAATTTTGCTTTGGTAGAATTCTTCCCTGCTGCCATCAAGGGAAATTTTTCCATTTTCCATAAACAGTACTCTGTCTGCTGCCATAAGCCATTTATTAGTTCTCTGCTCTATTACCATAATTGTGATAAAAAGCTCCTTATTTATCTTTTTTATTATATTTACTATTTCCTCAGCAGCGGATGGATCAAGCTGAGATGTAGGTTCATCTAAGATAATGCATTCCGGACTATAGGAAAGAGCAGCTGCTATGGCAAGCTTTTGTTTTTCTCCGCCGGACAGAGTATCTATATTCCTGTATGCTAAATCTAAAATATTGCAAAATTCCAAGGCTTCAAATACTCTTCTCTTTATTCCCTTCTCATCGTAGGCTATATTTTCCAAGCCAAAGGCTATCTCTCTATGAACCTTATCCATAAGAAAGCTTTTTTCAGGATGCTGAAGCACCATGGTAACAAGTTTTGCCCTGTCTCCATCCTTTAACTCCTTAATATCAGTCTGGTTTATTAATATTTCTCCTCCTATTCTTCCTCCATAGAAGTTTGGGACAGCACCGGTTATTGCCTTTCCCAAAGTTGATTTGGAAGAGCCTGATTTGCCGGTTATTAAAACCAGCTCCCCCTTTTCAATATTTAGATTTATATTATCTAAAGCCTTTTCATTTTCATTTGGATAGTAATAATTAAGATTTTTTATATTTATAAATTCCATAGCTTACCTCTATTAAAAAACTATAGTTACTGAAATTATTAACATCATTATTATATTAATTGAAACATATATATTGAAAAAACTATTTAACCCGGCTTTGCTGTAAATATCAAAATATATATAGTCATTCATGCTGGACCATATAAAAAAAATCATCTGGACTAAGGACAGCATTAATATTAAATAATCTTTAGAATTTAGCTTCCTTTTTTCATAAATTGTCCTTTTGCTTCCTAAATAACCTCGGACAAATGCTGCTTCACCTATTTCAAAGGAGCCTTCCAGAGTATCTTCAGTTAGACTTGCAATTACAGGAAGAAAGCCCTCTATCATATCTCTTTTTCTCTTTTTGCTGAAATCAACTCCCCGGAGGGAAAAAACTTCTCTTATGCTCTCATACCTTCTCTTAAGCCTGGGAATAATTTTAGCTGATATAAGAAGAGTGAGAGTTGACTTTGGAGCTATAGATGAAAAAAACGAAACAAGATCATCTGAATCAACAAGAACACCAAAAAGCGGGAAAATATATATTACATTAAGCAGTTTAAGAGACATTATTAAAGCATAGACCAAGGATTCCAAGGTGAACTTTTTACCCATAGCCTGAAAAATTACATGGCTGCCCTCTGATACAAATATTAAATTAATAAGTATAGTAATTACTGCGTAGGGAATAAAATAATATATATTCTTTTTAAGCTTATCAGCATTTCCTGAAAATATAAGCACTATTAAAATAAATAATAAAATTCCTGATATTATAGAAACATTGTAAGTAGAAAAATCTATAATAGTAAGAATGAGCACAAGTATTATTGCAGCTATAGGGTGAATATTTATTTTCATAAATCCTCCGGGAAGTAATTAATTATTTTTTATTTTAAGTAAAACTTATGGAAGGTAACTATCTAAATGCATAAAAAAAGCGAACCTAAAAAGGTTCGGTAAATACATTTCTACCAAGCCTTCCCACCGAAGGTTGTTTAGCTGATTTATAAAGATATCCTGGCTTACACCTTAACCTCATGATAACCTTCCCTGATTTCTCAAGTGGCACTCTATCAATTGTAGGTGTTACAGTAGCGGGGGCTGCTGCGGATTCTAACCGCATTCCCTTTATTAAATCAGATATTATTTAATTATCAAACTAATGTTAACATTATTAGATATTAATTACAACCCTATTCCAGAAAATTGCATAATTTAAGAATTTACTTTTTAGCATAAAAAATAGCCGAAATGTAATTATACAATTTCCTCATTCGATGATACTTTTAAATCCTTCTCCCAGAGTTTCCCTTATGTTTTTTATTGTAATAAATGAGGCAGTGTCAATTTCCTTAATATAATTTCTAAGCTTTACATATTCTTTTCTGTCTATAATCGTAGTAATTACTTCCTTGTTCTCCCCTGAGAAAGCTCCCTTTGCATAATATATAGTAGCTCCTCTCTGAAGCTCGTCAATGATAAACTTTTTTATAAGATCTCCCTTTTCACTTATTATTACAACTTCCTTGCAGACACTAAATCCCTCAATTACATTATCTATCACATATCCATTCATAATAACGCCCAGCATAGCATAAAGACCTTTTGTAATTCCGAAGGTTAATGAAGCAAAAATTGTAATGATAAAATCTGACATAAGAATTGCCTTGCCTAAGTCAATGTGAAAAAATTTATTTATTATTTTTGCTATTATATCAGTTCCGCCAGTTGATGCATTCTGATTGAACACTATTCCCATACCAGTTCCGGATATTAAAATGCCAACTATAAGCTGCAAAAGCATGTCATCGGATAGTGGGGCTTTGACAGGGTAAAAAATCTCCAAAGCCCAAATCATGCCGGATAAGCCTATGCTTACATATATGGTCTTTCCTCCAAAATTTGGTCCTATTATAAGGAATGCTATGATAAATAAAATTATGTTCATTATTATCATCAGGAATCCAACAGAAATAAATGGTAGATAATGATTTATAATAATTCCCATGCCATTTACTCCTCCGGTTGCCAAATCATTAGGCATCAGGAAGAAATACATGCCCACTGCTACTAAAACCATTCCTAATGTTATTAAGACATATTCTTTAATCTTTTTCTTCATAAAACCACCTCTTTAAAACTGTCGTTCAAATACTCCATAACTAGTATACAATAAGGCCTTTAGGAATTGAACCCCCTTTAATAAATATTTAATTAAGGAGACTGCCAGATGACCTTTTGGATGATTTCGCAGCTTAAAAATGTGGATTTTCGAGGTTTTGCAGTTCCTTAGTCCTCTATTCCCCGTCTGGCTTTTATTCCCTTATTAAAATAGTGCTTTATCTCCTTCATCTCTGTAACCAAGTCTGCCTTTTCGATTAAAGCCTCATTTGCGTAACGGCCTGTTAATATAACTTCTGTTTTAATGCATTTTTTATCCAGCATATCCAGAACATCAGAAACTTTAATTAAATCTAATAAAATTGCTATGTTTATTTCATCTAATATTACTAAATCATATTCTCCTCCGGTTACTGCCTCATATGCCTTTTTAAAGCCCTTCTCCGCCCCTTCAATATCTTTGCTGCTGGGCTTATCTACTATAAATGTAGGTTCACCATACTGCTCCATTGTAAGGTTTTTAAAAAATTCAGGTGCCTTAAGCTCGCTGTAATTTTGTCCCTTGGCAAACTGTCCAATATATACCTTAAAGCCTGCGCATAAAGCTCTCAGCGCCAGACCCAGTGCCGCAGTTGTTTTTCCTTTGCCATTTCCCGTATAAATTTGTATATATCCTCTTTCCACATTTATCACCTTCTACTATATAATATAATTGATAAGTAAATATTTTGCAATTAATCAGCTGTTTACTTTAAGTACGAATTAGCATATAATATTGATTATCAATTGAGGTGTTATTATGCTGGAATTTAAAAACTTAGAAATAAACGACAGGGAAATATTTGATGAATATCTGAATCCTTATAAATTTAAAACCTGTGAATATTCGTTTACAAACCTTATTATATGGAAAAAGTCATTAGATATTAAATATGCTGTATACAAGGATGCTTTAATAATTAAAAAAAAAGATTTTGAAGGAAAATATCATTTTATGCAGCCAATAGGTTACGCTATGGATGACCTTGCTGATATAGTAAGCTTATTAAAGGCTGAAAAAGATGATTCATTTAATTACCTATTTAGGTTTGCCGAGGAGGATTTTACTTTTAAGCTTAAAGGATTAGATCCTGATTTAATTATAGAAGAAGACAGAGATAATTTTGACTATATATATAA
>JBAXYJ010000018.1:0-20686 GCA_041670885.1 Clostridiaceae bacterium
CCTTTTTTTGAAAATGCCTTTTTAATAAGCCATCCTATGTATTCTTCATCGTCTATTACATATATGCTATACACTTTTTCCGCCTCCTGCTTCCTTAAAAGTTATGACAGCCTCAGTTCCTACATTCTCGCTGCTTTTTATTTCTATTGTTCCTTCCATGTCCTGGCTTAGCTTTTTGCTTATTGCCAGACCTAAGCCTGTTCCATTTTGCTTTGTTGTAAAATATGGATTAAATATCTTATCCAGCTCTTCTTTTTTCATACCCTTACCATCATCCTTAAAGGATATTTTAATAAGTCCGTTTTCATAATATGTCGTGATTTCAAGCTGGCCCTTTTCTTTTGCTGCCTCGCAGGAATTAATTATTATGTTTATAAACACCTGTTTTAGCTTATCCGGGTCAATCTTAACTTCCGGTATAACATTTAACTCCTGTTTAAGTAAAACCTTATTTTTTCTAATATACGGGCTGGTCAGGTTTATAACGCTTTTAACTATCTGATTTAAATTTACATCCATAAGCTGCAGCCTGCTCTCTTTTGCATAATCTAAAAGTTCGCCTACCACCTTGTTTTGTCTGTCACACTGCATTAGAAGAACATCTATGTACTCATCTATTCCGGGAACTTCTTTAAATTCATCTTTCATTACCTGAACTGTCCCCCGAATTATCCCAAGAGGATTTCTTATTTCATGGGCAATTCCCGACACCAGCTGCAAAAGCGAGCTCATCTTTTCTGCATCCTGAAGCTTTTTCTCCATCTCCTCTTTTTCCTTAAGTCCTTCTGCCATATTGTTTATAGAAGATGAAATCTTATTGAACTCCCCATTTAGAACAGGAATCCTATTATCCAGATCACTTTCGATTTTATCCAGGCCTATGGTAACCTCCTTTACATTTTCTAATATTCCCTTGATTATGAGTACTGCCAGTATAAGTATAAACATTAAGAACAGCAGCAGTGAAAATATAAGAAATGCTGAATTATATTTTCCAAATAAAATATCACTGGGGATCATGGCTTCTCCCTCAATTATGGCAGCTATACTTCCATTTTTAATTACCGGGTGAAAGTATAATATTCCTCTTATCCTGGGGGAACTATTCTCCTCAATAACGTCTTTTTTACTTTCTATAACCTTATTTAAATAATTATTAATATTCTTGGAAAAATCCTTAATTCCGCTATCCTGCTTTTTTGTGTCTAGGTTAAGCACTTTGTTATTTTCCACCACATAAACAGACATTCTATTAATAAAAGGACTGCCTTCAATAGGCATAGCCTTATCTTTTACTAAACTTTTCAGATAAGAATCATCATTTTTAATATTTTTCAAATTTTTATCAGTTAAAAATCCTTCCAGATATTTTGCTGTCTGAATAAGATTATCACGTCTTTCATTTATTATATTTTTTTCTTTTACCTTATCACCTAAATATATTCCGCCAATTATAACAGATGGGACAAGAATACTTACTATTACCAGTGTTATAATCTGAAATTTAATACTTTTTTTTAGAAATTTCTTTATCATAGCTACCTCCAATATTGGGGTCATCCCCTATTTTATAAAGCATATTTCATGCCAAACATAAATTGCTTATTTAATCAGGTTTTAATCATTATACAATAGAAAAATGTCTGATATCAAACATTTACTGTTTAATATCAGACATTTTTCTAAATTTTCTTATTATTTTTAGCAGCTATAATATTTACTCCTGTTCCTGATACATCTTTTATTACTATATCACCAATATTTACCGGGGCTCTCATTTTAACTTTTTTAAGTTCTTCTATAACATCAAATATTTTTTCCTTAGGAATATCTTTTTCTGTTTTTACAGGTACTACTCTTTCTTCCCCGCCTTCAACGATTACTGTGGAGGTTACAATTCTTTTAGGGTTTGTACACTCATTTATTCCGTACTGCTCTCCTATCCTGCAGGTATTTCCTTCTACCTTCTGAGCCTTTCCATCCTTAATCGTAACCTTAAGGCTGCAGCCTACAGGGCATCCGATACATACTAATTCCCTTATCTCCATTTCTATTCCTCCTCCAGTCTGATCAGTATTTTACTTACATCCTTGTGTTCTTCAAATAGAGATTTTGTAAGCTTAACTGTTTCCATTTCTCCCGGAGCCATAACCCTCTTATTTATATGCATTACCCGCATCTGATCAAAGTACACTGATACAAATACATTTTTATAGGTAGTATCTACTCTAAATCTTACATTTATAAAATTATCCACGTTATCAGGATTTACATATTTAGGTACCGTATATCTTACTCCATTTGATACTTCTATTTCAGCTCTTTTAATATTTTTAACTCTTCCTTTAACAAAACAAGCTGCCTCCTCCCCTGCATGATAGCTCTCTTCAGTCACGTAATCTACTAAATCATGCACATGAAGCACATTCCCGCAGGCAAATATTCCATCAATATTAGTCTCCAGATTATCATCAACTATAGGACCTCCTGTAACTTTAGAAAGTTCAACAGATGCCTTTCTTGAAAGTTCATTTTCAGGAAGAAGACCTACCGATAATAAAAGCGTATCGCAGGGAATATATTCTTCTGTTCCCTTAATAACTTTTCTATTCTTATCAACCTGGGCTATGGTAACCCCTTCAACTCTTTCCTTCCCCTTTATATCAATAATTGTATGAGAAAGCTTAAGAGGTATATTGAAATCATCAAGGCACTGAGCAACATTACGTCTAAGTCCTGAGGAATAAGGCATAAGCTCAACAACTGCCTTAACCTTTGCTCCCTCTAAAGTCATTCTTCTTGCCATTATAAGACCTATATCTCCGGAGCCTAGTATAACAACCTGGCGTCCAGGCATATATCCATCTATATTTACAAACTTCTGAGCAGTTCCTGCTGTATATATTCCGGCACTTCTGCTTCCAGGAATATTTATAGCTCCTCTTGGCCTTTCTCTGCAGCCCATAGCTAAAATTATAGCTTTAGCCTTTATAATTAATATTCCATCATCACCATTTACTGCAGTTATCACCTTATCCTTTGTAATATCAAGAACCATAGTGCTTAACTTGTATTCTATATTTCTTTCACTTACCATATCAATGAATCTTTGAGCATATTCCGGCCCCGTCAGCTCTTCCTTAAAGGTATGAAGTCCAAAGCCGTTATGAATACACTGATTTAATATGCCGCCCAGTTTTACTTCTCTTTCAAGAACCAAAATACTGTCTATTCCATTATCCTTTGCTTTTATAGCAGCCGCGAGCCCTGCTGGGCCTCCCCCTATGACAACAATATCATACTCTAACATAATAACCTCCGCTAATCCTTATTTTTCCCTGTAAGTAAATTTGAAGTCCCGCCAAACTTGGTTATTTCGGTCATTGGAACATTTAACTCTTTTGCAAGAATCTCTACTATTTTAGCTGAGCAGAAACCTGACTGACACCTTCCCATTCCCGCTCTTGTTCTTCTTTTTACTCCATCTAAGCTTTTTGCTCCAAGAGGTCTTCTTATAGCACTTAAAATTTCACCCTCTGTGACAGTTTCACATCTACATACTATTTTACCATATGCCTTATCCTTTTTTATAAGTTCATTTCTTTCTTCATTGCTCATTTCTCTAAATTTTGGAATACCGTCTCTATTAGGGTTAAATTCACTGTTTATTTCAGGTTTTAGCTTATCCTTAACAATATCAGCTACCATTTCTGCAATTGCAGGGGCTGAGGATATCCCCGGGGATTCAATTCCTGCTGCATTTATAAACCCTTTTGCACCGGATGCTTCTCCTATTATGAAATCATCACACTCTGTGTGAGCTCTAATCCCTGAAAAGGAGGTTATTATAAATCTTACCGGGACCTGCTTTATAGATAATTCAGCCTTTTTTAATACCTCATCTATTCCTTCCCGGGTTGTAGTAAAATCATCTTTATCTTCTATATCCTGGGCATTTGGTCCTATTAAAAGATTACCGTCTACTGTAGGAGTCACAAGTACTCCCTTACCCATCTTTGTTGGGAGCTGAAATATTACTTTTCCTACCGTATTTCCTACCTCTCTGTCAAATAAACAATACTGTCCTTTTCTTCCTATGATATTAAACTTATTATCAGATACCATATTATTAATCTTATCGGCATACAAGCCTGCTGCATTAATTACGAGCTTCGTTTTGTAGATTTTGTTTTTTGTAACTAGGCTGTATCCATCAGTTTCTTTTATTATATTTATAACTTCTTCCTCAAATGTAAATTCAGTGCCATTTAAATATGCATTTTCTGCCATTGCAACAGTCATCTCATAAGGACAAACTATAGCTCCTGTCTTTGCAAATAAAGCCGCTTTTACATTTGAATTAAGATTTGGTTCCATTTCAAAGACCTGACTTTTATTTAAAATTGAAAGACCGGGAACGCCATTTTCTTCCCCTTGTTTTTTTAATAGCTTTAGATCTTCTATTCCATCTTCAGTAAATGAAAGAACCAGCGAGCCTATCCTTTTAAGAGGGAAATCAAGCTCCTTCGATAATTTATCAAACATAGCGTTTCCCCTGGCATTTAACTTCCCCTTTAAAGAGCTTGGCTTAGCATCATATCCGGCATGAACAATTGCTGAATTTGCCTTTGTTGTGCCAACTGCCACATCCTCTCCCTTTTCTAAAACAAGAGTCTTTAGTTTATATTTAGAAAGCTCCCTTGCGATGGAAGCACCTATTATTCCAGAACCTACAATTATAATATCCTGCATAATTTCCTCCTTACAAAAAAATAAACCCAATTCGGGTATGGAAATACGCGAATTAGGCTCTCTCTTCTCTGCCTTATTATAGTCATATGTTATCATATAAATAAATAATATGCAATTGTGAATAGGTTGTAAACTTTTGGAGACAATAACATAAAATCTATCTATTTGGAGGTAACTATGACAAAGAAGCCTTTAGTTCCGGAAAAAGAAGGAGAACTTGATAAATTTAAAATGGAGGTGGCTCACGAGCTTAACCTGGCCAGAGACCTGGATACAGGCAATATTGCAGAGAAAATAGGAACTGCAGGAAACGTAGGCGGTGAGATGGTAAGAAGGATGATAGAAGAAGGAGAAAAGAAGCTCATAAATAAAAAATAAAAAGACAATATATACAGAGTATCTGAAGAGACGATAAACCTGCTGCTTTAGCAGATTTATCGTCTCTTTTAGTTATAATATCCATATTAAAAGTGATAATGATTAATTGACTTTATTATGCTATAATATACAAAACATGTAAGTTAAAGGATGATATAAATGAATATTAACTATATTGAGCACAGCTGTTTTTCAATTGAACTTGATAATGTTATTTTACTATTTGACTACTATACCGGAAAGCTTCCTGAGTTTAATCCTGAAAAAACTATTTATGTTTTTTCAAGTCACAAGCATCAGGATCATTTCAGCTTTTCCATATTTAAACTTTTAAAAGAGTATCCCCATGTTCGTTATATTCTTTCAAAGGATATTAAGCGGAAATTTGGTGCAAAATTTTTTTACAACCAGGGTGTAGATGAGAAGGTTTATAAAGAAATTCAATTTATCGGCAGTTGTGACACCCTTGAAACACCAGAACTTCTTATTGAAACACTAACCTCCACAGATGAGGGTGCTGCATTCATTGTAAATGCAGAGGGAAAGACTTTCTATCATGCAGGGGATCTTAACCTGTGGACTTGGGATTGTGACAGCGAAGGTGATAACAAGGATATGACAGACAGATTTGAGATAGAGATGGCAAAGATTAAAGGCAGGCATTTTGATGCTGCATTTCTTGTTTTAGATCCAAGACAAAAAGATAAATTCTGTTTAGGATTTGATTATTTTATGAGGGTGACTAATACAGATAAGGCATATCCAATGCACTTTTGGAAAGATACGTCAGTTATAAGCAGATTAAAGGCAATGGAGTGCTCTAAACCATACCGCAGTAAAATAGCTGACACTTTGGAATACGAAAAAGCACCGGTGTGAATTATAACCGGTGCTTTTTATATTTAAAATATTTTTAGAAATTCATCAGATACCTTAAAATCAAATGACATCTTGTTTATCTTTTTTAAAACTCTTGTTCTTTCGCTTCCCTTAAGGGGAGTTGGCTGATAATTATTTCTGCCGGTTATAGAGGATAATCTGCAGGGGATTACCTTAAAAGCATATCCCTTTATATCATTTTCCTGATAGCTTAGCTTTATTTGTGCTATCATAGTATCTTTATCACTTGGATTACTGTTTCCTCCAAAGGAAAAATTGCCCAAACTGTAACATATTACTCTATTCTTATACACCTCTAGACCCTGAAGCACATGAGGGTGATGTCCTATTATAAGGTCTGCTCCATTATCTATAGAATATTTTGCCAAAGTTTTCTGAGAAGCTGATGGATAGTAATCTCTCTCTATACCCCAATGAAATGTAACTACCACAAAACAGCCTTGATCCTTTAGCTTTTTTATATCATTTTTTAATTTTGAATTTGATATCTCCTTATTAATCAATGAGTATCCTAAAAAGCCAAACTTAACTCCATCTATTTCCTTAACATAGCTGTATCCGTTGCCAAAGTACCCAACCTTAGCTTCCTTCAATGTTGCTATGGTGTCATCAAATCCTTTCTGCAGGTAGTCAAAGGAGTGGTTGTTCGCAGTATTTACTGCCTCAATGCTGCCTTCTTTTAGTATATTCACATAGTCCTTGGGCGCTTTAAAATTATAAGTTTTAACAGCCTTTTTAGCAGCATCTGTAAATGTTCCCTCTAAGTTAACCACAGTTAATGAATCTTTACTAAATATGGGATAAACATTTTTAAAATTATAGGAATAATCTTTCCCATTTCTATTAAATACATCTATGAAATTGCCGTTATAAGCAAACTTAGTATCTGTTCCTAAGGTACAGTCTCCTGCAAATGATAGTGTAAACTCCTTATTTTCCTTATTTTCCGGCTGAGTCTTTGTAACCTTTGCTTTTTTTTCTTCAGTCTTTTTGACTTCACTAACCTTAACTGGTGATTTTTTAACAACTGGTTTACTTTTAAATTTATAATAATATACTATAGTAGAAGCTATTATTATTAATAAAAGGATTATTACTATATTTCTTATATTTTTCATAATTTCCCCCATTTAGTTTCGCAATTTTCTAAATTATTACTCTATTACAATTTTAATCTACAGAATAAAATTTGTCCAGAAAATTTCCAATATCATATTCTTTACTTTTCTGCCTTATAATCATATTATTTACTTAAGGAAATTGCATAATAACATTTTGGCTGATTTTTCACCTTAAAAATAATGAGTTATCAACATTTTTTTAAGGTGAAAAAGTTAATTCATAAATTATGCAAATTCCTAACTTAAGATTATAATTGACAGGAGAATATTATGATTACAAAAAAAGAAGCTCTTAATGTATTAGAAAAGGATAAACTTAATAATGTAAATTCCATTAATTTTATTGAAAGCTATCCAATAAATTACATAGAAAAATCAGCAGAATCTTTAGTAATAAAGGGAGTCAGCGACAGACCCTGGGTTTATATAACCTGCAAATCAGAAAAAGAACTAAAACTTATAAAAAGCAGATTAAACATTAATGATAAAAATTTTGCGGTTATAGATAACTGGATGATTCCAATATTGACTTCCGGGAAGAAAATAAAATGGATATTATCTGTGTATAGACTATTTTTGTCTGATGAAATAATTTTACCGGTTTCTTCATTTTCTATGTCCCCTTTAAAAGAGAAGGATGATTGCTTTATATATGAAAGTTCAGATTATAAGGACTTTCTCTCATTAGAATATGTTACTGAAAGAATAAAAAATGGTATAAGTTCTTGTATAAGAAATGATAATACCCCAATAGCCTGGGGGATGACTCAGGATGATGGAGCCATAGGCTTTCTCCATGTGCTGCCTGAATATAGGAGAAAAGGATATGGGAAAGAAATAGTCTTAGATTTAATCCAAAAAGTAAGAAAGAAAGGGAAAATACCCTTTGTGCATATTGAAGAAAACAATCAAAAATCCATGAATCTTATAAAAAGCTTAGGTTTTAAAAAGGACAAAATGGTTAATTGGTTTGAAATTGAATAAAGAGGAGGATTTTATTGAGAGAAATAAGCTTTAACGGGAAATTATCCTATAGTGATTATAAAAAATATAATGCTTATCATTTCAAAAGTAAATATACTGCTGTATTTATAATATTATTCCTCGCTTACTGCATAGTATTTTACGGTATACTGTATAATTTAATATCAGGTTTTTCCAAATTTCTCATCATAGGTTTAGCCTCATTAGTTCTCAGCATTTTAACCTTAGCACTTCTCCTTTTTGCAAGGAATAGAAAGGTAAAATCCATATATAATTCAAGTCCAAGAATGAAAATTGAAAGCACTTATAAAACAATATACAAGGGAATATTGATAAAAAGTGATCATGGCACCAGTTTAATAAAGTGGAAAGAAATAATAAGAACAGTAGAAAAAGATAAACTTATTATTCTATATACCTCTCCGGTTCAAGCTCTTATAATTTCAAGAGAATATTTTCAAAATAATCAGGACTTTTTTGATTTCAAAAATATTGTAAAGGATAAAATTAAGAAGTGAACTCGCTTACCTAAGATCCCCATCGAGTCTTCAGATGGGGATTCTGCCCCACCTGAAGCAAAATTATAAGATCACTAACTTTAAAAGTGGGCTTCTTGAAATTTGGATAAATGGGCTGTTTGATATCAGACAGCCCATTATAAATCTCTTCTTTTGTATATATTTATGGAAATTACTATGGACAATGTGAAAAGCAGAATTACCATAAAAATCAGGATTATCTTTAGTCTATCCATATTTATATTAATTAAAAAGCTTACTATTTTTGAAGCTCTGAATTTTGTGAGAACCTTTAGTACAATATATGGCATCATAATAAATAACATATAGGATATCTGATTGAAAAGCTGAAGTCTGCTGCCCCCCAGCTTAAAGTAAAAAGGCAGATATACAGAAAAGTAAATTCCAACTATTATAAGAGCATATAAAACATCAGAAATTGAAGCTGCCCTTCCTGTAATTTTTATAGATGATGAGATAAATATGGTTTTCATTATTTCAGAAGATATCATCAGTGTAATTCCGGTAAAAATAATAAAAAACAATATATCCAGATATTTTCCCAGAACCAGGCTGCTCCTTTTTATGGGCATTGAGTTAAATATCATTTCCCCTTTATTTTTATCATCATAGCCATTTGAATATATCATGAAAATATAACTGAATAAAACAATGATGATAATATATATGATCCCCGGCATGGATGGACTTCTAAGTCCAAGAAAATCAATATAAAGGCTGAAAGCTAAAAAGAATAAAACCGCCTTTTTTATCAGCATAAAATCCTTATAAACAAGTCTATACATAAGTCCTCCTATAAATCACGTGTTTTATATAAATTAATTGATATTATTGAAGAAATAAAATAAATTAATATAGTCACAAGAACAAGTAAAATTAAATAAATATTCACCTTATCAAGATATTTTGTAGCACTGTATAACATATCCATATCACCGCTGAAAAAAGAATTAAGTATAATAAAAACAAAAACATACAAAAGTATATTAAATATTCTGCTTTTACTGTAAGACAATTTAAAATAGGCCGGGAAGCTTATGGATGTTACCAGCATTATAAATACTCCGCTTAAAAGTAATTTATGCCAGCTTATAATTCCAATGTTGAGTCCAAATATACTTAAAATGAATAGTATTAACTGAAGTAAAAGTGAAATAACTGCGAAATTTATTACCAATCCTAAATATTTAGAGTATATTACCTCCTCTGACCTTACTGGAAGAGATCTTATCATCCTTATGGATTTATTTCTGTCATCATAGGAAAATGAAATCTGCATTATGAAAAATGGAACAATAGTTGCCAAAAGTATAAGCCTTTTTTCAACTGAAATCCCATCCAAAATAATAAAGTAGAAAATGAATAAAAAAATCAATGTAATAGTGTTCCACTTAGTCAATGAAATTAAGATATCTTTCTTAATAAGATTAATCATAGATTCTCCCCCTTTACGGTATGAAACATGATATCTTCAAGGGAGGCCTTTTCAAATATAGCTTTGTCCCTGTATTTCTTTATAAGCTCTTGTTTTTTATCTGTCAAAGCTTCAAAACCGAAAGAGTTTCTTTTTATTCCAATAAAGTCATTTTTGCTTTCACTGTTTAATAATTCAAGTCCTCCCTTTACCAGGCTGTAGCTTTCTGCTATTTCATCCTTTTCCTTTGAAAATACCAGTTCACCCTTGTTAATAAAGGTAACATAATCTGCTATTTTATCTAAATCAGTAGTTATATGAGTGGAGAAAAATATGCTTTTATTCTCATCCTGAATCAGAGAATATAGTATATCTATTATTTCTCTTCTAAATACCGGGTCAAGCCCTCCTGTAGGTTCATCCATAATTATAAGCTCAGCTTTATGGGACAGTGCTGCAGCTAAGGAAAACTTCATCTTCATTCCCTTTGATAATTTCTTTATCTTCTGGTTTTTATCTAATTCAAAATCCTTAAGATAGCGGGTAAAGGTATCCTCCGACCAGTTTTTATAAAAAGGTGCTATAATTCTCTTCATTTTGTCTATTGTAAGCTCTTCATAGTAATAGTTTTCATCATAAACAAAACCAATTCTTTCTTTAACTTCCCTTTCATTTTTTATATTATCAAGCCCAAACAGCTTTATTTCTCCGCTGTTTTTCCTGATAAGATTCATAATTAGCTTAATAGTTGTGCTTTTACCTGCTCCATTTGGTCCAATAAATCCCATTACATAACCTCTATCTAAGGTCAGGGACAAGTTTTTAATTGAAAATTTTTTATAATCTTTTTTTAAATTTTTAATTTCTAATATTTTATCCATGTTTATTTAAACTCCTCAAATAATATTTTTACCATATCAATAACTTCCTCTTCTGTAAGTCCTAAGGCATTTGCCTCAGTTACAGCTTCCTCCAGTTTTTCTTCAATCATCTTTAACTTTTTTTCTTTAAAAAGCTCTTTATTTTCTTCTGCTACAAAGGATCCTTTTCCTCTCACTGTTTCTATAAATCCCTGATTTTCCAGCTCTTCATAAGATCTTTTTGTGGTTATCACACTTATCTGCAGCTCTTTTGCCAGGTTTCTGATAGAAGGCAGCGCTTCTCCTTCAGTCAGATCTCCTTTTAAAATAAGTGATTTCATCTGATCAACTATCTGATCATATATTGGTTTATCTGACGAGTTTGATATCAATATCCTCATTTTTTCTCCTAACTTTATATACTGTATATACTTTATATATACAGTATATAAAGTTATTTCATATTTGTCAACAAAAAAATAAACCAATAAAGTACATTCTTTATTGGTTTATTGAAGCAGCTGCCTTTTTGATTTTTTTTCTTTATAAAGCTTACTATCTGCTCTTTGTATAACATCCTCAAAGGAAATTCCCCTATCTGGAATAAAAATAGAATACCCTACGCTTATAGACAACTTGTACGGTTTATTTGAGTTTAAATTATAAGATTCAAAATTAGTTTTTATTCTTTTTAAAATTTTATTTATTTCCAAATTCTCAAAGGCATCGTGAACTATCATAGCATATTCATCTCCGCCGATTCTGGCTATAATATCATCATTTCTCAGAGATTTTTTAATGCATTCAGATGCTGCCTTTATAGCATCATCTCCTGCCTGATGGCCAAAAACATCATTTATATCTTTAAGGTCATCCAAATCAGCATAAAACAATGTGAATTTACCCTTATTGCTTTCTGCCAGCTTAAACTCTATTTCTCCATGCTTATAAAATCCTCTCCTGTTATAAAGCATAGTAAGCTCATCATGATCTGATAATATATGCAGTTTTTCATTGTATTTCTCCAGCTGTTTTATGGCCAGGCTTAACTTTTCTTCTGCTCTTTTTCTTTCTTCATAAAACATTTGATTTCTTAATGCCAGGCTAATCTGTTCCCGCAAAGTTTCATATATATGATTATCAATCACATCGGTACTGAATACTATATAACCAAAGTGTTCATTTTCTGAAAGCAAGGGATAAAACAAAAAATCCTCTCTTATGTTTTTCTCTATAATTCCCTGGGGCAATAAATCATTTGAATTAAAGCTTACTTCCTTTAATAGTTGGCCTTCATTTTTACCTAATATCAGCTTAACACCAGCAGGTATTTGAAATTTTGAGACGTGACTGTGTTTTACCGGCTTATCATAAAGGCATAAATAGTAATTTTCTATTTTGAAATACTCCATGGCTTTTTTAACAGCTTCCTTTAAGTCAATAAGCGAGTAGACAGATGTAAATTCCTTAATAATTAATCTGGACTTAATATACACCTTTTCCAGGTAATACTTATTCAGCATATCTTTTCTATGATATATGTTATTAACTAAAACATTTGACAAATTTAAAATATTCTTTGACAGCATAAGCAGACTGCCATCTTTTATATTTTCTGATGCTAATTCACCAATATTAAACAATAGTTTATTCCAAGGTATATCTATATCCACAGTTTTTCTCACAATACAATCGTTTACACAAGAATTCAAATAAGGTAAAAATTCTCCCTTTAATACTTTATTTTCAATATCATTTAGAAAATATGAAAAAAGTCTTCCAATTTGATCATATAATTCTTCCATATCATCTTCAGAAATATTTATTTTTTTAAAATCTTTTGATTTAAGAATATCTTTATACTTAATTAAAGCCTGTCTTAAATTTTCTAAACCATTATCAAAAACTGTTTCATCTACCTCATTCTTATGGTAACCTTTATATTTAACTCCAGACATTATCTTAAAGCAGCCGCAGGATTCTCTGACTACCAGCTCTCCGCCAATTTCAGTTATTAGCATAACCTGCTTTCCATCCAAGATTTCATCCATTAATTTAACAGATAAGCAGCCCATCTGATAAACAGATTGGCTCACAGTAGTAATTGGCGGTGTAAATATTTTAGATTTTTCAACATTATCAAAGCCTGTAACTGCAATCTGATTCGGAACCTTAATCCCCATTTCCTGTAGCTTAAGAAGTGCACCTATAGCCATTTCATCGCTGGCAGCTGCTATAACCTGAGGCATTATTTTTTTTTGTAACAGAAAGTATACCGCAGCCTCTTTTCCGGATTCCTCTAAATAGTCTCCTTCATAAATATAATCCGGATCTATTGGAATATTGTGTTTTTTCATTACTCTAACAAATGTTTCATACCTGATTTCAGCCCCTCTGTTTAAAAGTGGTCCTGAAATATATGCTATTTTTCTATAATTATGTTTATTAATAAGGTGTTCCAGAATCATTTCAGTAGCGTTACTGTTATCAAAAACTATACTTGGTATATTATCTATAGGAACAGATATGCTTACTCTTGGAATATTTTCAAACTTCTTTAAAAATGTTTCCTTTTCCTCTTTATGGGCATAGTTAAATAAATTACCTGTCAGCATTATCAGTCCATTTAATTTATCTGTATTTATAATATCATAGATGACATTATTTTCTGCCTCATCTTTATTTCTTGATTCTAACTGCATACCACAAAAAACAAAAAGATTTATATTTTTTTCCCTGGCCATCTTTTTAATACCACTAAAAATTTGAGATTCATACCATGTTTCAATATTATCAACAACTACTCCTACGTTCCTCAATATTTTCATCCCCTTGTTTATAAATAAGTATACTCTAAAATCATACCATAAATTTAAATTATATTCAATTTATCTGAATATTACCTAGTTTTACGCCTTACAAAAAGAGCCATTCTATTGAACAACTCTTTTTAAAAATGATTATATATATGAGGCTATACTTTAGTATTCTGTTTAAGATTGTTTACGCTGGCTATTATATCGTGTACAAAATTAGCTCCCCTGGATATTAATAGTCCGGTAAGAATTGTACCCAGGTATGGTACTACAGCAGGAACTCCAAATACAGTCATAAGATCAATATTGCTGCCAAAGGCCAGTAAGAGTCCCACAACCAATGCTCCTATTCTGTCTATATCAAGCTTTCCATCCTGCCATGTCATCTTTAGAGTTTCCCATACAGACTCTGCTATAAGTGCTAATATAATTAATCCTAAAATATTCATCACTACCTCCTAATCAAAAAGTTTACTCCAAGTAATCGGTCCTACTATTCCATCTATTTCTATTCCTTTACCTTTTTGAAATGCCTTTACAGCGGACAGAGTTTTAGGTCCAAATATGCCATCTGCAGTTCCAGAGTTAAAACCTAAATTGTTTAATCTCTGCTGAACTGACATTACATTTGTACCTTTCATAAGCTTTTTAGGAATATATTTAAGAAATCCCCCCGGATATGGCAGTTTTATTATAGCCTCAGAGTCAAGTGATAATTCTGATATCCTATTAAACGGAAAATTCTTTCCAGGGCAGGCAGTTGCGCATTTTTGTCTATGTCCATATAAATTCAATTTCACTTTATAGTAATCATTACAGTAATCTATAATCTCAGCTATTGATTTAGCCTGAATTTCAGGCATAGAAACCTCAGTCTCATAGTTACCTTCAGCACAAATTCCAATGCTTTTGCTGTTCCAACCTATTGTATGGGCTCCAATTGCCCAAATTGGTCTTAGCTGATATATTATTCCATTCTTTGCTGCAAACCAATTATAACCAGCTCCATTAAACCCCCTGTCCAAATGCCACCTTACTATGTCACCTGGAGTGCAAGTTATCGCAGCTGCATGGTGTAGTATTATAGAGTCCGTATGAACCCTTTTTACATATGGTTTTTTATTTCCCGGATTATAAACTTTAAAATCCATTCACATTACCTCTTCCTCTATAGGGATATTTTTTTAATCCCCTATTATCTCACCAGAAAATTTCTAAGCTAATTATAACTATGCATATTTCTTGTTCTTTTCCAGATTTTTCACAGGTTTTGTCCTCTTTCTGTAATTATATGATAAAAAGTATGTTTTGTGATTTTCCATATATACAGAGTTTTTTAAATGCAAAAAAACCTCTATAAAAAATTTCTAATGTTTTTTATAGAGGATTAATATTATTTGAATAAATTATATAATTTTTAAATTTATTAGCAGCTAGTGAACTCGTTTAGCTAATAAGATTCACTTTCCCTGCCAGCTGGGTATTTTTTTGCCCGGTTTAACAGGAAAGCACCCATATGGGTGCTATAATCCTGATGTATATTTCTTTTTTACTTTTAATCGTTCCATTGCCCTGGCCAGATTTGCTTTTGACATATAATACTCATAAATACTCTGTTTCTGACGAAGCTCTTCTAATGCACGTTCTTTTGCTTCCAACGCCCTTCGTTCATCAATTTCCTCCGGACGTTCCACTGTATCCACAATCATAATTACCTTATTCTTAGCGACCTGAATGTGGCCGGCACCTGTTATGGCAAAAATCCATTTGTCATCGGAAGTTTGAATATGTATCTCTCCCACTTTTACAGCTATAACAGCATCTTCATGATGTGCCATGATACCCATTAATCCATCAGTTGCTGGTAATATTAACTGTTTTGACTGGCCTTCATAAAATATTTTATTAATGGCAATGATTCTAAGTTCAAAGGTATCCATTTTTCCACCTCATCTGTTACCAGTTATTGACCTTTCTTTGATTTTTCTACAACCTCATCAATGGTTCCTACATTGAAAAATGCCCATTCTGGATATTCATCCATTTTCCCATCAATTATTGCTTTAAAACCACGAATAGTCTCTGATAAAGGAACATACTGACCAGGAATTCCTGTAAAGACTTCTGCCACATGGAATGGCTGAGATAAGAATTTCTGAATCTTTCTTGCTCTGTAAACCGTAAGCTTATCTTCATCAGAAAGTTCTTCCATACCAAGAATAGCAATTATATCCTGTAATTCTTTGTACTTCTGCAGAATTTCCTGAACTTTTACAGCTGTATTGTAATGTTCCTCACCTACAACATCAGCCTCTAATATTCTTGAAGAAGATTCCAGAGGATCAACTGCAGGATAAATACCCTGTTCCACAATCTTTCTTGAAAGTACTGTAGTAGCATCCAGATGGGCAAAGGTTGTTGCCGGCGCCGGGTCTGTCAAATCATCTGCCGGTACATATACTGCCTGCACTGAAGTTACAGAACCATTCTTGGTTGATGCTATTCTTTCCTGCAGATCACCCATTTCTGTTGCCAGCGTAGGCTGATATCCTACTGCTGAAGGCATACGTCCAAGAAGTGCTGAAACTTCAGAACCTGCCTGCACGAAACGGAATATATTATCAATAAATAATAATACATTCTGGTGATCCACATCTCTGAAATATTCAGCCATAGTAAGTCCTGCTTCTGCTACTCTCATACGTGCTCCTGGTGGTTCATTCATCTGTCCAAACACCAGAGCGGTCTTTGCAAGCACTCCTGACTCTTTCATCTCAGTCCATAAATCGTTACCTTCCCTGGAACGCTCTCCTACACCAGTAAAGACAGAGTATCCACCATGTTCTGTTGCAATATTTCGTATTAATTCCTGTATTAATACGGTCTTACCTACACCAGCTCCGCCAAATAGACCAACTTTACCGCCTTTTGCATAAGGTGCAAGAAGGTCGACAACCTTTATTCCTGTTTCCAAGATTTCTACAACAGGATTTTGATCCTCAAAACTTGGTGGTTCTCTGTGTATTTCCCATTTTGTCTCATTATCTAAAGGCTTCTCTTTATCAATAGTATCTCCTGTAACGTTAAATAGCCTGCCAAGTGTCTGCTTTCCAACAGGTACTCTTATTCCTACACCGGTAGCCACGACTTCCATATCTCTATAAAGACCATCACTTGAAGAAATCATGATACAGCGCACTGTATTTTTACCGATATGGTATGCTACTTCCATAACATATTTCTTACCATTATTATTTATTTCTAATGCTTCTTTTATATTGGGAAGATTGCTTCCCGTAAATTCAACATCTACAACCGGTCCTAAAACTTGAACTATTTTTCCTTTATTCATAGCTTCTTCCTTTTCTGTGCTTTGCTGCCGCTGATTACTTCTATAATTTCCTGAGTAATTGCAGCCTGCCGCACTCTGTTATAAATAATTGACAATTCTTTTAACATGTCCTTTGCATTACTAGTAGCTGATTCCATTGCCATCATCCTGGCATTCTGCTCACTGGAATATGCTTGTATCAAGGTTCCATAAATAAATCCTGTAACATAGTTAGGTACTATATTATTTAAAACATCAAATGGAGTTGGCAGATAATTTGTTTCATCTTGAGTTTCGCCTGCATCATTTTCATCACGAAAATCTGCTTTTGTTAAAGGCAAAATCTTTTGTATTTCAGCCTGGCTCTCCATTTTGTTGATCATCCTTGTATAGATAACATAAACTTCATCAAGTTCCTGCTGCCTATACATTTGAACAATCCTTGCAGAAATAACTCTTGCCCGATGCATAGTAGGATTCTGAACTGTATATTTAAAATCGGTATCATAGGAAATCCCTTTATTTTCAAAATAGCTTCTTCCTACCTGTCCAACAGCAAATACAACATGCTCTCCTTCTGTTTTAAGTTCCTCTTCAATAAGTTTAATAACATTATGATTATATGCTCCGGCTAAACCTTTATCTCCTGTAATGACAATATAGCCCTTTTTCCTGTTATCAATTTTTTCAGGTTTATCATCAAAATAAATCAGCCCGATATCATCCGGTATTCGCTTCATAACCCTTACAATAGCATCCTGCAAAGCATAAAAATATGGTTCAGTGTTCTCCAGATCCTTTCTAGCCTTTTTTAATTTAGCAGAAGAAATCATATACATAGCATTAGTAATCTTCATTGTATCCTTTACACTGTTTATTCTGCTTTGTATTTCCCTTGCATTTGACATATTACCACCTGCTCTTATACTCGGCTGCTGCCTCTAATATACTTGCAGCAAGTTCATCAGTCAGCTTTTTCGAGTTTTCCAGTTCCTGTACTATTTCAGGATGAGACTCTTCAAAGAATTCATATAATCCGTTCCGATATTCCTTAAAATTCTTTATATCAATACCCATCATTCCTTTTTTTGTAGCCACATAAAGTAATATAACCTGTTTAGCCATACTTAAAGGGTGGCATAATGGCTGTTTTAACATTTCCATTAATTGTTTGCCATAGCTTAACTGTTCCTGTGTGGCTTCATCCAAATCAGAACTGAACTGAGTGAAGACTTCCATTTCACGATATTGTGCAAGATCTACACGCATACTTCCGGAAGCTTTTTTCATCGCTTTCGTCTGGGCTGCTCCGCCTACACGGGATACAGAAAGACCTACGTTAACTGCAGGACGCTGCCCTGAAAAGAACAAGTCACTTTCCAAGAAAATCTGACCATCTGTAATAGATATTACGTTGGTTGGAATATATGCAGAAACGTCACCTGACTGTGTCTCAATAATAGGAAGTGCCGTTATGGAACCTCCTCCTAATTCCTTAGTCAGCTTACTTGATCTTTCAAGCAATCTTGAATGCAGATAGAAAACATCGCCCGGATAAGCCTCACGTCCTGGTGAACGTTCAAGCAGCAGAGAAAGTGCCCTGTATGCTACAGCATGTTTTGACAAATCATCGTAAATTATTAATACATCTTTCCCCTTATACATAAAGTATTCTGCCATTGCAGTTCCGGAATAAGGAGCAATATACTGCAGCGATGCCGGATCACTTGCTGATGCAGCTACTATGATTGTATAATCCATTGCATCATACTTTCTCAAAGTATTTTCTACTTTAGCCACAGTAGATGACTTCTGGCCAATTGCTACATAAATGCAGATTACATCCTTACCCTTCTGGTTTATTATAGTATCAGTGGCAATAGTTGTTTTACCTGTCTGTCTGTCTCCAATTATAAGTTCCCTTTGCCCACGTCCAATAGGAAACATAGAGTCTATGGCAAGTATACCAGTCTCAAGAGGCTGATTAACTGACTTTCTGTCTACTATGCCTGGTGCATTGTTTTCAACTGGGCGATAGTCATCAGAGGCAATCTCGCCCTTTCCATCTATAGGAGCACCTAAAGCATCAATAACTCTTCCTAAAAATTTATCTCCTACGGGAATACCTGCATTTTTACCGGTTCTGATTACACGTGTACCTTCTTTCATACCGGTTTCACGTCCAAACAGAATAATTCCGATTTCATTTAATCTGATATCCTGTACCATTCCTTTTACGCCGGTATCAAAAATAACTATTTCACCGTACATTGCATGATCAATACCATCTACAGTAACGATACCATCACCAACTTTTTTTACGCTTCCAATCTCTCTGTCAGTTTTTTCAAACTCCGACTTTTCAATCTCCGTTTTAAGAATGGCTATAATTTCATTTGAACTTGATAGAGCGATGTTTCCGCCTGCAATCTGCTGTTTCATCTGTTCAAGTCGTCCCCGCATACTCCAGTCATATTGCTGGTTACCGGCTCTAATTATAAAACCACCTAAAAGTTCAGGTTCTTCTTTTAGTTCAATTTCTATTTTATCAATATTCTTGTTATATTTTTTTGCCAGAAAATCTTTGATCTTTGTAAGCTGTGCATCATCAGGCATCGTTACATAGGAAATTGTTACATTCAGTATATCCCTGTTTTCTTCTGACTGCTCTTTATATGCTGCAAAAACTTCATCCAGCAAATCAAAATTTTCATTATCACATAAAATCTTTAAGAAATCACGTATTTCTTTTGGAAATACTTTTTCAATTATGGCGTGTTTCTTTTCAACAGATATTACAGGATTAGTAAAATCCATCCGAATTTCAGGCAATGCCGCAAAAATATCTGCAGTCTGCTTTACGATTTCTTTAGATATAGAGAGATCTAAAAGCATCTGTACATAATCAATTGACTTTTGATTCATATAATTCACCTGCTTCTGTCAAAAATTGGTCATATAGTTTCTGATTACTTTCTGCTGTACTTTCCTCACCTACTATTTTTGCTGCAGTAGCTATTGCTAGCCCTACAATTTCAGCTTGCATCTTACGTAGTGCGCGGCTTTGTTCCAGTTCAATATTTTGCCGTGCATTTCCCAACATTTTTTCAGTTTCGACTTCTGTCTCTTTAATTATCTTATCATGTTCAATTCTTGCACGTTCCTTTGCATCTGCAACTATTTGTGCTGATTCGTCTTTTGCAGATTTTAAAGATGCTTCATACTGATCCTTCATTTTTAATGCATTTTCTTTTGTAAGACTGGCATCTGCAAACTTCTTATCCACCAAATCTTTTCTTTTTTTCAGTATGGCATTTACTGGTCCAAACAAGAATTTTTTCATTAAGAGATAGAGAACAAGTAAATTTATAACTGTGAATAAAAGATTATAATCTAATCTCAGCAAAGCTCTCGCCTACCTTTCTTTTCTCTATTCCTTCTATTTCAGGAACATAATAATTAATATTGCGATAACAAAACCATATATTGCGGTTGCTTCTGCAAGCGCACATCCAAGTAACAGTAATTTACTGATTTTACCTTCTGCTTCAGGCTGTCTTGCTACTGCCTCTGTTGCTTTTCCAGTTGCCA
>JBAXYJ010000019.1:0-20654 GCA_041670885.1 Clostridiaceae bacterium
ACTCTAAGTTTTTCCAAGTTGATTACATTCTGCACATTTATATTCTTCCAAAGCTCTGCTGCCTTTTCGTAGTCACCTTGTACAATCATGGCTCCATTTAATGCTCCAACGGAAGCTCCTGCTACTGCTTTAATATTTATATTATTTTTAATAAGGGATTTATAGACGCCAATTTCATATCCACCCTTGGCTCCTCCCCCTGCTAAAACAAGACCATATTCTTTCATACTATCACCCTGATTAAATTATATCAGAAATAGCTGTAAATCTACATGAATTAATATTAAAATGTATTTAGGTGGTGAAAAAATGAGTTTAAGATTTATATATGGAAAAGCTGGAAGCGGAAAAACCCTGTTTTGTTTAAATGACATAAAAAGAGAAGTAACAAAAGATGAAGAAAAAAAAATAATACTGCTTATCCCAGAGCAGTATTCATATATGGCTCAGAAAAATATCTTCAGCCTTTTAAAAGAAGACAAAAGCAATAAAATTATAATTTGGGACTTTAAAAAGATGGCAAAAGATATTTTAAAGGACTTAGGTTTTATTAACAGAAATTATTTGGACAGCTCCGGAAGAAGTATGCTTATATATGAAATACTAAAAAGGAAGAAAGCAGAATTTAAAACCTTCTCCATGGCAGCTCAAAAAAAAGGTTTTACAGGTATTATTTCAGGACTTATATCTGAGTTTAAAAGGTTTAATGTATCAGCTGAAACACTGGATGCTGTTATAAATGATATGGAAGACTCAGAGCTTAAGGACAAATTAGGGGATATAAACTTAATTTACAGTGAATTAGAGACAGAAATTAAGGACAGATTTATTGATATTGAAGATAATTTATCATTTTTATTAAATCAGGATTCTGCCTTTGATGTGTTTAAAAATTCCATTGTGTACATTGATGAATTTAAAAGCTTTACTCCTGTTCAGTATCAGATTTTAAGCCGTATTTTAAAATTATCAAGCATGGTAAACATTACATTAAATTATGAAGACATAAACAAAGACAATATAATTTTTGCTGATATAAAAAACACGGAAGACAGGATAAACAGAATTTTAGAAGAAAATAATATTCCTATTGAAGAACCAATATTCCTGAAAGGGCAGGGAAGATTTAAAGATAATCCTGATCTTTCCTTTTTAGAGCAGGAATTTTTCTCCTATCCTAATCGGGTAAATAAAGGGGCTGTAAAAAATATTAAGCTTTTCAGGAGTATTAACAGGTTTGGTGAGGTTATTCATGCCGCAGATGAAATTATAAGATTAATCCGTGATGAAGGCCTGAGATTTAAAGAAATAGCTGTTGTAACCAGAGATCTGGATCTATATAAAAGTATAATAAATTCTGTTTTCAAGGAATATGAAATACCAAATTTCACAGATGATAAAAAAGAAATAACCGGCAATATAATCGTACTGCTTTTTAATTCTCTTCTTAAGATATACAAAAATAACTGGAGTTATGATGGAGTATTCACACTACTCAAAACCGGACTTTTAGGACTAACAGATGGGGACATATCACTTCTTGAAAATTACATAATAGCATCAGGGATAAGAGGCAGGAATAAATGGAAGGAAACCTTTGAATATAAAGCCTATGGATTTGAAGACAGCCTCTCAGAAATAAATGAAATAAGAAAAACTGTGGTTAAGCCCATAAGCAAAATCTTAAATAGTGTTAAGGGGCAGCACAGCATAAAGGAGTATGCAAAAACCTTATATGAGTTTATGGAGGATATAGATTTATATAATCAGATTCTAAGACTTATTGAAGATTATAATAACCAGGGATTTATCAGCTTTGGACTGGAATACAAACAAATTTATAATATAGTTTTAGCTACCCTGGATCAGATTGTTGAAGTAATGGGAGATACTGAAGCCTCTTTCGAAGATTTTATGAATATTCTGCTAAGCGGCTTTGATGATAAAAAGATAGGGGTAATACCGGCTGCAATAGATGAAGTAATTGTAAGCTCCTGCGACAGATTAAGAAGTTCAAATATTAAGGCTCTTTTTCTGCTGGGAATAAATGATGGTGTATTTCCCAGGGGGGGCATAGAGGAGGGAATACTCAAGGACACCGACAGGGAAGCTCTGGAAAAAATGAACATAGAGCTGGCCAAAACCACTAAGAACCAAGTCTATGATGAGCAGTACCTTATTTATAAGACGCTGACATTAAGCTCAGATAAACTTTATCTGTCCTATGCGGTATCTGATGAAGAAGGTAAGGCTCTAAGGCCATCATATATTATTAACAGAATAAAAAAGCTGTTTACAAATATAGAAGAAGAAAGTGATTTATTAAATCAGGGAGATGAAGTAATAATATCTTCAAAGCTTCCTACATTTAACAGGCTTCTTTTAAATGTTAATAAAGAAAACAATGAAGATTTTGATCATGTATTCAGCTTTTTCTTGAAGGATACTGAATATAAGGAAAGAGTGAAGAGAGCTTTTGACAGTATAAAATATAGGGATAATACAAGCATAGGAGAAATTGCACCTAAACTTTATGGGAATTTAAATTTCAGCGCTTCAAGGATTGAAACCTACTTAAAATGTCCTTTTTCATATTATGCTAAATATGGATTAAATCTAAAGGAAAGGCAGGAATTTAGCCTGTCAGGGCTGGATATTGGTTCGTTCCTCCATTTTATCCTAGAATATTTTTCTAAGGACATATTGGAAAGCGGAAGAAGCTGGGATGAACTAAACAGGGATGATATTAAAAAATCAGTGAGAAGCTTAGTTGATATATATATTAATAATTCAAAAGGAAGTGTGTTTGAAAGCAGTTCCCGTTATAAATATTTTAAAGAAAGGCTTATATCTCTTTCAGTTAAAACTATTGAAATAATAGTTTTAGGCTTAAAAAGCAGCTCCTTTAAGCCAAAATATATTGAAAAGGAATTTAATAATGAAAGCAGCTTTACTCCACTTTGCATAAAACTAAATCATGGAGAAATAGTTAATATAATTGGAAAAATAGACAGAATTGACGTTTTTAAGCAGGATGGGGAAACTTATATTAGAATAATAGATTACAAATCCGGAATAAAGGACTTTAGCCTGAACGATTTATATTATGGAACTGCAATTCAGCTTCTTTTATATCTCCATGTAGCACTTTGCAATGAGAAGGGACTGCCAGCGGGAATGTTCTATTTTAAACTGGATGACCCAATAGTAAAGAGCAAGTTTAATATACCTGATGAAGTAATTGAAGATGAGATAAATAAAAGCTTTAGAATGAAAGGGGCCTCCACCTCTGATATTAATATTATAAGGAAAATGGATAACGCTATATCCGGAGCATCCTTTTCTATTCCTGTTAAATTAAACAATGACGGATCTCTCTCAAAAGCCTCATCAGTCTTAAGTGAAGCAGACTTTGAGGATTTAAGAACTTATCTTGAGAAGCTGATTAAGGAAAGCTGTGACAGGATGCTTCAGGGTGATATAAAGGCATACCCGGTAGTCACTGGAACAAGCTCAGCTTGTGACTTTTGTCCATATTCATCAATATGTCAGTTTGATCCAGGGAGTAAAGGATGCAGCTATAACTATTTAAGACAAATAAGTGATGAGGATGTTCTCTTAAAAATAAGAGAGGAGATTAAATAATGGGGAAAAATAATTGGACAGAGGATCAGCTGTCAGCAATAAATTTAAGAAATAAAAATATTTTAGTTTCAGCTGCAGCAGGCTCAGGGAAAACAGCTGTACTTGTAAACAGAATAATTAAATTAATAAAAGAAGATAAAGTTGATATAGACAAGCTGCTTGTGGTTACATTTACAAATGCAGCAGCCTCAGAGATGAGAGAGAGAATAGGAAACGCATTAGAAGAGGAAATAGAGAATAATCCAATCTTAGATCTCCAGAAGCAGATTATTCTTCTTAACAGATCAAATATTGAAACAATCCACTCCTTCTGCCTAAGTGTTATTAAAAATAATTTTGGGAAAATAGATATTGATCCGGATTTTAGAATAGGAGAAGAAACAGAGCTGGCCTTAATAGCAGAGGAAGCTATAGAGGAGCTTTTTGAAGAATGCTACGAAGAAGAAGATGAGGAATTTCTAAATTTAATTGAAGCTTACTCTTCAAAGAAAAATGACGATGGACTTAAAACTGCAGTTATGTCCATATATAAATATGCAATATCCTCACCATATCCCCAAAATTGGCTAAGTAGTATTAAAGATGATTATAAGACAGATGAGAATTTTAATTTCTCAGATACTAAATGGGCAAAAAATCTAGTAGAAAGCATACAAATTGAGCTGAAAGGATTTAAAGGCAGTATGCTTTGCTCAATTGATCTGATAAAGGATGAGACAGATTTTGAATCTTACCTGGATACTTTAAATCAGGATTTATTTAACATCAGTAATCTTTTGGAAGAATCAAAAGAATCTTTCCAAAGTCTGTCAGAAGGCATTGATAAAATTAGTTTTAGCACTATTGGACGCTGCAAAAAAGGAGCAGATGAAATACTAAAGGATAAGGTGAAAAAAAACAGAGACAGCGTTAAAAAGGGCATAGGAGGCATAAGAGAAGATATAGGATCTCTAAGTTCCGAAATAATAAAAAAACAGATAGATGACCTTTATCCCAGGGTAGAAAGGCTTATTGATCTGACCATCAGCTTTATGAATAAATATAGTGATAAGAAAAAAGAAAAAAACCTGATAGATTTTAATGATATAGAGCATTTTTGCCTTGAAATATTAGCAGAAAATAAAGATGGCAGGATAATAGAAAGGGAAGCTGCAGTAAAGCTTAAGGAAGATTTCTATGAAGTATTGGTAGATGAATATCAAGATACCAATAACGTGCAGGAAACCATAATAAACCTTATATCTAAAGAAAATTTGAGTCATCAGAATCTTTTTATGGTAGGAGATGTAAAGCAAAGTATATACAGATTCCGCCAGGCAAACCCGGAGATATTTTTAGAAAAATATAAAAAATACTCATTAAATAAAGATCAGCAGTTTGTTAAAATTCTCCTTAATAAAAATTTCAGATCAAGAAAAGAAATAATAGATGGAACAAATTTTATATTTAAAAACATTATGAGCAGCGAAATTGGAGAAATCGACTATAATCAGGATGAGATGCTTTACCTGGGAGCAGATTATGCTGCAAAAATAGATACAGGACTCATGTCTTCCGGCGGAATTGAACTTCACCTGATTGATAAAGGTGATCAGCAGGAATTTACGCAAAAGGAAGACTTGGAAGCATCACTGATTGCAGATATTATAGAAAAGCTTATTGACAGTAATTATGGAGTATATGACAAAAACATAAAGGGACTGAGAAAAATATCCTATAGGGACATAGCAGTGCTCTCTAGGTCAACAGTTAATATATCAGGGGCAATATCTGATGAATTTAAAAGAAGAGATATCCCGGCCTACTCAGATGGGGGAAGTACGTTTTTTCAGACCTTAGAAATAAAGCTTGTTTGCTCTTATTTGAAGGCCATTGATAACCCCTTAAATGATATACCTGTTGTTTCGATTTTAAGGTCTCCCATATACAGGTTCTCCTCAGAAGATTTAGGAAAGATAAGACAGTATTTATTTAAAGGACCTTTCTTTAAGGCACTGACAAAGGCATCAGCGGATCCTGATTTAAAAGATAAAATAGATTTCTTTTTAAATGAATTTAAATATTTTAAGAAACTGTCCGGCATAATGCCTCTGGATGAATTTATATGGCATCTTATGACTAAAACTGCTTTCTATGGATATGTAGGAACACTTCCTGCAGGAGTTCAAAGGCAGGCAAATTTAAGGCTTTTATTTCAAAAGGCGGGAGAATTTAAAAAGACAGGCAGCAATCTTTTTAGATTTGTAAATCTGATAGATAAAATAGTAAAATCAAGTGGTGATTACAGCAGTGCAAAAATACTTGGAGAAATGGATAATGTAGTCAGGATAATGAGTATCCATAAGAGCAAAGGCTTAGAATTTCCTATAGTTATTCTGGCAGGATTAGGGAAAAGGTTTAATCTTTCTGATTCTACAAAGAGCATACTCCTTCATAAAGATTTAGGAATAGGAACAAATGTAGTAGATTTAGAAAGAAAAATTTCATACCCCTCTCTTATAAAATCATCGCTGTCAAGAAGAATAAAAACAGAAAATCTTTCAGAGGAGATGAGGATACTTTATGTAGCATTTACAAGAGCCAGGGAAAGGCTTATACTAACAGGTGTTGTATCTGATATTGATAAAAATAAGGGAAAATGGGAAGATGTAATATTTGATGATAATATGTCTAAAAGCTCTGTAATGAATGCAAACAGCTTCTTAGACTGGATAGGTCCCTGCATAGCTCATGATGATGGATTATTTGAAACATATTACCATAATGCTTCAGAATTTGAAGCATCTAAAGAAGGACCTGATGACACTAAAACGAATTTCCTGCTTAAGGATAATATTAAAAAGGAAATTGAAGATAAATTAAGCTACAGATACCCATATGTTTTATCATCCCAGGTTCCATCAAAGCTTTCTGTATCAGAAATTAAAAGCATTATGTTAAGGGAAGATAATGATGCAAAACAAATATTCCCGGGGAACCTTCATAAAAAACCAATATTTTTGCAGCAGGACAGCAAGCTGATTGGAGCAGAAAGAGGAACGGCCTATCATGCTTTTCTTGAGAAGCTTAATCTTAAAGTTAAAACTGATGAAGAGATAAAAACTGAGATAGAAAGAATATTTAATAATGGGTATATTACAGAGAGTCAAAGGGATATTATAGAAACAGGCAAAATAAAAACATTTTTAAGCAGTTCCTTAGGAAAAAGGCTTTCATCTTCAGATAAAGTTATAAGAGAAGGGGACTTTATAATGCAGGTTCCCGCAGGAGTTATATATAAAGAGCTTATAAATGATCCATACAAAGATGAAAAGGTTCTTGTTCAGGGAATAATAGACTGCTTTTTTTATGAGGGACAGGATATTATATTAATAGATTATAAAACAGATAAGTGTGATAAGAGCAGCAAAAATATTTTAGCAGACAGATATAAAGAGCAGCTTAATTTTTACAAAATGGCAATAGAAAAGATGACAAACAAAAAAGTTAAAGAAAAATACTTATATTTGTTTTCTATAGATGAGACTGTAAAAGTAGAATAGGAGGATGTTATGTTAGTTGAAAATGCAGTAATAGGAAATTTCAGAGAGGGCTTTACTATTCAAGGCTATTACATTATTAAGGAAGTAGAGCTAAAAAAGTCAAAAAATAATTCTAAATATTTAGATATGGTATTAGCAGATAAAACAGGAGAAGTAAACAGTAAGATATGGGATTATAAACTGGAAGAAAGTGAATTCTCAAAAAACTCTCTGGTAAAGGTAAAAGGAGAAGTAATAAACTATTCCAATAATCTTCAGCTTAATATTTCTAAAATAAGAATGACAAATGAAGAGGACAACGTAAAAATAGAGGATTTCGTTCCTGCAGCACCGATTCCTGCAGAAGATATGTTAAATACTATTGAAAACTATATCAGCAGAATTGAGAATAAAGACATCAAAAATATAGTATCTTATATTATTGATGAGTACAGGGATAAGCTGATATTTTATCCTGCTGCCATGAAAAACCACCACTCCATAAAGGGAGGCCTTTTATACCACGTATCTACTATGCTGGTTTTGGGGGAAAAAATAAGTCAGGTATACCCATTTTTGAATACAGACCTTCTATATGCAGGAATAATACTCCATGATATTGCAAAAATTGATGAAATGGATTCCTCAGAATTAGGTATAGTTGAAGATTATACCTTTGAGGGAAAAATGCTGGGTCACATAATTGAAGGAATTAAGAATATAGAAATAGTTGGAGAAAAGCTAAAGGCAGACAGAGAAATAGTTCTTCTGCTTGAGCATATGGTTCTGACTCATCACTATGAGCCTGAATATGGCAGCCCTAAAAAGCCAATGCTTAAAGAGGCAGAAATTCTTCACTATATTGATAAAATAGATGCTACCATGTTTGATATAGGAAAGGCACTATCTGATACGCCTAAGGGAGAATTTACTGATGGAATATGGACATTAGACAAAAGAAGAATATATAATCCAAAAGCTTTAGATTAGGTGATTTCATGGGAAGACTGCAAAAATATATGGCTCTCTGCGGCGTAGCCTCAAGAAGAAAATGTGAGGAGATAATTTTATCCGGAAGGGTTAAAGTAAACGGACAGGTTATAACTGAGATGGGATATAAGATAGACAAAGATAAGGACATTGTTCTTTTAGATGACAGGATTATTAAAGAAGAGGAAAATAAGGTATATATAGCTTTAAATAAACCGGCAGGCTTTCTGTCATCAGTAACAGACGACAGAGGAAGAAAAACCATAATTGACTTAGTCCCGGTGCAGGAGAGGATATATCCTATTGGAAGGCTGGACTATGACAGCTGCGGCTTAATTCTGCTTACAAATGACGGAGAAATATATAATAAAGTAATTCATCCCAGAGAAAATATAGATAAATTATATAGGTTTATTATAAACGGAAAACTAACTCATGATGACATAGAAAAGTTGGAAAACGGCATAGATATAGGAGGATATGTAACGAGACCCTGCAAATTGAAAGTTATAGATGAAGGAAAAGACAGCAGCTACGAAATAATAATACATGAAGGCAAAAACAGGCAGATAAGAAGAATGCTGGAGTCAGCAGGCTTTAAGGTGATTTATTTGGAAAGAATGCAGATCGGGAAAATTTATCTAGGGAAACTTTCCAGGGGGAAATACCGCATACTTACAAATAATGAAATAAATTATTTAAAATCCCTCTAAATAGTACGGAAATGTTGAATAATAATGCATTTAATGTTAAAATGAAAGAAAAAATGCAACATTAGAGAGGATATATTATGAGCGAAAACAGTAAAGATCTTATGAGAACAATTCAGCAAAAATTTCCCAGGCTTAGCAAAGGGCAAAAGCTGATAGCCGAATATATATTAA
This sequence comes from Clostridiaceae bacterium, assembly GCA_041670885.1. Lineage (GTDB taxonomy): Bacteria > Bacillota > Clostridia > Clostridiales > Clostridiaceae > JAJBWD01. Next base: position 9,041 of record JBAXYJ010000019.1, read on the forward strand.
AACATTATGATAAGGCAGCATTCATGACCGCTGCAAAACTAGGAGTAAGCGTTGGTGTAAGCGAGTCTACCGTAGTCAGATTTGCAAATGAATTAGGATTTTCAGGTTACCCCACTCTTCAAAAGTCTCTTCAGGAGCTTATAAAGACAAAGCTTACAACAGTTCAGAGAATAGAGCTTTCCAACAGTTTTGGAAATGAAGAAACCACATTAAAGGGAGTTTTAAAGGCAGACATAGAAAATATAAGATCGACTATGGAAAAGATAAACGCTAAAAACTTTGAAGAAATAGTTGAATCAATATTTAAGGCTAAAAAAATATATATATTAGGGCTTAGAAGCTCAACAGTACTTGCAGAGTTTTTAGGATTTTATTTAAACTTAATCCTGGACAATGTGAAGGTTGTATCCTATGGTATATCAGATATATTCGAGCAGCTTATTAATATATCATCAGATGATTTATTAATAGGAATTGGATTTCCCCGATATACAAATACAACAATAGAGGCAATAAGTTTTGTGAAAAGCAGAGGGACAAAGGTAGTATCCCTTACAGACAGCCTGCTTTCCCCACTAGCCTCCAGATCCGATTGTACACTTATAGCTCAAAGCAACATGGCTTCCTTTGTGGATTCTCTTGTAGCTCCTATGAGCATAATAAATGCTTTAATAGTTGCAGTTGGACTTAATGAAAAAGAAAAAATATCTACAACCTTCAATGATTTAGAAAATATATGGCAGGAATATAAAGTATATTCTGATAAAAACGGCGATATGGAAAATTAGGAGGCGTTCCTAATTTTTTTACTCTATAGGAATTATAAAATTTCAACAAAAAATTAAATCTGCTATCTGCAGATTTTTTTATTTTTTTTATAAAATAAGAAGGAATATTTAATTTGACATAGAATATATACATTATAAGAAAGAAGAATTTCATTAACTTGTGAGGAATGAAATAATAAATTCATTTAGGAGGTAGTTATATGTCAAAAGAAAATTTAAATCCGTTTGAAAATGCTCAAAGACAAGTAAAGGAAGCTTGCGATAAATTGGGTATGGAGCCTGCTGTTTATGAAATACTGAAAGAGCCTCTTCGTGTAATTGAAGTATCAATTCCTGTCAGAATGGATGATGGATCAATCAAAGTATTTAAAGGATTCAGATCACAGCATAATGATGCTGTTGGCCCAACTAAGGGTGGTATTAGGTTCCATCAAAACGTTTCCATAGAAGAAGTTAAAGCACTATCTATATGGATGACATTTAAATGTTCTGTAACCGGAATTCCTTACGGAGGAGGAAAAGGCGGAATAATTGTTGACCCTAAAACATTATCTCAGGGTGAATTAGAAAGATTAAGCAGAGGATATGTAGATAAAATATATAAGCTGATAGGGGAAAAAGTTGATGTCCCGGCACCGGATGTTAATACAAACGGTCAGATAATGAGCTGGATGGTTGATGAATATAACAAACTTACAGGATATAGTGCAGTAGGAACATTTACAGGCAAGCCTTTGGAATTTGGCGGGTCAAAAGGAAGAAATGCGGCAACAGGCTTTGGAGTTGCAGTAATTGCAAGGGAAGCTGCTAAAAAAGTTGGAATTGACATGAAGAAAGCCAAGATTGCTGTACAGGGTTTTGGAAATGTAGGTTCTTTTACAGTTCTAAATTGTGAAAAGCTGGGTGCTAAGGTTACAGCAGTATCAGAATGGTCAACAGAAAAAGGAACCTATGCTATATATAATGAGAACGGATTAGACGGAAAAGCTCTTGTAGAGTATATGAAAAATAATAAGACGCTGGTTAATTTCCCGGGAGCAAAAGAAATTACATTAAATGAATTCTGGGCATTAAAAGTTGATATATTAATACCGGCAGCTTTAGAAAATTCAATAACCATGGACAATGTTAATCTGATTAATGCAAAGCTTGTAGTTGAAGCTGCCAACGGCCCAATAACACCGGAGGCTGATGAAATTTTATTCAATAAGGGAATAACAATAACACCAGACATACTAAGCAATGCAGGCGGAGTTACTGTTTCATATTTTGAATGGGTTCAAAACTTATACGGCTACTATTGGGGCGAAAAAGAAGTTGAAGACAAAGAAGAAGCAGCAATGGTCAATGCCTTCAATGATATTTGGAAGATAAAAGAAGGATATAAAGTTTCAATGAGAAATGCAGCTTATATGCACTCAATAAAGAGAGTTTCAGCTGCTATGAAACTTAGAGGATGGTACTAAAAAAAATGCTGCCACGAAAGTGGCGGCAATTTTTTTTAGGTGCCACCCAGGTCACATTTCACTTTCTAAAATAGTTTTTTGTTGAAAATGTGAAATGTGACCTGGGTGGCACCTTGATTAATTATCATTACTGTATTAAATTAGTATATAGGCGGTGATAAGTTGAATAAGGTTATTGTAATTGGCGGAGGTCCATCAGGTATGATGGCAGCGATAGAAGCTTCAAAAACCTCAGAGGTAGTTTTAATAGAAAAAAATGAGAAGCTGGGCAAAAAATTATATATTACAGGAAAGGGAAGATGCAATATTACCTCATCTAAAGATATTAGTGAATTTTTTGATTATATAGTTTCCAATCCATATTTCCTTTATTCCTCACTTTATACATATACTAATAAGGATACCATGGAGTATTTTAATAATCATGGAGTTAATTTGAAGGTGGAAAGAGGAGACAGGGTTTTCCCAAAGTCAGATAAATCATCAGATATAATCAGAGCTTTGGAAAACAATTTAAAAGAAAGTAATGTAGAAATACAGCTTAAAACCAGGGCAGTTTCTTTTAATATAAAAGACGAAAAAATAGAGTCATTAAATACTGATAAAGGAATAATATATGGAGACAAATTTATTTTATGTACCGGAGGTATATCCTATCCTCAGACCGGCTCCAGCGGTGAAGGTCATAAGATAGCTGAAAAAATTGGGCATAAGGTAACAAAGCTTACTCCATCTCTGGTTCCCCTGGAAGTTTACGAGGAATATGTAAAAGATCTTCAGGGGCTGTCACTTAAAAATGTTGAATTTTCACTAATTGATAAGAAAAAGGTAATATATAGAGAAAACGGTGAGATGCTGTTTACTCACTTTGGATTATCAGGTCCTATAGTTATTAAAGGAAGTTCTTATATTAAGGATGCAAAAGGATTAAAGGGAGTAATTAATCTTAAGCCTGCTCTTTTTGAGGATGAACTGGATAAAAGAATTCAAAGGGATTTTTCCGGTAATTTAAATAAGGATTTTAAAAATTCTTTAAATGAGCTGCTTCCTAAAAAGCTGATTCCTGTAATAATAAGATTATCAGAAATTGATGAGAATAAGAAGGTAAACAGTATTACAAAGGAAGAAAGAAAAAAACTGGTTGATTCTCTTACTAAACTTACATTTAATATTAAAGGTTTCAGGCCTATTGATGAGGCTATAATAACTCGTGGAGGAATAGATGTAGATTCTATTGATCCTTCCACCATGAAATCAAAATTAATACCTAATTTGTATTTTGCAGGAGAAATAATAGATGTGGATGCACTGACAGGAGGATTCAATCTTCAGATAGCACTTTCTACAGGATATCTTTCAGGTATAAAGGCCGGTGAATGAAAAAAAGCTTATTTTTAGTAAAAAAAAGGATTTTATTTATATTTATAGAATTATATATGAATGGGAGCTGATAATTTGAAATTAAATGTAGCAATTGATGGACCAGCAGGAGCCGGGAAAAGTACAATAGCAAAATTGATAGGGAAAAGATATGATCTTATGTATATAAATACAGGCGCCATGTATAGAGCAGTAACTCTTTCTGCACTTAGCTGCGGAATATCCTTTAATGATGTACCAGGTCTTATAGAAATTATAAAGGGTTTGGAGATGCATTTTGAAAATGATGATCTTTATTTAAACGGGAATAATGTTCAGGAAGAAATAACCACTCCATATATAAGCAAAAATGTTTCAGATTATGCTGCAGTTTCAGAGGTTAGAAAAATGATGGTTTCCCTTCAGCAGCAAATGGGACAGAAATACAGTGTTATTATGGATGGAAGAGATATAGGGACTGTAGTTTTAAAAGATGCACCAATAAAATTCTTTTTAACAGCCAGCGCGAAAGAAAGAGCTAAAAGAAGGCACAAAGAATTAATAGATAAAGGAATTAATGTATTGTATGAAGATGTTTTAAATGATATCATAAGAAGAGATGATATTGACTCAAACAGAAAGGCAGATCCTCTGAAGATGGCAGATGATGCAATTTTGGTGGATTGTTCTTATCTTTCCATAGAGGAAGTTGTAAATTTACTATCATCATACATAGACAAGGTGATATAATGGAAGTAGTTTTAGCTGGCAAGGCAGGGTTTTGTTTTGGAGTTGAGAGAGCTGTAAATGAAGCTTTGCAGGCAGCCGTCAGGTATAATAAAAAAATTTATACTTTAGGTCCTATTATTCATAACAGAGATGTGGTAGAAAAGCTTAAAGAGAAGAATATATTTCCAATTAACATGGAAGATATAGAAAACTTAAAACCAGCAGATGTTGTTATAATAAGATCTCATGGAGTTGGAGAGAAAGTATACGATAGCCTTAAAAATAAGGAAATAGAAATTATAGATGCTACTTGTCCATTTGTAACTAATATTCATATTAAAGTTAATAAATATTTTAACCAGGGATATGGAATAATAATAGTAGGTGATAAGGATCATCCTGAAGTTATGGGAATTAATGGATGGTGCCAGAATACTGCCATAATAACAAAAGACGGTGAGGATTTAACAGAAATCCCGGATAGAATATGCATAGTAGCCCAGACCACAGAGAAAAAAGATAATTGGGATAAAGTGCTTGCTAAAGTAAGCTGCGGTGAAAGAGATATACTTTCATTCAACACTATATGCACAGCCACCTCTGAAAGACAGAAAGCAGCATCGGACTTATCTAAAAAAGTTGATGCCATGGTGGTTTTAGGGGGAAAAGACAGTTCAAACTCAAAAAAATTATATAAGATATGCAGTGAAAATTGTAAAAACACTATTTTTGTTGAAAATTCAGGTGAAATTCCTGATGAAATAATAAAAGATAATAGAATAAATAAAATAGGTGTTACAGCTGGGGCTTCAACACCTGAATGGATTATTAAGGAGGCAATTACTAAAATGAGCGATGAAAAGGATCTAGAATTTAACGAGCAGCTAGAGTTTATGGAGAAGTTTGACAGAAGGATTGCCGTTGGTTCAGTAATCAGCGGTAAAATAATATCAATTAATGAAAAAGGGGCGTATTTAAATATCGGATATAAAGCAGATGGACTTCTGCCAGTTGAAGAAGTTACTTTAGAGCCCAATGAAAAGTTAAGTGATCTGTTCAAAGAAGGAGACTTCATTGAAGTTAAGGTTATCAGCAGAAAAAATGAAGATGGGTATGTAGTTCTGTCAAAGGTAGAATTAGAAAGACAAGAGGCTTATAACCAGATTAAAGAAGCTTTTGAAAAGAAGGAGCCAATTAAGGTTACGATTAAGGAAGCTGTTAATGGTGGAGTTATATCCAGCTTCAGAGGAGTCAGGATATTTGTTCCGGCATCTCATATTGAATTATACCACGTAGAAAACTTAAATGAATATGTAGGAAAAACAGTAGAGGTTCAGATTATTGAGTTTAAAGAAGTTAAGAGAAATACAAAAATAGTTGCTTCAAGAAGATCTCTTCTGCAGAAGGAAAGAGAAAAGTCTGAAGAAGGAACCTGGGAGAAACTGGAGGAAGGCCAGACAGTTAAAGGAGAAGTTAAGAGAATGACACCATTTGGTGCATTTATTGACGTTGATGGAGTTGATGGACTTCTTCACGTATCAGAATTATCCTATGGCAGAATTGATAAACCTTCAGACATTCTAAAAATAGGCGAAGTAATAGAAGTTTATGTTTTAAATGTGGATAGGGAAAACAAGAAGCTTTCCCTCAGCCTTAAGAAGCTTATTGAGGATCCATGGAAAAATGCATCCGAAAAGTATCCGGTAGATTCAGTAGTTTTAGGAAAAGTAGTAAGGTTTGCAGATTTCGGAGCTTTTATAGAATTAGAGCCTGGAGTTGATGCTTTAGCTCATATTTCTCAGATAAGCCACAAGAGAATAAACAAACCAGGAGATGTTTTAGAGATAGGACAGATGGTTAAAGCCAAGATAATAGATGTTAACATAGAAACTAAAAAGATTGGACTCAGCATAAAGGAAGTTAACGATTTATAAAATCAGGGTAATTAAAAAGAGCGGAAGCAAAATAAAATTTGCTGACGCTCTTTTTGGTTAATTTTATTCACTATAAAATAAAAACCGCCGCATTATCATTGATAACACATCGGTTTTTGCTCAATATGGTGGAGGAGGATGGATTCGAACCATCGAAATCGATCGATAACAGATTTACAGTCTGCCCCCTTTGGCCGCTCGGGAACTCCTCCTTATTAAGTGACAAGATTGATTATATATTATTTTTGGTATACTGTCAATAAAATTAAAATTAAAAATTAAAGACGGATAATTAAAAATATTCTATAAATTATATAAATGAATATATTTTAATAGAGAAATATCAGGGGGTTATCCTTGGGAAATACAAGGCTGGTAAAGTATATTAATGAGTTAACATCAAAAGAAAGAAGCCTTTTAATGGATGTTATAAAAAAGTATGATTTTCAGGTATATGATATATTTAAGGCTAGAAGTGCATACAAACTTATAACTTCAAAAGGAGATTTTTGTCTTAAAAAAATGAAACATGGAGAAAGAAAGATATTAAACGGCAGCATTCTAAATTACTATTTAAGAGAAAAAGGCTTTACAAATACTGCATATTATATAAAAACTAAAAATGGAATGACCTACATTAAAACGAAAAAGTTTCTTTTTTATGTAACTACCTGGATTGATGGAAATGAATGCATAATGGACAGCATTGAAGAAGTAATTAATTGCACTAATCTTCTTGCAAAATTTCATTTGGCAGCTAGAAATATAGAAAACAAAAAATTAAAGTTTAATGGGAAATTTTATAATTCAGTTATATTATTAAATAATTATATTAATGATTTTTCTAAGTATGATGTAATAATATGTGAAATGAAATTAAAAAGTCAATTTGATAAAATTTATCAGCAGAACCTGGATTATTACAGAAATAGGGGCTTAAAGGCACTGGATTTGTTGAAAAAAGTTGGTTACAGTAAGCTTTTTGAGGAGGCAAAAAAAAATAAAACCATATGCCATAATTCCTTCTATTATCAAAATATAATGAAGGAAGGTGTAAAATATTATATAATAGATTTAGACAGTATTATGATAGATGTACAGGTAGTTGATTTAGCAAAGTTTATAAGAAGACTTATGTATAAAAAAGAATTTGAATGGGATTTTAACTACGCAAAATCAATACTGGAATCATATTCCTCAATTAAAAAAATATCAATAGATGAGATGAACTTAATATTAGCGTATATTACCTTTCCCCATAAGTTTTGGAAGATAGGTAAAAAAAGATATTTGAAGAAAAAAACTTTTAGTGAAGGTAAATTTAATCATAAACTTTACAGAATTATAAAATATAAAGATAAAGAAGAAAAATTTATTGAAGATTTTGTGAATTTTATTAATGATTATAATAAGGGATGAAAATTAATTATGGTAGTAATTTCACTTAAAAAAAACAATTTATCAAATTTTAAAAAACTAAATTCTAAAAGATCTGATTTCAATTCTATGAATCTGGATTTTTTTGATACTTATAATGCAGCAAATGTTTTAAAAAAAATGTTTTATAGGAAATATGTTCGAATATTGAAAAAAGAAGATAAACTTATTGGATATATATGGGAAAAACCATTATTAAAGAGTTTATATAAAATTCAAAGTCTTTATTTAGATAAGGACAATATAACAAAAGAAAATATATTAAGATTAATTGGGAATAAGAATAAAGATTATATTTTATATTATAAAGGTGAAGCCTACATATTAGATGCACTAAATGATATAGGCTTTAACTTTAGAAATAAAACTCTGATATTAAGCATTGATCTTAAAGATAGATTTAATGAATCCAGGGAAGGCATTTCTTATAAAAGTGTAACTCTTGGTAAGGATGAAGATCTTAGATGTAAAATACAAAATAAAATATTCAACAATAAAAATAGAATTCCGCTGACCATTGATGACATATATTATGATGAGCTTCAAAAATATTATTATAACGAAGGAGCTATTTTCATTCAGCTAAATAATAAGATTATAGGATATGGACAAATAATAATAGATAACAAAAAACCATATATAGTTAATTTTGGAATTTTGGATGAATATAAAGGGAAGGGTTTTGGCAGAATTTTTCTTCATCATCTGTTAAACCTAATAATAGATGAAGGATTTTCAGTTAGCTTAATAAAAGTTGATAAGGAAAATATAAAAGCTGTTAATTTATATAAAAGCACGGGATTTAAAGAAATTGAAGAAAATTATATTCTTGAAACCAGATGCATTTTAGAGGACAGTTAATTAATTCGTAAAGAAATAAGACTTGATAATATTTCAAGCTTATTTTTTTTGGCTTAATAAGTTTAATTACCGAACAAAATCAAATTTTTACCAGTATAATTAAATGAAGGAGGGGATTGCTATTGAAAATTTTAACATGGCAGAAACTGCTGGAAAAATAAAACACTATAATGAATATGGGAATACAATCATGGATAAATTGATTGAGACATACTCTCCCTATATTTATAAGCTTTGCGTTAAGCTGTGCAAAAGTAAATTTGAAGCAGAGGACCTTTTTCAGAATACCTGGTTTAAAGTATATAAAAATATTGATAAATATAAAAAAGAAAATAAATTTGAAAATTGGATTTACAGTATTTGTCTTAACTGTTACAGAGACAGCTATTCAAAAGAAAAAATGCTTCATTTTAAAATGAAAAATATATTTTTAAGCACTGAGGAAAAAGAAAATGAAATAAATAATTATCCGGATCAGCATATAACTATTGAGGAAGATTTAATTAAAAGCGACAGGAATAAAAAAGTTATGGAGAGTGTTAATAAGCTAAATGATAAATATAGAATTCCTATACTGCTGTTTTATTTTAAAGATCTCACATATACTGATATTTCTGATATTTTAAATATCCCTACAGGAACGGTTAAATCAAGATTATACCAGGGCAAAATACTATTGAAAAAATTAATGGAGGAATATTATGGGACTTATTGATGTTGATAATATACTAAAAGAAGAAATAGGAAGGGAAGAGACACTAGACAAAAGACTTATAGAAAGAACCAGAGAAGCTATATATCACAGCAATAATGGAAGTCTGATTTTAGTGCTTACTATTCTATCATCCATATTTGTTTCAATAGAAATAATTTTATGCGCTGCTGCCTTTGAAATAGGTATAATAATCGGTATTATCTTCTGCTTTATGTTTACCTTTTCTTTAGCAGCAAACATAATTATAATTTATTTTTATAAAGATGATATTCTAAATTTCATTTATTTAGGAGGAGAGTAATATGAATTTTTCATTTTTGGGATTTTTGCCGCTTATTTTAATATTTTTCCTTATAATTGCTTTGAAGATACTTATTGGTGTTTATGTATACAAAGATACACTTAAATATGGATTGGATCCATTGCTTTGGACACTTATTGCTGTACTTATACCAAATCTTATAGGGCTTATTATATATTTAGTGGTTAGATCAGGCAGAAGAGAAAGATATATATGCCCTAACTGTGGAAAAACAGTTCAAAAGGATTTTATAAAATGCCCTTATTGTGATACAGAATTATCAAATAAATGTCCTAACTGCGGCAAACAGCTGAATGCTGACTGGGAAACCTGTCCATACTGTGGGGCAAAAGCAGATAGGGGAATAAATTATGGAACAATAAATTATAATGCTGAAGGTTCAGGAAACAGAAATAAAGGCTTAATAGCAATAATTGTAATATTTATAGTTTTGATTCTAGCTATTATTTCAGTTTTTGTATTAAATTTAATGCCTGTAAAATATAATTCTAATATTAACATGATATCTGAAGAAAGCAGTATACCTGTGAAAGCTGAAAACAACGAAGATGAGAATATTATATTTAGTTTGAAAAATACCTATGGCTTTTGGGAAGGAAATAGTAGAAAGCAAATTCGAATAAATCTTGATGGTGATATTAAGATATATTATAATTCGGTTGTAGATAATGGCAGCCTTACTATATCTCTTTTAGACAGTGATGGTAAGCTTATCGACAAATTGCCCGCTAATCAGGAGGGAACATATGAAAAGGAAGTTAAAGAAGGAGAGGTATATTATATAGATATAGATGGTGATAAAACTAAAGGCATGTACGATATAAAAATAACTCAGGATTAATTTGCTAAGCAGCTGTCATCTTAGAATATATATTTCATATTTTGAGATAATAATATTGAAATATAAATTAAGCGAGATGACAGTGATGAATAATATGGAAAATGAAATGCCAAAAGAAAGAGGCGAAAATGAGAGCATTGGCTGCAGCGTGAACGAATGTTTATATCATGCTGAAGATGAAAATTATTGTACTCTTCAGCATATTGATGTAGTTAAGCATGAAAAGGTGGCAGATACTGTAGAGTGCACAGACTGCGGATCATTTAAAAAATCTTAATAAGTCAGGTGAGAAAATCACCTGGCTTATTTTTATAGCAATTATTAAAGGGATAAATCTTAAATGTATGATTAAATATTATAATTTATGATATAATAATTATTGTTAAGGAGTTATTATTATGAAAATAAAAAAATTATTTAGTGAATATGGAAAAGATCATAGACCAAAACTTATGAGCAGTGATTTCTTTAAATATATAGGCCCAGGCTTATTAGTTACAGTTGGTTTTATTGATCCAGGCAACTGGGCTTCAAATGTAGCTGCAGGCTCTCAGTTCGGATATAGACTGCTTTGGATGGCATCTCTTGGAACAATAATGCTGATAGTACTTCAGCACAATGCTGCACATCTGGGCATTGTAACGGGGAATTGCTTAGCTGAATCTGCAGCAATTAATTTAAATCCCTATCTTAGCATTATTATTTTAAGTACTGCTGTTTTAGCATCTGTTTCAACAGCACTGGCAGAAATTTTAGGCGGGGCAATAGCACTTGAAATGCTATTTAAGATTCCTATTAAATTAGGAACAGTTATAGTATTGATGTTTGTTATGTGGATGCTGCTTACTAATTCTTATAAAAAACTGGAAAAGTGGATAATAGGGTTCGTCTCCCTAATTGGGATATCATTTATCATAGAACTTATACTGGTTAATATAAACTGGAATCAGTCCCTTGCCGGCTGGGTTACCCCAAACTTCCCTAAAGGTTCCATGTTTGTGATAATGAGCGTTTTAGGAGCGGTAGTCATGCCTCATAACCTTTTTCTTCATTCAGAGGTTATTCAGAGCAGGCAGTGGAATCTGCAAAATGAGAATGTAATAAAGAAGCAGTTAAAATACGAGTTTATGGATACATTTTTTTCAATGATGGTAGGCTGGGC
>JBAXYJ010000020.1:0-20101 GCA_041670885.1 Clostridiaceae bacterium
CCGGTTACTAATATTCTTTTCATACTATCCTCCGTTAGGAAATTATATTTAGCTTTTTACCAACTATTTTATACTTTTTCAAAGCTTCATCTAACATTTCCTTAGTATGAGCTGCTGTTGGCATATTTCTAAGTCTTGCTGTTCCCAGAGGCACAGTTGGATAAACTATAGCTTTAGCATAAACTCCCTGGCCAAATAATTCCTTTGAGAACTCTTGTGCTAAGGAAGCATCACCTATTATGCAGGGCGTTATGGGGGTTTCACTATGTCCTATATCAAATCCAAGATCCTTAAGACCTTTCTTTAAATAATTTCCGTTATCCCATAATTTTTTAACCAGTTCATTACTTTCGGTTAATATATTTATTGCTTCAAGACAGGCTGCTGCTGAACCCGGTGTCATAGAAGTTGAAAATAAAAATGGCCTTGCTCTTACTTTAAGCCAATCAATTAAATCCCTGCTTCCTGCTACATAGCCGCCTACAACTCCAATTGCCTTTGACAGCGTTCCTATCTGAAAATCTATTTGTCCTATCAGATTATGGTAAGTGGCTGATCCGGATCCGTCCTCTCCTAAAACCCCTGAAGCATGAGCATCATCCACATAAGTTATTAAATCAAATTCTTTTGCTATCTTAACAATTTCTTTTAATTTTGCTATATCTCCGTCCATGGAAAATACACCGTCTGTTATAACCATTATCTTATTATACAGTCCGGACTCTTTAGCTGCTTTTGCTTTAAGATGCAGGTCTTCCATATCAGAGTGTTCGTATCTGATAATCTTAGCTTTTGATAATTTGCAGCCATCAATAATAGATGCGTGATTTAATGCATCAGATAATATAGCATCATTTTTATCCATTACTGCAGATATAGCTCCCATATTACAGTTGAAGCCTGACTGAAACGTTATTACAGCTTCCGAATGTTTAAAAGCTGCTAATTTTTTCTCCAGCTCTTCATGAATATCTAACGTTCCATTTATGGTCCTTACAGCTCCTGCACCTGTTCCATACTTAACAGTTGCTTCTATGCAAGCTTTTTTAAGTCTGTCATTTGTTGCTAATCCCAAATAATTGTTAGAAGATAAATTTATTAATTTTTCCCCGCCAATATTTATTATAGGTCCATTTGCACCTATAACTGTATTAATTACATTGTATAGGCCTTTACTTTTTAAGCTGTCAAGATTCTCTTTTAAATAATTTTGTAATGCTAAGCTTCCCATATAAATACCTCCTTAATATGGCTTTATCATTCTTAGATTATATTCTATAAAAAGAAGTAAATTCCTCTTTTTATAATATATTTGCAGGAAATATTTCAAAATAAAAGCTTTTTATATTTTGCTAAATTTCTTTTTGCTTTAAATCTATTTGTAAAAGCCTTTATAATTTTCAGGAAGCAGGTTTGAGATATTTTTCATAATATAATTCATGGCTCTTTCTTCATAATCCTTTCTGTCCTCATCCTTTTCTTTATCCGGCAGGCTGAAAGGCTCTCCAATTCTGGTTTTAACATCAGCATAATGAAAATGTTCAGCAGCCATATCCTTGTTATCTATAGGAAGAAGCTTTTCAGTTCCCCATATGCCTACAGGTACTATTTCTGCTTTTGATAGTTTTGCTATTAAAAGTATTCCTTTCTTTGCTTCTATCATTCCTCCGGTTCTGCTTCTGGTTCCCTCTGGGAATAATAAAACATTATTTCCATCTTTAATAATATTTATTATCCTTTTTATCCCATCTTTATCAGGTGAATTAGGCTTAATGAGTGTGGTTTTAATAATTAATATTCCCACATTTGTTATGGGATTTTTTGACAGCTTAATTCCGGCTACAAATGTCAAATCCTGATCTTTCAATACATGATTTAAAACCAGTGCATCAGAATTGCTCAGATGGTTTGAAATAAAAATAGTTGGTTTCTTTACTTTTTCCAAATTTTCCTGTCCCATTATTTCTATATTTGCGTATTTATTTAAATACTTTTTCAATATCCTTCTGCTTAATATTCTAACAATTGGTTTTGGTAAAACTTTAATTAATAATTCATTTGACTTTGAAAACATATTTATATTCCTTTCCTAAGAACATTACATTCATCTATTGGTTGATTTTATTATAAATTGAAATACTTTAAAAGTCTATAATAATAATCCCTTATGTAGGGAGATGAAAGATTAACTTTCCGTAAATTCTGATCCTTCTTTTTTGCAGCATTAATCAAAGTATTTCTTATTAAAATATTCTTTCCTCTCCATCCGGCAGAGGTAAGCCTATATTTTTTAAATGTGTTATTATCCATGTTTAATAATTCTTTTATATCCGGATTTTCCATATATGAGACAGGAGAAAGCTCCATTATATTTGACTTTTCAGCCTGCTTATTAAAAGGACAAACTCTTTGGCATATATCGCAGCCAAATATACTGCCGCTGAATTTATCAAAGTCTTTATCTTCAATTTCCTTCTTTTGAGTAAGAAATGATATGCAAAGATTAAAGTTGTCCTGCTTTATAGCGCTGCTTGGGCAGGCATCTATACATTTTCTGCAGCTGCCGCAGTCCTGTGAAAATTTTTTTGTTTCTTCCAGCTCTAAGTCTGTTATTATTTCACCTAAAAATATATAACTTCCATATCTTTTATTTATAACAAGAGAATTTCTCCCAATAAAACCAACACCTGATAATTTAGCAATATATCTTTCAGGGAGGGAGTTGCTGTCCACAAAATATACAGCTTCCCCCCCTAAATCTTTAATATAACTGCATATTTTATCTAAATAAGCAGATAAAACAGTATGGTAGTCTCTGCCTCTGCTGTATAGTGAAAATTGGTAGTCTCCCAAAGTATCACCAAAAAAATATGGAAAGGCAATGGATATTATCCACCTGCCTTCTTTTAAATACAGACCAGGGTTAACTCTTTTAGTAATGTCACTTTCCTCGAATTGATTCATCCTATCAATTCTTTTACTAAAATATGGAACCAAATCATCAAAATACTTAACCCTGGTAAAACCAAATTCTGTTAACCCAATACTTTTTATATATTCACTGATTAAAGCTGATTTACTCATATATATCCTCTCATTCCTATACTATCTAGATACTATCACAGAGGATATCTAATTGCAAAATCTGTGGTCGCCTATTACTTTAATTAAAGGTCTGGACCAAATCCATTTGCTTGTAGCTGTTGCCGGATTAAAATAATATACAGCTCCTCCAGAGGGATCCCAGCCATTTAATGCATCTCTTGCAGCATTAATTGAGCTCTGCGCAATTACAGCATTTATCTGTCCGTCAACTATTGCAGTAAAGGCACCCGGCTGATAAATAACACCTGCTATTGTGTTTGGAAATCTGGGATCCTTTACTCTATTAAGTATAACAGCACCTACAGCTACCTGTCCCTCATAGGGCTCTCCTCTGGCTTCTCCGTTTATAAGTCTGGATAAAAGAACTACATCCTGACTCCCTGTTCCCTGGGAAGAAGACTTAGGATTTATTCCCATAGCTGCTAATGTTCTGTCACCTGCAGCACCATCAACTTTCAGACCATTTTTGCTTTGAAAATACCTGACTGCCTTGTAGGTGTTATATCCATAGACACCATCTACACTGCTTTTATAGTAACCCCAGGCTTTAAGTTTTCTTTGAATTTCAGATACCACAGTTCCTCTGGAACCCCAGGCATATGTAGCAGCACCTACACTATTAAAGAACGGGAAAATTATGTTAGCTGATGTATAGGAAAATATCAAAGCCATTGTAAGAATCAAAACTAATTTATGTTTATAATATTTCTTCATAGGCTATATTCCTCCCTTCCTGCATATTTTATGCAAAACAAAAAAAAACATACAAAAAAATCTGCTTTCGCAGAGAACAAAAAAGGCACTAAAATTAGTGCCTGAATTTTCTCTTCCAAACAGGAAGAAGTACCTCATCAATGATATCGCTTAAAACAATTATCCCGGTTAATCTGTCTTCTTTATCTACAAGAGGCAGAGATAACAAATTATATTTTATAGCCAAATCCACAGCTTTCTCTACAGAATCATCATCTCTTACCTTTATAACATCAGCTATCATAATATCCTTTAAATATTCATCTTTATCACTAAGGATGATATCCTTCAGGGAAACAACTCCTTTAAGTTTTTCATCATCTGTTATATAAATATAGTAGGCTACCTCATCCTCCGGGTCCAGCTGCCTTAAAAGCTCTATGGTCTCTTCACAGGTTATATTAATATCAAAAGAAATAAAATCCTTATTCATAAGGCTTCCTGCCTCTTCATCCTTATACTTTAAAAGTGCCTTTACTTCTTCAGCATCTTCCTTTTCCAGATTTATAAGAATCTTCTCCTTTGTTTTTTCATCAACCTCATCTAAAAGGTCCGCTATCTCATCATTTGGCATATTTTCCAGAACCTCTGCAGTTTTTGATATACTGAGACTTTCTAAAATATCTGCCTGATACTCCGGTTCTATTTCCTCCAAGGTGTCTGCCGCTAAATTTTCCTCCAGGCTTTCAAATACCTTATGCCTATACTCTGAATCCATATCCTCCAAAATATCTGCAATGTCGGCGGGATGAAGCTTACTAAGCTTCTTATATGAAACAGAAAGCCTTAAATCCTCACCTAAATCTATAGATTCAACATTATCCCATATAATAAGAGATTCTTCATTTTTTTTATTTAAAACAGAATTAATAAATTTATAAATCCCTTCCAATTTAAGTCTTCTTGCCAGAGCCTGCCTGCTGGTATCAACTGCCACAACCTTAAGCTCACCTGAAAGCTCTGCCATTCTCAAATCATTTACCTTGACTAGTTTTTTGCCATTAATATCAACTATTTGTTTATCAAGAAGATTTTTAGATAAGAGATAAGAGAATTTTCTTGGAATTATATCTTTAACTCCTTTTACTGTAACCTTTAATTTCCCATTTTCTTCATTCTGATAGACATCTATGTTTCTAAACTCGTAGTTAAAATACTCTCCGCCCTTTTTTATAATATACCCAATAGCTTTAGGGTAAAACTCCTCATTAGTAACATAAATATCAAATAGTTTCCCTATATCACCATACTCATCATAAACATTATTGTGTAAAATCTGACTCAAAAAGAAGCTATTTACCTTTTTCACACTACTACCTCCTTATGAAGCAGTGCAAAAATTCACCCTGTGTAAATTGATGCAAAGCTTACTTATTAAATTGTAAAGTCCAGGTTTGACGCCGCCTTCAGGTCCACTTTCCATCAAATTCACCACCTTAAAATTAAAGTATAATCAACATTTTAGCTTCACTATCATTATATTTATAATAGTTTTAAAATGCAACAAATTGTTTATAATTTGAAGATACTATGCTAATATTAAGGATAAATGGAGGAAATGATATGACAGATAATAAAGATTTTCTACCGGTATCTCTTGAAGATATGAAGAAAAGAAATATAGATGCTCTGGATTTTGTTTTTATAACAGGTGATGCTTATATAGACCACCCTTCCTTTGGCACAGCTATAATTGCCAGAGTACTTGAAAATGAAGGATTTAATGTTGGCATAATACCTCAGCCGAATTGGAATAACATAGATGAATTCAGGAAACTTGGAAAGCCTAAACTTGCATTTCTTATTAATTCCGGAAATATTGATTCCATGGTAAATCACTACTCAGTATCCAAACATAGAAGAAGAAAAGATATGTATACTCCAAATGGAGAAATGGGCAAAAGGCCGGACAGGGCTGTTATTGTTTATTCAAACAAGGCCAGAGAGGCATATAAAGATGTCCCTGTTATAATCGGAGGTATAGAAGCTTCCTTAAGAAGATTTGCACATTATGATTATTGGCAGGATAAAGTAAGACGAAGCATACTGCTGGATTCAAAGGCAGATATATTATCCTATGGAATGGGTGAAAAATCAATAGTACAAATTGCTAATCTTTTAAGATATGGAAAGAACATAAAAGATATAAAAGATATAAGAGGAACCTGCTTTATAGATAAAGATGAAGATCTGAAGGATAATTATATTATGCTCCCTTCCTATGAAGAAATATTAGAATCCAAAAATGACTATAATAAAGCTTTTAAAATAGAAGATGAAGAACAAAACCCGTTAGATGGGAAAGCCTTAGCTCAGAAGCATGGAGATGTTTATGTGGTTCAAAATCCTCCTCAGATTCCTCTTACAGATGAAGAGATGGATATAGTTTACTCATTAAATTATAAAAGAGAGCCTCATCCTATGTATAAGGGAACTGAGATACCTGCAATAGAAGAGATTAAATTTTCAATTACAAGCCATAGGGGCTGCTTTGGGAGCTGTGCATTTTGTGCTCTTACCTTCCATCAAGGAAGGATAATTTCAAAGAGAAGCCAGTCATCCATCATAGATGAAGCAAAAGCACTTACTAAGCTTAAAGATTTCAAAGGGTATATACACGATGTGGGGGGACCTACTGCAAATTTTAGAAATCGTGCATGCTCTCTTCAGGATAAAAATGGAGTATGTAAGGACAGACAGTGTCTATATCCTACACCCTGTAAAAATTTAAGAATTGATCAAAGTGAATATTTAGAGCTTCTTAGAAAGCTTAGAAAGCTTGAAGGAGTAAAGAAAGTATTTATAAGATCCGGTATAAGATATGATTATTTAATTTATGATAAGGATGATACATTTTTAAAAGAGCTTTGTGAGTATCACATCAGCGGTCAGCTTAAGGTAGCACCTGAGCACATTTCAGATAAGGTTCTCTCTGTTATGAGAAAACCCGGCTTTAAAGTTTATAAAAAGTTTATGGACAAATATAATGCAGAAAACAAAAGACTTAATAAAAAGCAATATCTGGTTCCTTATTTGATGTCCTCACATCCGGGAAGCGACTTAAATGAAGCTATAAAGCTGGCACAGTTTATTAAAGAATTAGGATATATGCCGGAGCAGGTTCAGGACTTTTACCCTACACCGGGAAGCTTATCAACTGCCATATATTATACAGGCGCAAATCCATTAACCGGAGAGCGGGTTTATGTTCCAAAATCTCAAAAAGAAAAAAATATGCAGAGAGCTCTCCTTCAGTTCAATAAAAAGGAAAACTACAAGCTTGTTCATGAAGCTCTTACAAAGGCTGGAAGATTAGACCTTATCGGCAATTCAAAAAATGCATTAATTAAAGACAGAAGGTAATCTACTTTCTGATTTTATTAAGCACTATATTAAATAAAATTATAAAGCATAAATCACCTGCCAGATTTTCAGGCAGCATAGATATATTATATATATAAAGAACTGAATCTATTATTGAAGCAAAAGCTGATAACAAAAACAGATAATATAGTTTATTTTCTTTTATTTTTGATAAGTAATCTATGCCTAAAATAAAAACAGTCACAGATAAATAAAAATAAATTTGATAAAAAAGCGAATTTGAATATCTGATAGAGTATACATAGCCTTTCGTAAGTACTATATTATAATCGAATCTAAAGGAAATTGAATATAGCAGCGCTGAAATAAGCAGAATACAAATATATATTTTGCCGTTCAGCCTGTTTTTTTTAGTTAAAATTACTATAGTCAAAAATGATATAAGTGGTATATAAATTAAGCCTAATGATATAAAGGGCTTTAATATAAAAATATAATTTAAAGAATCAGCATAAAACAATATTATATGGCTTACAGCTTTTGATAATATAGAAAACGAAACTAATATGCTTATAATTCTAAGCCTTTTTGGAAGGTTAAAAAAATATCTAAAATGACTTATTGATAATATAACCATAAGTATAAGTATCATAAGGTACAATTTATCCATATACATCCCCTGATCAATTATAATTCCTCACTTATAGTTATTCTTAAGCTTATTATTTTATACCAAGTATCTTAAGGCTTCCTCTGTCACAGCTTATTCTAAGAGGAAAATCAGGTCCTCTTTCCCCATCTATGTCTGTTACTATGTCCTCACTGCATTTTATTAAAATATCATTTGTCTTAAAATATAACAATCCTTTGGAATTTTTAAGATGTTCTCCTCTAATCATTTCAAATAACAGGTTAATCATGTCCTTAATCATTCCGGCTTTTATTATAATAATATCTAAAAGACCATCATCTATTTTTGATTTGTATGCAAATTTCATATTTCCAGCTGTTTGTCCATTAAATATCAGCATAAGGTACATCTCGCCATCAAAACTGCCCTCTTTAGATGATACATCAATCTTTAACTTTTTAAAGTTTGGAAGCTGCTCAATTCCTTTTATGTAATAAGCCAGCTTACCAATAGTATTTTTAAGATTTATATCTGTTTTTTGGGAAACATCTGTAAATAAACCAAAGCTGGCAACATTTATAAAATATTTATCATTTATTCTTCCTAAATCAACATTTTTTACTTCAGATGTTAAAATCTGCTGGCAGGCTTCCTCTACATCTTCACTCATACCGATAAACTTAGCAAAGTCATTGGCAGTCCCTGTAGGCAGAATACCGATAGGCAGGTTAATCTTTTTTTCTTTCATAGAATTTACAACGGTATCAACTGTTCCGTCCCCCCCTGCAACAAGAATATAATAAAATGAACCATCTAAATCATCAAAAGCATTGTCAACCGGGCTCTCATAACTTACCCTGTATGGCTCCACAAAAAAACCATGCTCTTGATGAACCATTATAACCTTATCTATATCAGTTATGATTGTATTTTCTCCTGAGAATGGATTATAAATAAATTTTACCCTTTTCATAATTCCCCCTATAATTTTAAGCTGCATAATGAAAGTCAATAGGAAATTGCATAGTGAAACAAACAGCAGTTATGCAATTCCCTGCATTTGAGTATAATTATGGCATTGATATATCTGTAAGTGTTTCTGCTGCTTTATTAGAAAAAGTAGGTTCAACAGCAATATCACCTAAGGATATTATACCAACTAAATTATTATTTTCAACTATTGGAAGTCTCCTGATCTGTCTGTCACTCATTATTTTAGATGCTTCCGTAACATCCATATCCGGTGTCCCAAATACCGGGTTTGAGCTCATTATGTCTCTAACCTTCTGCATATTGATATTTTCTCCATTGGAAACAGACCTTAAAGCTATATCTCTGTCAGTTACAATACCCATAATATGTTCTCCTTCACAGACTGGAACTGAGCCTATATTATGCTTTTCCATTACCTTTGCTGCAGACTGAATCTTATCTTCAGGACTTACACTAAAAACATCTTTAGTCATTATTTCCTTTACCTTCATAATATACCTCCTATTTATTTTATAATCCTAATTGAGGAAATTGCATAATTTGTAAATTGACTTTTTAAGTTTAAAAAAACTTTGATAATTCGTTATTTTTAAACTTAAAAATCAGCCAAAATGTCATTATGCAATTTCTTTAATTACATATATATCTTAACCAATTATTAATTTTTTATAGATTCTTTCAAAAAAAATTTTTATATGCATGTCTTACATTTTGTAGTATAATAGACAATAGGATTTCATAATTAGGAGTGATAATATGACAAAAAATGCCCTGGCTAATATATTCACCTTTGGTAATTTGTCTTTTGGACTATTATCATTAATAATGACTTTTGAGGGGAACTATAAACTAGCCTGCATTTTAATACTTGCTGCAGGTATTGTTGACAGATATGATGGCAGAATCGCCAGATTTTTTAATGTATCAAGTGATATGGGGAAAGAGCTGGATTCTTTATCTGACCTGGTTTCATTTGGAGTTGCACCTTCAATTTTATTATTTAATATGTTTGAGCTCATTAATTTAGGAATAATTGGTTATATTTTATTATTAATATTCCCTATAGCAGGTGCATATAGATTAGCCAGATTTAATGCCACCAGCTTTGATGGTGTATTTACAGGGATACCAATAACTATTGCCGGAACATTTATAGCTTTTTATGCGCTTCTTTATTCTGGGAATTCAGGTAAAAGTCCCTTGGGTATAACTATTGTTTTATTAGTACTTATGTCTTATTTAATGGTATCAAATTGCAAATTCAAAAAATTTTAGCCTGAATATTATTTCAGGCTATTTTTTTTCCCTAATTCCTCTTCTATCTCCTCAAGAATAAAATTCGCCTTAATTCTAGTTCTATAATAATCAGATCTTAGTTTGCAATACTCAAAATATGGAAGATTTATTTCTTCCAGTACTTTAAGATAATCATCTATTATATCTCCTATTTTATTCACCCTTTTTAAAGCAGCCTTAACATCACTTTTTTTTGCCGGAGTAATTCTGTTTAATTCCTCTGCCCCGCCTATCATCAGCCTGTAGGAACTTATAAGCTTTGTAACAGTGTCAGTTATATTGTTAATATCGCAGCAATAATCATCTATAAACCTTTTAGACATAAATCTTCTCAAATATTGCTTTCATATAAATTATATTAATCAGAAAATTTTATAATACATTCTATATATAATAAAGTGCAATCACCATCATCATATATATGGAAATTAGTATTGCTCCTTCCATCCAATAGGTTTTACCATCCTGAAATACAAGGAAAGACATAATCACTGATAAACCGCTTAGTATTATATGAAAGTTTGGGAATAAAAAGTTTAAGCTTCCTCCAGAAAAATATGAATAAATAATCAGAAGGGGAGTTACAAATAAAGTCATCTGCAATGAGGATCCTATAGCTACTTCAATACTAAGATTTATTTTATTTTTGCAGGCAGCAATTATTGACGATAAGTTTTCGCCTATATTTCCCAGAATGGGTATTAAAACAATACCCATGTATTCTTCCTTGAAATTATATTCATTTACGAAACTATATACTGATGCTATAAGCCTTTGGGAAATAAAATAAAGAACCAGGGTTATAAAAATTATTTCTAATATTAAATAAACAGTACCATTTTTATTGAATTTGGAGTACTCATCACAGCCTTCACTGATTACGAACAAATTGTAATGAGTATAAAGAGAAAATATTAATCCAAGCAAATAAACAAGTATCAGAACTATAGATATCAGCAGGCTTATTTTAAGCATATTATGCTCTGTAATAACTGCATACCTGTTAAGAGTTGCTAAAACCACCATGGCAGACAGTGCTAATACCAGCTGATTAAAATTAAGCCTGGCTGCAATCTTGCTAAATCGCTGCTCCTTGTACTTTACTCCTCCAATAAAAACTGATATTCCCAGAACGAGCAGCATATTACTCACTATAGCTCCGATAAGAGAGGCTTTAACTAAGTTTGTCATTCCATAGCGTATTGCCCATAGTCCCATAAAAAGCTCTGGAATATTGCCTATTGTAGCTGTGAGAAGTCCTCCTTTTTTAGGACCGATAAAATTTGATATTTCTGAAATTAATCCTCCTGTAATGACAGCCAGGGGTACAACTGATAAAGAACATAGTATAAGCTTTAAAATTGTGCTTTTTGTATAGATTACTGAAAGAGCTAAAGATACCGTTAGTAATAGTATTCTACTTTTCAGATTCTTCTTTTGAATATTCCTGGTCAATATATCCAAATTCATCTTCTGCCTCATAATCTTCCCTATTACCTTCATTTTCCTCTATAGGAATATAAAAGAAGTCAGGATATGAAATTTTCATAGTATCACCCCTATTTGTAATCTTGGCAGTATATTTTGAAATATGCCCTTGGGAATTTACATAAAGGACAGAATTTAGGAGCTTCTGTTCCAATATGAATATAGCCGCAGTTCATGCACTGCCACATAACCTCCATGTCTCTCTTAAAAGCATCACCGTTATCCAGGTTTTCCTTTATGATCATAAACCTGTTCATATGGTTTTCTTCCACCTCAGCTAATTCTTTATAGAAATCTGCTATCTCTTCAAAGCCTTCTGCTCTTGCCTCATCTTCAAACTGCTTGTAAAGTTTTCTGCTTTCTGCTGCTTCCCCTGCTGCTGAATCTTCTAAATTATCTGATGTATTTCTAACTTTTTTCAGATATCTTCCATAGACTTCCCTGGCATGTGCCTTTTCATTTTCTGCTGTTGCATAAAATACGGATGCTATATATTCATAGCCCTCAAGTCTTGCCTTTTCTCCATAAAAGGTATATTTATTTCTTGCCCTGGATTCTCCTGCAAATGTTTTAAGCAAATTTTTTTCCGTCCTGCTTCCTTTAAGGTCCATTGAATCCTCCAAAATATTTCTCTTATTAATCTATTCATAATAATTTATTATGTGAAAAAAGAAGCTCTAAGGCTTCTTATTATTAAATATCTTGTCTTTCATTTTAAGTCCGGTTTTTGTAATTGCAAGTCCTCCAAGAGCAGTTTCCTTCAGTGTTGACGGAAGCATTCTACCCACACGATACATGGAATTTACCACTTCATCAAAGGGTATTTTACTTTCAACTCCTGCTAAGGATAAATCAGCAGCATGAAGGGCAAGAACTGCCCCCCCTACGTTTCTTTTAGCACATGGAATCTCAACAAGTCCTGCTATTGGATCGCATATAAGTCCTAAAAGGTTCTTAATTACTATGGCTGCACCATTTAAAGCCATTTTAGGAGTACCTCCCAGCATTTCAATTACCGCTGCTGCTGCCATAGCCGAAGCTGTTCCGCACTCAGCCTGGCAGCCTCCTTCTGCTCCGGATATGGAGGCATTATTTCCAATTATTATTCCAACTCCGGCAGCTGTAAACAGTGCTTTTATCAGTTCTTCATCAGATTTATTATATCTTTCTCCTGTTGTTAATATTACAGAGGGAAGAATACCACAGGAACCTGCTGTAGGAGCTGCTACTATTTTCCCCATAGATGCATTTACCTCTGCTGAGGAAAATGCTCTTGCCATTACCTTTATCATAAAGTCTCCGCAGAGAGTCTCTTTATCCTTCATATACTGATTTAGTTTAAAGGCATCTCCTCCTATAAGTCCTGATACTGACATTACTTTTTTATTTAATCCCATTTCTGAGGATTCTTTCATTACAGAAAGATTTTCTTTCATCTTACAAATAAGCTCCTCTTTACTTTTGCCGCTGCTTTCAGCTTCACTTTGGAGAGTATATTCCCATATTGTTTGTTTCTTTTTATCACATATTTTTATAAGTTCTTCTCCGCTTCCTGCAAACAAATTATTCACCTTCCGTTAATTCATTTATTACTTTAACTGACATAACTTTATCTATATTCTGAAGCTGTTCTATTGTCTCCTTTTTAATCCTGCTGTCTGTTTCAAATATCATATAAGCACTTTTTCCTCTGTCATCTCTATATACTTTAAGGTATGCTATATTTATATCTTCCTTATATAATATATAGGCAGCCTTGGATATAACACCTTTATAGTCTATATGTTTTATAATTATTGTAGGCAGCTTTCCTGTAAACTCCAGCTTTTCTCCATCAATTTCATTTATTACAATATTTCCTCCTCCTATGGAGGAGCCAACTATTGAAAGCACATCACCATTATTTTTATATATTATAAATTTTACTGTATTGGGGTGAGCATCCCCCAGGTCTGCTTTTGTAAATATAATATTGAGTCCACGCTCTTCAGCAATTTTAAGAGAATCTCTAAGTCTAATATCAGAAGGCTTCATCCCTAAAAGTCCGGCAGCCAATGCCCTGTCTGTTCCATGACCTTTATAGGTACTTCCAAAGGAGCCGTGAAGAAGGCATTCCACCTTGTTAAAATTTGGTGTAGCAATAGCCCTTGCCATAATCCCAAGTCTTACTGCTCCTGCTGTATGAGAGCTGGATGGTCCTATCATTATGGGACCTAATATGTCAAAAACGCCGTATTTTTTCATTTAATCACCTGTATTTCAAAAAATTTATAACTATTTTTTGCTGATTTATCCGGTTTTTTTATTTTAATATTTGTAAAAACAGCTTCCTCCAATGAATTCTCTAAGTATTGAATTTTCAGGAACCAGATCTTTATCAACTGCCATGAAAAAGTTTAAAAAGCTGATCAGCCTTTTTGCTTCATAATAAGCAGGAGACATAGAATCTATTTTAAAAAGTTCCTTTAAAGCATACCTTTTAAGAATGCATAATTCATATATCAGTGTGGAATTGAACATAGCATCTGCTTCCTCCTGGTAAATAAATATATTTTTCTTTTCACCTTTTTTTATGGAAGGCCACATTTTTATGGTGGATTCAGCTTTATAGCCTCTTGAAAGAGAATCCCTTACTATCCTTCTTACCATTCTTACATCAGTAGTTGCTATTCTATTATGATTATCCAGATTAAGCTGTGTAAGTGCACTGATATAAATTTTAAATTTATTTTTATAGGGAATAGTTGCGGTGAGCCTTTCATTTAAGCCATGAATCCCCTCTATTATGAGTATGCCATTTTCAGGCAGTTTTATTTTATTTTCTTCCCATTCTCTTTTGCCGGTTTTAAAATTAAAAGCAGGTATATTAACCTCTTCACCTTTTAATATTCCCTGAAGGTTTTGGTTAAAAAGAGAAATATCAAGGGCATCTATTGATTCAAAATCATAATCTCCATTTTCATCCCTTGGAGTAAATTCCCTGTCTAAAAAATAATCATCAAGAGAAATGGTATAGGGTAATAAGCCGTTTACTCTAAGCTGAATTCCAAGCCTTCTTGAAAATGTGGTTTTTCCTGATGAAGATGGTCCTGCAATAAGAACTATTTTAACTTCTTTTCTTTCACATATACTATCTGCAATATTAGCTATCTTTTTCTCATGAAGAGCTTCCTGAACTCTTATTATATCTATAATATCTTTGTTTATAGTTTTTTCATTTAATGAACCTACATCAGGGACTCCCAATATATTTCCCCACTGCTCTGTTTCATAAAAAATTTTAGCCAGCTTTTTATCATCTTTAGATTCAGGAATATGGTTCATATCTTCTGCATGAGGAAATAACAGAATGAAACCAGGCTTATAGTAAACTAAATCAAATACATTTATAATGCCTGTGGAGTAGGCCATAGTACCATAAAAATAATCGTATAAACCGTCTAAATTATATAATTTTAATCTGTTTGGTTTAATTGTATTTAACAGTCTTAGCTTATCTTCCATTTTATATTCAGCAAATATTTTTATTGCCTTCCTCTTAAAAACTGCTTCCTTCTTTATCGGATAATCAGCCTTTATTATTTCATTCATTCTTTCCTTTATCCTATAAATGTCCTCAGGAGATAATGGTTTATCTTTATGAATTTCACCAAATAAGCCTTTATTTAAAGAATGTTCTAATGTTACTACTGCCTCAGGAAATACATCTTTTACTGCTTTTATAAGTATAAACTGAAGTGTTCTTACATATGCTCTCTGAGTTATGCTGTTATTAAGCTTAATTACTTTAAATAATCCTTCCTCTTTCAGAGAACTGCTAAGTTCCAAAATTTTCCCATTAATACTTCCAAATACAGCTTGATTATCACTATTTAAATCATTTTTATTAATAATATTCCATAGAGTTTCGCCTCTTTGTGCTTCAATTGTTCTGCCATCATCTAACACTAATTTCAAAATGTTCATAGCCGCCTCCGGAAATATATTTTACTACTATTATACTTCAATCGTATATAAATTTTGCATTTAATAAATATTTTTATTAATTATACAAATAATAATGCAGGAGGATTTATTATGATTGTAGTATTTATAAGAACCATTATCCTTTATACCATAGTTATTATAATTATGAGATTGATGGGTAAAAGGCAGATAGGCCAGCTTCAGCCCTTTGAGCTGGTAATTGCAATTATGGTTTCAGACCTGGCTTCAATTCCCATGCAGGATATTGGCATACCATTATTATATGGTATTATTCCTATTGTTACGATGCTTTTTATACAAATACTGCTTTCTTACATTCAGTTAAAATCAGAATTATTCAGAAAGATATTATGCGGCAAGCCCAGTCTTCTTATTAAAAACGGTGAAATACAGATGAAGGAGCTTCGCAATCAGAGGCTTAATTTAAATGATTTAATGGAGGAACTTAGAATTAATGGATACTTTAATCTGGAAGATATCCAGTATGCTGTTTTAGAAACATCAGGTCAAATTTCTATAATTGTTAAAACATCAAAGGAAACAATTACAAAGGAGGATATAGGTATAAAGCCAGTTCAGGAAATACTTCCAATCACCTTAGTTCTGGATGGTAAAATAGAAGATCAGAATTTAGAGATATTAAAAAAAGACAGGAAGTGGCTTTTTTCACTATTTAAAAAAAATAATGTAACCAGCGAAAAGGAACTTATCGCTGCCATTTTAGATTCTAAAGGAAAATTTTATTATCAGAAGAGGGAAGAAAAATGAAAAACATATTTGTTCCTTTTGTATTATTTATAATGCTTATGCTTCTAATAATTCTGCCGCCCCGTTATTTAAACAAAATATGCGGTACACTTACAGATAAAACAGATGATATTGAGCTTCTTGTCAGTAATGAAAACTGGAATGATTCGTATGCTTTATCTGTTCAGCTTCTTGATTCCTGGCAGGATAAGAAAACTGTATTTTCCATATTTGCTCCTCATGATGAAATAGATGATATTAATATGGAGATATATAAGTTAAGCCAATATGTGAAATGCAGGGATAAAGCTGAATCCCTGGCTTCAATTCATCTTATTAAATTTTTAATAAACCATCTTAATGAGCTTAATAAAGTCAGTATTCAAAATATATTTTAATACTGGAAATATTTCTATATATGCTTTATAATGTATTTGTTGGTTATCCATGGGGGACATATTATGTCCCAATATAGTATGAGAGGTGAATTTTTATGGCATTAGTTACTACTAAGGAAATGTTTAAAAAAGCATATGAAGGAAAATATGCAATAGGAGCTTTCAATATTAACAATATGGAAATTATCCAGGCTGTTGTTGATGCTGCTAAAAAGAATAATTCAGCAGTAATACTTCAGTGTTCAGCAGGTGCTCTTAAGTATGCAGGTCCAAAATATTTAGAGCATATGGTAAAAGCTGCAGTTGAAGATACAGGAGTTGATTTAGCACTGCACTTAGATCATGGCCCGGATTTTGAAACTGTAAAACTTGCTATAGCATCAGGATTTACTTCTGTAATGTTTGATGGTTCTCATTATGATTATGAAGAGAACATAGTAAAGACTAAAGAAGTTGTTGAATATGCTCATGCAAGAGGAATTGTTGTAGAAGCTGAACTTGGAGTTTTAGCAGGAGTTGAAGACGATGTAAAGAGTGATGTTCATATATATACTGATCCTGACCAGGCATTTGATTTTGTTACAAGAACAGGAGTTGATTCTTTAGCAATAGCTATAGGAACAAGCCACGGTGCATATAAATTCTCAGGAGAAGCAAAATTAAGATTTGACATATTAGAAGAGATCCAAAATAAACTTCCAGGATACCCGATAGTTCTCCACGGAGCTTCCGCTGTTGAACCAAAATACGTTGAAATGTGCAATCAGTATGGAGGAACAATTACCGGAGCTAAAGGAATTCCAACAGAAATGCTGCGGCGCGCAGCTTCCATGGCAGTATGCAAGATAAATATGGATACAGATATAAGGCTGGCAATGACAGCATCAATAAGAAAGGTTCTTACTGAAAACACAAAAGAAATTGACCCAAGAAAGTATCTAGGATTAGCCAGAACTAACATTGAAGCTTTAGTAAATGACAAAATACTTAATGTTTTAGGATCAAAAGATTCTCTGAAATAGAAAAATTATAATTTTATACCCTATGAATAAAAGCCCTTTTGGGCTTTTATTTTTCTTCTAAATTTCTTACATTTTTTATAAGAACGGAAACCAGACCATCACCATTTCTTACGACCTCAAATCTGTCTTTATCATCATAACTCTGTTCATTTACATATAAATCCATATCTTTATCTATTTTTATCCTTATTCTCTTAAGCTTTTTTTCTGAGTAGCTGTTATCTATCTGAACATTTTTTTCAACACCCTGTTCAAATAAATAATTTTTAAATTCCATTGCTTTATCAGCATCCTTAAACATTTCATCTGCTGTTTTTTCTATATCAATGGTTTCTTCGTTTTTCAGCTTTTTATAAAGCTGATTTTGTACCCTGATATTTTCTTCCAAGTCATCGCTTAGGGCTTCCTTTACAAAGTTTTTTGAGGCTTTAATAAGTTTTTTAGTCTTATCCCTGTCATTTTCAACTATTTCTGCTTCTATAAATTTTTCTCTGAAATAATTTTCGTTTTCATTTCCCTTAGTATCCAGAATATATAAATCAAAGTCTTTCTTGTTTTCTAATATAAAGGCAGCTTTTGTTACTTTACCATTAATACCAGGAAGTGAGTTAAATTTCCAGTTGATATCTATAAACAGCTTTTCATCTTTAACATCAATGTTACTTATGTAATTTTTAATATAATCCAGTTTTAGTATACATAATGTCTTTCCCATATCTGATGATAAGGATAATACTGCCATGCTGCAGGAATTTATACCCACTTCTTCTTTAATTAGTGTAAACAGTCTTTTGCCTAAACTTTTAGTCAGAGAAACCAAGTCAATATTCTGAGAGAAAAATTCATCTGTTTTATCCTTAACAAAGTTTCCTTTAAACATTCCATATTTTAGCTCTTCACTGGACAAAGCTTTCTCAATATGCTTTATAAGATATTCGTAGCTGTCCTCTTTCATGGTTAATTCAGATTCTGAAAATATTGGGGTATCTGAGCTGCTGTCAAGTACTCCTACGGCTGCAGATTTTATTTCTATTTCTTTAATATAATCCATAAATCACCTATCTTATTTCTGCCCTTCTGTTATTTCTATTAATTAAATCATAAAATTTCTTATCTGGAGTAAATCTTATATAATACTTTTGGTTTTCAATTATTACATATATACCATATACCTTATTCTTATCATTAGTAGATATGGCATTTATTATTTTTGCCATATGTTTATATTTCGTCATGTCAGTTAAGCTTTCATCACCATAGGCTTCAATATCCCTCACATTAAATGAAATTACTTTTTTCCTTTTTATCTTTTCCACTATCACATCAATATCCAATTTGCCATTTATATAAGCATACTCATATTCTAAAAGAAATTTATTTTTTACGAAAAATAAAACTAATCCAAATATAAGTGAAACTGAAAATAATAAGAAATTGAAAATAATAAGAAAAATAGCAGCCAATATAAAGAAAGTATAGGATAAAAGCTTCATAATGCTGTATATAGGCGATTTTTCTGTTTTGTTCAATTGCTCATAAAAATTATCCATACTACGCCTCCCAATAAAACTATCATAATTATATCACATTATTAAGCCAAATTTCATAGCCCATTAATTAAACTTTAGATGATTTTCGGAGACAAAAAGCTTGACAGTCTGATAATATTTGATATAATAAATACTGTTGATGCCCAATAGCCAAACGGTAAGGCACCTGTCTCTGGAACAGGTATGTGTTGGTTCGAATCCAGCTTGGGCAGCCAAACCCTTGATTTTCAAGGGTTTTTTTTATTATATCTTGACAAATAAATTTACATATATTATATTAATCCTATGCTATGATTAGGAATATTAATATGAGATTATCCTATAGAGAGCTGTTGTATGGTGAAAAACAGCGGATGTTGATTATGAACTCGCCTAAGAGCTTACCTGAAGAAAAGCAGGTACGTCAGCACCCGTTAAGTGCAGAGTGGGGTTTAACCTAATTAGAGTGGTACCGCGGAACTTAAGCTTTCGTCTCTTTCGAGATGAAGGCTTTTTTTAATAGGAATTCACTTTGGGCTGTAAAAAGAAATTATTCAATTTCATCAACTGTGAAAAAAGGAGAGATATTATGGGAAATTATAGTACAAAAATCGACAAGAAATGGCAAAAAAAATGGGAAGATAAAAAACTTTATAAATTTGATGAAACAAATTTAGATAAAAAACTGTACGTATTAGAAATGTTTTCATATCCCAGCGGCAGCAAACTGCATGCAGGTCACTGGTTTAATTATGGTCCTGTAGATTCCTGGGCAAGGATGAAAAAAATGCAGGGTTATAATGTATTTCAGCCAATGGGATTTGATGC
>JBAXYJ010000021.1:0-19984 GCA_041670885.1 Clostridiaceae bacterium
CCGCTTAAATAAAAAGATATTGGCACATCAGATATCATGCGGTTTTTAACAGATGTTACCAGTTTGTTTTCCAGTTCACTGATAAAATAATTTTGATTCTTATATTTAATATCAGTACCTTTTGAATATGCATAGTTCCAATAGGCTTTAATATCTGTTTCACAATTTTCAAATACTAAGAAACTTCCTGGAGGTACTTGATAAATATCCTGAAAAATACTTCTGTCACCGACAGTTGTCCAGAATGTAAACACCTGCTTTAAGGCAATTGGTGAAATTGCAGCCTGAACTAATCCGCTTTTTAATATAGCCTTAGCTTCCGATGCAAAGCAGAAGGTTTTATCCTTATGAAAATAAAAAAGCGGTTTTTCTCCAAACCTGTCCCGGGCAAGTATAAGTCTTTTTTTCTGCTTATCCCATATAACGCTGGCAAACTGCCCGTTAAGCTTTTCAAACATATCAAGACCATATTCTTCATACATATGTGGCAATATTGCCGTATCTGAATTATTTTTTAAGCAGTGGCCCTTTCCCAGCAAATCGCATCTAAGTGTCTGATAATTAAAAATTTCTCCATTAAAAATTACAACGACAGATTCATCTTCATTAGTTGTAGGCTGTTTGCCATTTTGTGGATCAATTATACTTAATCTGGTATGACCAAGCCCAATATAATCATCCATATAATATCCGGTATCATCCGGTCCCCTGTATTTTATACTTTCAACCATATCATGGAGTATCCTGCTGTATTTTATTTTATTCCCTGATATTAACCCTGCAACTCCACACATGTATCTTCCTCCATTCTCAAGAAAATCTACTTTTAAATCTTCTTAATTACTAATTTTTCTTAATCAAATAAAATTGTATAATTACCTTTGGGCTGATTTTTCAGTTTAAGAATAACGAATTATCAATGTTTTTTTAAAAGTTTATTTATGAATTATTCAATTTTCTCAATTCACTTCTTTTAATTTTACCGGTGGATGTCCTTGGAAGCTCATTTACAAATTCGATTATCTGCGGTCTCTTAAATGACGGTAACAGCTTTCTCACATGGGCATTTATGTCTTGAACATCAGGCAGGCCATTTTTAAGAACAACAAATGCTTTGATTTGCTTCTCATCATTATTTTCAATCCCAACCACAGCAGATTCTAAAACATGTTCACAGGAGTTAATAGCAGCTTCTATCTCAACAGGACTTATCCTGTGTCCAAGGTGTTTTATAATATCATCTTTTCTTCCTTTTACATAAATATAGCCATCTCCATCTTTTACAGCCAAATCACCGGTATAAAGCCATCCCTCTTTAATAACAGTTTTCGTCTCCTCTTCATTATTCCAGTAGCCCTTCATAATATTTTCTCCGGATGCTATAATTTCACCAATCTCCCCAGCGGCCGCTTCCCTGCCATCCTCTGTTACCACCCTGAGAGTAACTCCAGGCATGCCTCTTCCAATAGAGCCTGCCTTTTTAAAAATCAGGTCCGGTTCCAGGTAGCTAAGCCTGGCTGATGCTTCCGTCTGTCCATACATAACAAATATTTTTATATGGGGAGCTATCTCCTTAAGCTTTGAAATATCCTCAAAGCTTGTACTTTCTCCGGCAAAGGTTACATACTTCAGATATTTCAGATGAAAAGCCCTTAATACTTCCTGTTTCAACAATATGTTAATATAGGAGCCTACCGTTGAAAATCCGGTAGCACGGCTTTCATATATTCTTTCTATTACTTTTATGGGATATGCTGTCCTATTTTCAATAGTAATCCTGCCTCCAGCTTTTGTATGTGTAAGCATAAGTGAGTTCCCATAGGAATAGCCAAAATTAACTACTTGAAGTATTGAGTCCTTTTCAGTTAATC
This sequence comes from Clostridiaceae bacterium, assembly GCA_041670885.1. Classification (GTDB taxonomy): domain Bacteria; phylum Bacillota; class Clostridia; order Clostridiales; family Clostridiaceae; genus JAJBWD01. The sequence goes on from JBAXYJ010000021.1 coordinate 1,872, forward strand.
CAAGATACAAAACTATGGACTTTGTATTCGCTGTCAGATTTTTATGAGTCAAGGTTACACCTTTTGGCATTCTGGTAGTGCCGGAGGTATATAAAATAAGAGCAGGAGAATCACCATCATTAATCAGCTTACTTGTTAAATCCGGATTATAAACCGGTTTATCCTCCCACATCCTGTTAATATCAATCATATTACTCTCTTCAAAATCAGCCTTGCCCTGCTGAAGTCTTTTCATGAACACAGTATTCGTAATTATCAGCTTAGGCGCAGTATCAGCAATTATATAGCTGATACTTTCAATGTTAAGATTTTTATTAATTGGCACTACAATGCAGTTTGCCAGCAGCACTCCAAAGAAGGATGCAATATATTCAGCAGAATTGTCAAGGTAAATAAGTATTCTGTCTCCGGTTTTTAAAGCTTTGTCATACAGTAATCCTGCCAAAGCAACTGATTTATTATAAAGTTCTAAATAAGTAAATTCCTTTTCTTTATCAACCACATAAACCTTATCCGGATACATTCCGGCGCTTTCCTGTAAGAATGAAAAGACATTACACATTATAAAATCACCTCATAATATTGCAGCTATAAATATTTATCCAGTTCATTTTTTACATATTTAATTACTGAATCCTCACCTGAAACCGAAAGCTTTTTTAATCCCTCTTCCCTGGTTAAGAAGCCTTCTCGGACAAGACCTGCAATCTCCAAGCTGTATGGGTTATAGCCATAATCCCTGACATGTATGGAATTAGCATAGGAATTTAGAAGACAGTTTGTACTATTCATATCTGTATCCTGAGGCTTTTTCCAGCCTATACTTTTAATTGTATCCAGGATTTCCTCTTCATTATAATTACCAAATGCCAGAGGATAAGCAAGATATGGTACATATTCCTTTAGAGCTTCAATCCACTTAGGATCAATAAAATATTTTTTATATTCATCACCCAGATTTGCTGTAATAGGCGCCTGGATTTGTTTCTGATTTGCCAGAAGCATCCTGTAATCCAGTTTCATTACAGGAGATTTAACATGTACCTGCCCCGGTGTCCAGCCAAAGCAGACAAAAGGAATTTTTCGGAGCATTGCTTCCTTATAAACAGTTGATTTTACAATTCCTATGCAGGCCGTACATATGGAGCTTGCCCTTTCCAGAGATTTCTTCGGGTATATTTCTTTGGATGCTGCCAGATTAAATACTTTTGCAAGTTTTGAAAATGAGGGCTTAATGGTTATGCTGTCTACACCTAGCTCTGCCGTTGCTGCATGTATATTCTGCCTGCACTGTTCTGTTAAAAAACCATTATCAAAGGTAACTGCAAGTACAGATACATGAAATTTTTTTCTCAGCTTGTAAAGCGTAAAGGTACTGTCTTTACCTCCGCTGTATGCCAGAGCAACCTGATAGGGCAGATGCTTGTACTCATGGAAAACCTCCATCAACTCATTTTCTTTTTTTTCATAATCTTCAGCTGACATGTTATTGAAGCTTTTACTTCTCATAGCACAATAATTGCATAATCCCTCATCATTTATGTGTACACTAAAAATGTTGTCAGTTAAGGTACATTTCTTACAAATCTTCAAATTACCATCCCCTAAAGTTTAATTTATCAAAATTTCAAAACTCCCACTTCTATAAGCGGGTTATCCTATAATTATGCTTCAGGTGGGCAGACTCCCCATCTAAAGGCCAGATATTCAGTTTTAGCTAAGCGGGCTCACTTTCTTATAGACCAAACGACTGACACAGTTTACAGAATCCAGATTTTCAGGTAAGATTTCCGAATCTTCAACTTCTATAATAAATTCACTTTCTATAAATACTATTAATTCCAGAATCCCTGTGGAATCAAGTACTCCAAAATCCAGAAAAGATGAGTCATTACTAAATTCATTTTCATCATAACCAAATAAATAATTCTCAAATAAAAAGCCTCTTATTTTTTGAGAAATCTGCTCCAGTGTAACTTTTTCCTCCATATCTTTTTCCTCCCCTTTTAATGCAGCCACATAAGTTAAGATTTATTACTAAAATCTTTAAACTGCTGCTCTAATTCTTTTAATTTTTTACTCCGATCCATTATAGCTCTTGCTGGTATGCCTCTGCATATCTTCCAATTTGGAAGACTTTTTGTCACCATACTCATAGCTCCTACAGCAGCTCCTTCTCCTATTTCTACTCCGGGTAATATTACAGATGCAGCTCCAACAATGACATATTCCTGCAATATCACCCTCCCTTTTTTCACATTGGTATATTGGGCAGGAATGGTTGGATTTGTCATAAACTCACCTGAGTAATCATCTGATATAGAGTATATGGTTACATGGCTGGATAACCCGGAATAATTTTTCATTACAATGCCAGAGCCATCCGAACCTCCTATAAGCAAGCTGTACGGAGCAATATGTATATTGTTTTCAAGAGTAATATCCCCGGATAAGAATACAAAATCATCAATTCTAACATTATTACCAATAGTAATAAGTTCAGGCAGATATATGCTTGTCTTCTTACTTATTAATACATTTTTTCCAAGTGATTTAAATCCTACTTTATCAAGTTCTTCATTGCTTAAAAATGAACTCATAACTCCCTACCCCTTATATAATTCATATGAAGTCAACAGACAATCCAGCCCTGCTATTATAAAGCGGTCTGCTGTCTGGTTCTGAATTTTATAACCTTCCAGCACCATCTTCACTGCTTCTGCTTTGTATTCCTAAGTAATTTACTCTAAATTATAAATATTCTATATTTATTTATTTATTCCATTTAAAATTTTAATTTTTTAATAATACCAGATTATTCTATATTAATTTAATATTATTTCATCTGGCTGTTAAATTTTGTTTAGTCAACTAGTTATTTAATTGATTTGTATAAGCATAAATTGGCTACGGTTCACTTATTCAGCAGTCTCAGTGAAACGGAAACCGTTTCTTGACTGCTGCCAAAGCCCTAAAATGAAGCAAACAGACTTTTATTGCTAATTATTTCGCATATTTTCATGTGTGTATTTTTTGGTATATAAATCACTTCTAAAACATTTAATCATTACCTTTTCTATTATCTGTTCATAAATATATTTGAACTCTTTACTCCTATAGAAGGAAGCAATTATAATCATATTTGGTACAATAATGCAAATAATTAGTTTTACTATCAAGTTAAAATAAGAAATATCATTAAATATTCGGCAAAGTAAATATGTACCTCCACAGCATATTCCAATAATCATCCAATATACTATCTGTTTTCTAAAGTACAAAGTGGCTTTTTTCTTGAAATATTTCTTGAAAAGTACATAAGGCTCATACCACATATTAGTTAATAATCTGGAAATAATGGTCGCAAGCAGTATTCCAAATACTCCGCTTGTTTTTCCTAATATAATTGAAAGAACAATATTAATTGCAGCTGTTATTAAAAAAACGAATTTAGTCTGTTTAAACATTCCTGTGGTGTCTCTATATATTGTGACAGGCCGAATAGTACCGGGCATACAGAAATTAAGAATTATAATTATAACTGTCAGCATGTCAAATGTATACTTTGCTCCCACCCATAACGTAATAAAATCATTGAATAATACTATGAAGCAGGCAGAACAGAACCCAAATATCCAAAAGGCAATAAAATTCATTATATTAAATATTTCATATTGTCGTTCTTTGTCCATTGTTGTATTTAAGTTTCCGATGCTTGCAGCCATAGAATTAAATATAATATTAGTAAATGCAGATACAGCATATATAACCATTAAATAATTAGAATACAAGCCAACATATATGGTGCCTACAATAGCAGAAATCAGTATATTATCAGTATCATTCATTATAACTCCGCCCAGCTTATATAAGAACATGGACTTTACATTTTCCATAATCCCCTTTTTAGTTGAAGGATCCAGTTCTCTTTTTTCTTTCACATAGGGATATAACTTCTTTGCCTTATTAGCTTGAAAAAGATTCAATATAAAAGTGCTTAAAATTGCTACCGATAAATATAATAAATAATTTTTCCATACGACCAATATTATAATCTGCAAAACATTTTGAACAACAGTACAAATCATTGTATAAATAGATAATAAGTAACTCTTCTGATCAGCCGCTATTATTGTAGATCTGTATGCTAATAAATATGACATTACAATATTGGCAACATACATTAAATAATATATTATTAGATTTGGAATGTTTGATTCTAATTTAATAATATAAGGCAAGATAGGCACTATAGAAATTCCAATTATTGCTACTGCAACTGCTAAAATATTATAAACTTTTTTATAATATGTCATTAAAGCAGCTAATTTATTTGTATCATCTTCTGCTAATGGTTTATACATGCTATAGATAATTGCAGTACCAAACCCAAGATCAGCTAATGATAGTACATTAAGTACATTGCTAAATAGTCCTGAAATTCCAAGATATTCTGCACCTAATGCCCGTATAAAAATCGTCCTGCAAATAAATTGTAAGACAAAATTTAGCATCTGATTAACCGTACCAACTGCAATATTTAGCGATACATATTTTTTCCTGGACTTTTCACTCATCGATAACTCCTTAATCAAGTAATAACTCAATCCTGCTCTATCTTTTCAATTTATCTATCTGATTTTTAATACCTCTATAAATCATCCAAAGGAATGACATTTTCGGTATTTTATATTTATTTGATTTTGCGTTTGAAATAATATCAACAGCAAATTCATCTTTAGTTCTCCACTTAATATATCTAAGATCACCCCAATACTTAGATTTATTCTTATAATATATATTTAAATCGAATACTTTATCATAATTACCTAGCGTCCCAAGTACATCCAGACTTGTCATAGTACGAATACATTTAAAACATTTCGAACAATTTCTTTTAGTAAACTCTTTTCTTGCTATCTTTGAATCTACACATACATTTAAATTTTCTTTTACAGTCATAGAATCAGATATATATTTAGTTTTATTAAATCTTGAAACTAACCCACCAAATGAAATCATCTCAAAGCTCTCTGTCTTTAACGCAATTTCGTTTATTAAATCATAATGAGAACTATCTGAAAAACTTAGTTTAAATTCTTCTATAGAATGCCCTGAGGAATAATAGAATGTCGTAATCAAGTTTTGTAAAGCCAGAGCACAAGATATATTACAAAATGTATGTACCTGCTCAAATGAAAATCTGACAAATTCCATTAAATTGGAATTTAACCATATTAGCGGCAGATTTAATGAGTTGCATGCGGGCTTAACAAATTCTATCTGCTTTTGAAATTCTCTTAATGAATCTTCATATTCTAATCCAAAATTTCCAGCATTAAAAAGCACTAAATGTGTCAATCTATTAGAATCAGGTATTTTTAAATCAATATTTCTTAACACAGTATAAAATGAATCCACTCCACAGGAAATAGCAGTAGCTGCTCCATCAAATTTATTTGATTTTTGATTGGTTGTATACATAGGGTAAATACTAATATTTTCAAATTCAGGATTCATTTTTAGTAATGCCGGTATTAAAAATGTGTTAAGTCCATATAGTAATCTTTGGGATACAGGGGATTCTATAGTTATATCAGAATGCATTTTTAGAGCAACAACTATTAGTCCTAATAAAAAGCCATCTGCTTTATCATCACACAAATATTCAGCATTTCCCTGGGATGTTTCAAAAAATAAAATCTTTTTATATCCATCAAAGTTAATTTCTGCACTAACACGAGCACTATTCCCTATAATTTCTTTTTTAATAGTTCCAATATTTATCAATTTAAATCCTCCTATTATCAGATTCTATAAGCATCTACTAAATTTATGACCTCCTATTATTTAATTTTACATGCATCAGCAAGATCCTTAAATTCAGTCTGCAAATTCAAAGCAGGGAAATCATCCACATTAATATTTAGTAACAACTCTATATTTTCTTGTAACTTGTCAATTTTATGATCTTTCATCATTTTTATATAGCCTAAATCTTTTATCCATGCATCATAAACACCAGATATTTTATGATTTGAATTATCCATAACCACACAAGGTGTTTTGGTTATAGCACAAAAAATCATACAATGCAGCCTGTCTGTTATAACAACTTTACTTCTTTTCAAAAGATTCCAAAATCTATTTAGTGTATCTTCATATTTTTCAGGGGTGCACTCAGATAAAGATATATTAACAGTATCAGTGAAATAAACATTATGATACTTCTTGTTAAGAAATTTACGTATATTGTCATACTCTTCCTTTGATAGATTAATCTCCGCATCTTGTCTTAAGCAGCAAATAATACCATTCCTGGTAAACTGAGTCTCCATTTTATTTAAATATAAAACCATGTCTGGGCAAAAGCCAATAGCTGCTTTAGTAAAACTTTTTTTCATTCTGGTTAATGAATTTTTTTCACGTGCGAATATATATAAGTTTTTATGTTTATTATAAGTATTAATTGTTTTTTTCAGTCTTTTTTTACCGAAATTAGTATTTGAAAATATCATAGTTTGTGGAAAAGAAATTATCCTATTATTATGAAAATTTTTAATTACATATCGTCTGGCATCTTCTAAGGATACATATATATCATCCATATTACCGCCGCCTATAATAGTAATGATATCCTCTGGGGTACAAATACTTTTTAGATTCCTCATATAAGAATATGTTTTTGTGCTTGGTATGATTAGTATTTCATACTGCGGAAAATTCTGTTCTATGAATTTTTTTTGTGAATAAGTTAGTGCCATATCTCCTAAATTTTGATAATATCCTGCTAAGAATATAATAAATTTCTTTTTATTCTTATACATCTTAAAATTTTTAATTTTCTCTGGTTTTAAAAATGCACAAATTTCAGACTTAATATTATTTGGTATAATTGATTTTATTTTATTTAGCATTGATAAATCTCCTATATTTTACTTTTATTAAATTCTTATATATAAAAATAGTACTATTAATATAATTATGTTTTAATAACCAAAAAATAATTTTATCTTTAAACGTGTGAGTTTTTATATTATCTATTATTCTCTTAACTTTATAATTTTTCAGCATACTATTTATATAATTAATTTTTTCACGTCTGCAAATTGAGGAAATACTAACTTCTTTTATTATTGATTTTATAGCCTGTACCAATGATTTCTCAAAGGAATTTTCTATGATTGCTGCATCAATATTCCAACATTCTAAAAGATGCTTCTTTTCTATACATGCTCTGATATTTAAGTCAAAGAGATTATTATGGACTATATTACTTAATGTTATTATTGATCTTTGCATATAATGAATATATGACTCATCTATAAAGTTAATAATTTTAATATTTGTAAGTACTAGTACGTTAAATAAGATATCTTCATATAGGCTTGTATTTTCTTCAAACAATATGTGATTTCTTTTTATTATTTCTAATCGGTATAGCTTATTCCAAACGTAACCTAAAATTCCTAACAATTCATCATTAATTTTACTGCTTAATGATGAGATTTTATCAACAGAGCAGCATATTCTATCAGGTACATAAATGATAGATTTCAAGAAGCAATCATTTTTATCAACATAGACTTTTGTATAACCCCAAACAACAACATCTGAATTATTTTCAACTGCTGATAAAACTGCAGTTTTGATTAAGTCAAGTTCCACAAAATCATCACTATCTATAAAGTAAATATAATCTCCTGTAGCTGCTTTTATCCCATCGTTACGGGCTGATGACACTCCTGAATTTTTCTTGTGTATGACTTTGATTCGTTTATCTTTTAAAGAATATTCTTCACAAATCCTACCACTATCATCTGTTGAACCATCATCAATTAGGATGATCTCCAAATTACTATAAGTCTGATTTATTATTGTATCTATACATTTGTTTATATATCTTTCTACATTATAAATTGGTATAACAATGCTTACTAATGGTTCCATATTACCCCCTTAATCTACATAACCTATTCCATCTGTTAGATCAGTAATCATTATATTTTTCTTTTCTTCGGTTATGTTCCTGCGTAATGTATACTCTTCTCCATAAACAGGTCTATTTTTCATTAAACCTTTATTTTTTTCTATATATTCACTTATTGCACAAATTAATTTTGCTGGATTTCCTGCATATACACCATTTGAAGGTATATCTTTCGTAACTACACTTCCAGCACCAAGTATCACATTATTTCCAATTGTTATATTAGGTAAAACTATACTTTCCGCGCCAATAAAAACATTGTCTCCTATTACAACATGTCCAATTTTGGTATAATTTAAAATAAATTTTGTACTTGCATCGTGAGCTAATATATGGACTCTTGGAGCTAATGTTACATTTTTTCCTATTGAAATGAGCCAGCAATGTGATGGATCAATAATAACTCCATTTGATCTTTTGAAATTATTACCAACTTTTAATCCCATCTTAATTAGTTTTTCTGTAGTATATTCTCCTCGTATACGAAACAATACCCTTCTTATAATTTTAATAACAAACATGTATACACCTCACAATCTATCAAACAGTTCTTCCACTGCTTTAACAGTCTTTTCTGTACTGAAATATTTTCCCCTTTCACCAGCCATTTTTTTATAATGTTTTAATAAATCTGGATCTGCTATCATTTTTTTAATACCTTCATATAATGCTTCTTCATTATTTTCTGTAATAAGTCCGTATTCATTATTATCACCTAACATTTCTTCCATACCGGAACACAAAGTTGTAACAACCGGTATTCCTAAAATCAAAGCTTCTGTTACAGCGGTACTAAAGCCTTCGTTATAAGAGGAGCATACAAACAAATCTGCTTTGCTAACATATTGATAAGGATTTTCCTGGTATCCTGATAAAGTTACATAATTTTTCAAATTATATAAATCCATGTATGACTTCAGTCTATCCTTATACTCTCCCTTACCTAATATATAAAGATGAAACTTTTTACCGATTATGTTATCTTTGACAAGTCTATTTATAATTCTTAATAAACGCTCATACCCTTTTTCCTTAACCAATCTTCCTACAGTAATCATATTTATGACTTGGCTGGAAAACGTAATGCTTGCTGGCAGCAATCCTAATCCCAGGATTTTTTCTGTCTCCACCGTGTTATATAACACATGTATCTTTTCTGTTATCCCTGTTACTTTTGAAAAAGACGCGGCTGCGGTATTTGAAACTCCCACTATTGCATCAAAAGAATGGTATACCTTCAGTGCTTCATTAAAATTTCGAAATACGGGATGTGTCAGTTCATGCTTGTTAAAAACACATGTATGCTGCCAGGATATCTTCTTAGTTTTTTTATTTGAGCAGGCTGATAAAATCCTGGCAGTTGCACCTTCTAAATAAGAAATCACTATATCATAATCATCTTTTATACATTTTTTGTAGAGAAATTCAGGAGAAAATATTTTTAATATATAGGAATTAGCACGAAATGTGTTTTTAAAAACATACCTATATGTTACATCACTTCTTAAGTACTTTTTATTAACGCCTTCATCAAACAAAACAAGTACCGTCAAATCATATTTTTCTCTGTTTAGGTTATTCACTAAATTAACCAGGACTTTCTCTGCTCCGCCATATTTTAAATTATTAATAAAAAACAGAATTTTCTTCATATTCCCTCCCAATCAATGATTAAATATGAATTGATACGGCAGCAGATTAGAATCTATTGGCAGCAGCATCAGCATATAAATCAGGAACAATGCATTTGTTGCATATTTAAACAATATTCTGCTTTTTTCTTTAAATAATGTTGAAAATTCTGGTATAAGTAATGCATTAAAAAAAACAAAATAATCAGAAATTCGTGCAAATATCGTTTGCTTATTAGCAAAAACCATAAACAATGCACACATTAAACTCATATTTATAAAAATATCTATTTTAGGATTATTTTGTTTCAATTGCTTATAGAAAATAAAAGATATAATTATTGGTATCAATACTACTAAAACTCTTAATATATTTGCACCATTATCAGCATAATTAAATGCACTATAGTCATTAGCCATTTTCTCCTGTCCAATGAATTTCAAAAAGGCAATAATATGATTCCAAATATTAGGTAGAAATATTAAGGCTAAAATTAATGTACATAAAGGTACTGTCACAGCTTTAGACCACGCTTTTTTTGTTACAATAAACATAATAGGGATCATCAGCAATGAAGTAGAATGAAACAAATATGCTGCTAAAACACAAAACACATATTTAATATATTTTTTATCATACAGCAAAGGATATGCACAGAAACAAATACTACAAGCTATGCTTTGTCTTACCCCATTAAAAGGCCAATAGTAAGTCATCATTGTAATATATAAAATATTTGTAAACGCAAAATTACTAGAATATTTCCTAAATGTATGTATTACAGGAATATATGTTAACGCTGATAGTATATAGTTATAGAAAACAAAATTATCAGGCCAAACTTTATAAATTATTGATGTTAGACCATAAAATCCCCAATCTCTGGTACCTATTAAATCTCTGAAATTCATTTTTCCATAAGTAAAATAGTAATGATAATAACTGCCAAAATCAGTTCCTGTTCTCCATCGGAGTGCATATAAACTCATCAATGACAAAAGTATCAATGCAGTAAAAAAAGCATTTGGTAATTCCTTTTCTATCTTCAGCTCTTGATTATATTTAACTTCAGATAACATTACAGCTAATATTGACATTATAAGTACCCAACATAAATTTATAAGATAAACAGCCATAATTTATTCCTTTCATCAATCCAATTTCAATCTCTTCTTATGTAAATATAAATACAATTCATTAGGCAGCAGCCAAACAATAATAGGTCTTAGAGCAAAAATACTATACCAAAATGGAAGATTTAACAGCTTTATTGCCAAGTATTTAACATAAGCTTCATTTAATCTTCGTTTAAAATTCCTCCTATTAGCGGCATTTTGATCATCTCTCATCTTGTAAAGTGGCTGCTGAAAATTATAACCCTTGAAGCCCAGTGCGTACATTTTAATCCAAAGGTGATAATCTTCAACTTTTAGCAGTCTTTCATCTATGGTATAACCATCTACAGCCTTATACGCTTCTCTTCTTACCATACATGCAGCATGTGCAAATGGTGATTCTGCAATAAAGTCTTTCTTCTGCGGGATCTTTTTCGGTCTTCCAAAGCCCCATTCTCCAGTTTCATCAAAATATATCATGGCAGAGCTTACTATAGAAAAATCAGGGTGATTATCTAAAAATTCCACTTCTTTTTGAAATCGATATGGCAGTGAAATATCATCTCCGTCCATCCTGGCAATATATTCTCCCTTTGCATGTGCTAGACATTTATTAAGTGTATAATTTAAGCCCATATTTTTTTTGTTTTTTAACAGCCTAAATTTTTCTGGATATATTTCCCAGAATGCTTTTGCAATGTTAAGCGTATTATCATTAGAACCGTCATCGCACATTATCACATCAAAGTCTTGATAACTTTGTTTCAGCAATGAATTTAGGCTTGTTTCTAATGTTGCTTCACAATTATATATTCCCATAATCACAGATACCCTATGACCCTCCAAATTTATCACCCCCAATTTCTATATCTGAATAGATTTACAGCAGAATTTAAATACCCATTACTGTTTCTGTTATAAACTCCATTTTTTACTGATACTTTAAACATTATTAACTACTTTTTAATTTATATAGCATTTCTCTTTCTTTTAAAATATGTTCAAATAGCATTTTTTGCTCATAATTATCTTTTACAAATTCACAGGCATTTCCCCCCATTTGGGCTCTTAATTCTTTATCTTCAATAAGCTTTTGTATTCCATTTTCAAGTGCTTTCCAGTTTTTCACCTGGACTGAGATTCCAGTTTTCCCTTCAATAATAGCGTCAACTTGCCCCGGCACATTTGACACTATTGCAGGAATTCCCATGGATTCTGCTTCAATTACAACAAGTCCAAAGCCTTCTCGATAACTGGGAGATACAAAAATATCAAGTGATGATAAATATTTTTCGGTTTCATTTGTCCATCCACAGTAAATAACTTTTGGTTCTTCAAGTGACCAGTGATACAACTCTTTATTAATTGAATTTTCGTTATCAATGGATCCTACCAGCATCAATTTGCAATCATTCTGATAAAATATTTCTTTACAGGCAGCAAGCAATTCATTAATTCCTTTATCTTTCGTAATTCGCCCTGTATAACCTAATAGAATTGTACTATCTTTTATTCCATATTTATTACGGATTTCTTTCCTCCAAGCATTTCTATGAGAATAATCATATTTCTCCAAGTTAACACCACAGGCGCTGCCATTCCAGATAACTTTACCTTTTTCTCTGCTATATAATCCTTCATCAATGCTAAAGTTATAGATATTAAAGCTTTCTGCCTCTATATGTGTAGATAAGCTGCAAATTTTTTTTTCAATCATTTTAAATATCTTACGATAAATTCCTTCAAACCCTACATAACGTATTCCCCACTGGCAGTACAGCCTCACTGGAATATTTGCCATTTTCGCAGAAATACTTGCATAAAAAGCTGCATTCGGAGTAGAATACTGAACTATATCAAATTTTTCTCTTTTAAATATGCCATATAATTCACAGATTGAATTAATACCTGATAAACTAATTCCTCTTTTCATTGCAATTGGTATATAATGTACATAATTTGGAATATACTCCCTGAGAGTGCCATCATTATTACATATAAAAGTTATATCATAATCCCCATTGTCATGAAGGTATTTAGCTGTTTCTATTAAAAATCCTTTTAAAGTAATTGATATGGTTGTTATAAAGCATATTTTTTTCATTATTACCACCAATTTCCTTTTATTGGTACACGAACATATGTACCAAACTAAGTAATATCTTTAATTACCAAGGGACCCGTACCAACTTTGCATTTAATTTATCAAAATTTCAATACGCCCGCTTCTATAAGTGGATGATCCTATAATTCTGCTTCAGGTTGGGCAGACTCCCAATCTGAAGACCGGATGCTTAGTTCACTTCTATTATTCATAGTCTCACACTTTCTTTTGATGTTCCTCTAAATAGCTCCATGGTTGCTGCAGTACCAGAATTGATGCCTTCTCTTACAAAAACTTTCTTTATAGTTAAAAATATAATCTTCCAATCTCCTAAAAAACTGATATTATCTACATACTTAACATCGAATTTAAACTTATCTTCCCAACTAATGGAGTTGCGTCCTTTAACCTGTGCTAACCCTGATAATCCAGGTCTTACTTCATGCCTGCGTTTTTGATGTTCATCGTATAACGGCAGATATTGTATTAATAGAGGTCTAGGTCCAATAACACTCATATCACCTTTTAAAATATTAAACAATTCCGGCAGTTCATCTAAAGATGCAGACCTAAGCAGCTTACCAAATTTGGTAAGTCTTAAACTGTCTGATAATACCTCTCCATTATTATCTTTCTTATTTGTCATTGTCCTAAATTTATAAATAGTAAATATCTTTTCATTAAGTCCCGGCCTTCTTTGCTTGAAAATCACTGGACTGCCAAACTTGACTCTTACAAGTACTGCAATTATCAGCATCACTGGCACCAAAACAATAATTGCAGAGCTTGATAAAATAACACCCATGAGCCTTTTAAAATATTTTTTATATATATTTTTTTTGCTGATTATTTTTATATCAGTTCTAATCTCAGTCTGCATCACAACAACACCACCTTTAATCAAACAACCCCTTTATTATCCCAGCTACTCTCTCTATCTCTTTTCTATTCATCTTCGTGTCGCTGGGCAGACATACACCTCTGTTGAATAAATCCTCTGATACACTGGTTCCATCATCATTATTTGAATAAAAATCATAATTCATATAATATGGCTGAAGCTGCATTGGCTTCCATACCGGCCTGCTCTCAATGTTTTCCTTCTCTAAGGCTATCATTACATCTAATGGTTTTACCTTGGAGCCTTCCTTAATTGTCATAACAGACAGCCAGTAATTTGGTTTCCCAAAGGAAGCTTTCGGCATCATTTCTATATCATATATATTCTCAAACTCCTTTTTATAGAAATCATAAATACTCTTCTTCTGCTCTATTCTTGTATTTAATACCTTAACCTGTCCTCTTCCTATACCTGCCAGCACATTACTCATTCTATAGTTAAAGCCCAGTTCGCTGTGCTGATAATATCTTGCATTATCTCTTGCCTGAGTCACAGAAAATCTTACTTTTTTTATAGCTGATTCATTATCTGAAACAAGCATTCCTCCCCCTGATGTAGTTATAATTTTATTACCGTTAAAGGAGAAGATACCAAATTCTCCAATTGTACCTGTATATTTATCCTTATATGTGGCACCCAATGATTCTGCTGCATCTTCAATGATAGGAACATTATATTTATCGCAAATTGGTTTTAATTTACCATAATCGGCACTTTGTCCATATAAATTAACTATAATAACCGCTTTGGGCAGTTTTTCATCTTTTTCACATTTATCAAAAGCCTTCTGTAGCGCCTTTGGAGACATATTCCAGCTTTCTCTCTCTGAATCTATAAAGACAGGTATTGCTTCCTCGTAGATTATAGGGTTGCAGGAGGCTGCAAAGGTTAAGCTTGAACAAAATACTAAATCTCCTTTACCTATGCCTAAGCTCCTGATTGCCATTTGGATTGCAGCAGTTCCTGTAGTAAGAGCTGCAGCTTCACTAATGTGAACATAATCCGCAATCTCTTTTTCAAAAGCATCCACATTAGGCCCCAGTGGAGCTAACCAGTTGGTATCAAAAGCATCTTTTACAAAAGCTCTCTCCATTCCGCTCATATGAGGTGATGCCAGGTATATCTTTTGTTCAGATATTTTTTTATATCTCATTTCGTATTCTTTATCTAACCCTGCCATTGCATTTGCTGCCGCCGCTTCGTAAAGAGGATTATAAAATGTTGGAACCAGTTCTTTTACTGTTCCTATTACGCTTTCAACAATTACTCCCTTATTTCCTTTTTCAAGAATTATATTTAAACTTCCCAGTTTTTCTTTTAAAGCATAAAAATTATCAAAGACCGATCTGCCTACAAAGATTTTTTCATGCTTTGTTTTATTTAATCCTTCCTCTTCAGTTAAAACCTCTTCGTATAACTTTTCACCGGGTCTTAAACCTATAATCTGAATTTTTATATCCTTATCAGGTTCAAATCCTGATAATTTTATTAAATCCTTTGCTAAATCGTATACTTTTACAGGCTTACCCATATCAAGAATAAATATTTCTCCGCCCTTTGCAAAAGCACCTGCCTGAAGAACTAATTGGCTGGCCTCCGTTATTGTCATAAAAAACCTTGTTACATACTTATTAGTTACTGTAACCGGACCTCCGCCTTCAATTTGCTTTTTAAAAAGAGGTACTACAGAGCCATTGCTCCCTAAAACATTACCAAATCTAACAACTGAAAAATTTGTCTTGGATTTCTTGTCAATGGACTGCACTATCATTTCGCAGATTCTTTTAGTTGCTCCCATAATATTAGTAGGATTTACCGCTTTATCTGTAGATATTAAAACAAATCTTTCTGCAATAAACTTATCTGCCGTTTCTGCAGTATTTAGTGTTCCAAATACATTGTTCTTAATAGCCTCTGAAGGATTATCTTCCATAAGTGGTACATGCTTATGAGCCGCAGCATGGAAGATTATTTGCGGCCTATACTCCTCAAATAAATCATTTAACATTTTTTTATCACAGACAGATCCAATAATTATTTTAAAATCCAAATAACTATAATTTTTCTTCAATTCATTCTGCAGGTCATAAACTCCATTCTCATAAATATCTAAAATGAGCAGCTGCTTTGGGCAGTATTCTGAAATCTGCCTGCAGAGCTCTGACCCTATGGATCCACCGCCGCCTGTTACCAAAACTGTTTTTCCGGAAATAGTATCTGATATGCCTTCTTTATCTAAAATTATAGGAGTTCTTCCTAAAAGTTCATCCGGATCAACGTCTCTTATTCTAGTTAATGAAATACTTCCATTCATTAATTCATAAAGTCCAGGCATGGTTTTTACTTTGCAGCCCGTGTTTTTACATATATTTATAAGCTCTTTTTTGCTTTCTCCTGTAAGTTTCGGTATTGCAATTAAAATTAAATCTATATTCTTATCTTCTGCAAATTTTCGGATGGAAAATCTATCTCCAACAACTGGTACTCCCAACACCATTTTGCCTATTTTATTTTTATCATCATCAATGACACATACTGGAAACATACTTACTTCACTGCTGTTTTTCATTTCTCGAATTATAATACTTCCTGCATCTCCCGATCCTATTACCATTACTCTGTCATAGCTTTTAGTTTTTATTTTTTGCTTCCTATTTGACCGTTTTATTCTATATCGTCTGCCTACTCTAAAACTCAATCTGAAACCAACCACAAATATCATAACTAACATTACTGCCATAAGGCTAATGCTTAAAGGTATTCTTCTACTAAACAAACTATAAATTAAATTTATTGCTCCACCTAATAGACAGGCTTTTACACCCTTAACAAACTCATCTATACTTGCATACATCCACAAACTGCTGTATAATCTGAAAAGTCGAAAACATAAAATGTAAATAATTGTAATTAAAAAGGCTTGATTCAAATAATTTTTAATGTATAATTCCGGTATTTTATTATCGAACCTGAAAAACATTGCTATAAGGTAAGCGAAGTTTACCAACAGCGTATCTATAAATACAAGTATGGTTTCTTTAATTTTTTGATTTCTTGCCAAAATATCCCCCTTATTTTTTCCAATTGCTATCCATCTTCTGTTCTTTGTTAACATGCTGAAATATATTTATATAATAAAGTATATTTTAATATGTAAATCTTATGTGTTTTATAATATTAATTTTTTCAATATGCACAATGAGCTGCAAATATTATATTTCATTAAAGGTAAATTTTACTTTCCTGTATCATGGTCAATCCTGAGCAGGAGGTGAGAGTGGATGTCTGCTCTTTTTCTTTTTTCTCTTTTTTTTATTTTCTTCTTCAGAATAGTAATAATATTTGCTTGTAGAACCATACTTCCTGCGTTTTACCTTAACTCTTCTTAAAACTACTCCTAATATATTGGCTTTAGCCTTAAGAAGCAGCTCTTTTGCTCTTTTTGCGTCTTCTATACTTGTACTGCCTGACCTTACTACAAGAAGAACCCCATCTGCTAAGGGGGAGAGTACTTGAGCATCAGTTACTATATTAATAGGAGGAGAGTCGATTATTATTTTTTCGTATATGACAGAGATTTCCTCCAAGAAATTTTTCATTTTATTAGAAGATAATATCTCAGACGGATTTGGCGGCACTGTGCCGGATGGCAAAATATCCAGCGTTTCATTAAAAGGATAAACTATTTCTGTAAGCTTAAGATTGTCCGCCATGATGTTTGTAAAACCTACTGTACCCGATATCTTAAACATCTTATGTACCCATGGTTTTCTTAGATCACAATCCAAAAGAAGTGTCTTCTTTCCTGCCTGAGCATATGCCAAGGCAATATTAGAAGCAGTTGTAGTTTTGCCCTCCTTTGGCTCTGAGCTGGTTATAAGAATTGTCTTAATTTCCTTATCTATAGATGAAAAATCTATGTTAGTCCTTATAGTTCTGTAAGCTTCCGATATAGTTGATTTTGGCTCCATATCCATTATTAAATCTAACATCACTGCCTCCTATTCCATATTATTTTCAGGGATAATACCTATAACTGAAAGGTCTAAGTATTCCTCTACCTCTTCTTTTGTAACTAATGTGTTGTCCATATATTCAAGTAAAAATGATATAGAAACTGATATTAAAAGTCCTAACAAAAATCCAATTACTGTATTATGATTTACATTAGGCTTTATGGCAGACTCAGGTACCTGGGCACTGTCCATTATCTTAACATCTCCATCTGGAATAAGCTGATTCGCCCTCTCCACAAAAGCATCTGCATATGCTTGTACATTTTTATATGCATCTACTGCTACATTACTTTGAACTGATATATTTAAAATCATTGCTCCTGCCTTTGTTGTAACTGTAGTCTTTTTTAAAATA
>JBAXYJ010000022.1:0-19886 GCA_041670885.1 Clostridiaceae bacterium
GTGCTGTGATTGAAACACTGATAAAGGGTAAGGATGATATAGGTGAAGACAGAATAATAAAAAGCATGGTTGGACGTGAAATTACAGACCGTTTTCCAGCCAGAAATACAAAAATAGGAGATATTGGATTTGAGGTTAAGAATTGGAGTGTTGATGATCCGATAGTTGAGAACAGAAAAATTGTTAAGGATGCCAGTTATTACGTGAGGAAAGGTGAAGTTGTTGGTTTCTCAGGACTTATGGGAGCTGGAAGAACTGAATTTGCTATGAGCATTTTTGGTAAGTCTTATGGTAAAAATATATCCGGTACTATTATTAAAGATGGTAAAGAAATTCATCTTAATAGTGTAAGACAAGCTATTGATAATGGAATAGCTTATGTAACAGAAGACAGAAAATCTGCTGGACTTAATTTGATTGATAATATAAAAAGAAATATAACAATAGCCAGCATGGTAAAAATAAGCGGACATAATGTAGTGGATAATAACAAAGAAACTCAGGTTGCTGAGGAGTATCGTAAAAAGCTTAATATTAAGTCCTCCAGTATCCTGCAAAAAGCCGGTAATTTATCTGGAGGAAATCAGCAAAAGGTGGTTTTAAGCAAATGGATTTTTGCAGACCCGGACGTGCTTATATTAGATGAACCTACCCGCGGTATTGATGTAGGCTCAAAATATGAAATATATACTATCATAAATCATTTAGCGGATATGGGAAAATGTGTTGTATTTATTTCATCTGAACTGCCAGAAATACTTGGCATGAGTGATAGAGTTTATGTAATGAACGAAGGCAAAATAGTAGGTGAGCTTGATAGGGACAAGGCTTCTCAGGAAAGTGTAATGAAGTGTATTATGTTAAGCAACAAGGAGGTAAAATAATGGGTAAATTGAAAGGTAGTTTTAAAAATAATATCAGACAATATGCAATGCTGATAGTTTTGGTTTTTATAATATTATTATTTGAAGGATTGACCGGAGGAATACTTCTTAAACCTCAGAATGTTACTAATCTGATTCTTCAAAATAGTTATGTAATTATTCTGGCAACAGGTATGGTATTGTGCATTTTAACCGGAGGTAATATTGACCTTTCAGTTGGTTCGATAGTAGCCCTGATAGGTGCTTTAATAGGAACATTGCTGGTTGTCGTAAAATTATCATTACTATGGACATTAATAATAGCCTTAGGTGCGGGTTTATTAATTGGAATGTGGCAGGGATTTTGGATAGCATATATCAGGATACCAGCATTCATTGTTACTCTTGCCGGTATGCTGCTTTTCAGAGGAATGACTTTGATAATACTTCAGGGTAAAACAATTGCGCCTCTTCCAAGCTCATCTTTAGCAATAAGTTCAGGCTTTATTCCTGATTTTCTAAATGTATTCGGAGCAAAAATCAACGTTACCACTATTATAGTTGGACTGATTATATCTGTTATTTACTTACTTATTGAGCTTAAAAACAGAAGAAGCAAGAGAAAATATAGCTTTGAAAATATCTCCATACCATTTTTTATACTAAAAGTCGCAGCTATTTTATTTGTTATTAATATTTTTTCTTACTCTTTAGCTTCTTATAAGGGAATACCAATAGTACTTGTTTTATTGGCGGCATTAGTATTAATTTATTCATTTATAACCACAAATACCGTACCTGGAAGGTATATATATGCAATGGGAGGAAATGAAAAAGCAGCGAAATTATCAGGAATTAATACTAATAAGGTTCTATTTTGGGTTTATGTAAATATGGCTGTTTTAGCTGCATTAACTGGATTTGTATTTACTGCAAGACTTCAGGCAGCTACTCCTACAGCAGGCGTAAACTTTGAGCTGGATGCCATAGCATCATGCTTCATTGGAGGTGCATCTGCCATAGGTGGTTACGGTACTGTGGTTGGAACCATAATTGGAGCGTTTGTAATGGGATTTCTAAACAACGGTATGTCTATTATGGGTGTAGGCAGTGATTGGCAGCAGGCTATAAAAGGTTTTGTTCTTTTAATGGCAGTTGCATTTGATGTAATTTCAAAATCAAAATCAAAATAATTAATTTGCAAATTAAAAACTGATAGGGTAACCTAATAAAGAATTTCAATTTTTGAAATTCTTTTCCAAATTAGGTTACTTTTTTTATTTTATAATTATTTTAATACAGTAATATTTACCCATAAGTCAAAATTCTGGTATAATTGTATTTATTAAGGTTTATAGGAGGAATTAATGAGTTTTCTAACTATTGAATCCATATTTGCATTTCTCGTATATGTATTTTTAGCTGTTTATGCAATAAATTTAAGCAAAGATGCAAAGCTTAACAGAGTTTTTGCAGCTCAGTGTATAAGTTTCGCCATTTGGTGTTTTGCCTATATATTTTTATATAACGAGAATCTTTTTACCACTACAGAACTTTGGCTGATATATTTATTTGGTGCTGTAGGCTGGTGCTCTTATTATGAAATATCATTACATTTTTCTTTGATTCTTACAGGAAATGTAAATATATTAAAGAATAAAAGAAATATAATATTGACGTATATTCCGGGAATAGTAATGTTTATGATTAACGTAATTTTTTTTTGGCCAGGCGCTTATAAAACTAAGCTTATGTATGTACTATATTCAAGTATAAACATGATTTTAACAACCAGCTATATTATGAGCAGTATATTTATAATATGGGTTTGGGGAAGAAAGACAAAAATAGGCAAGCAAAAAAAACAGGCTAGGATAATAGTTGAAACAGGACTTGTTTCATTTATTCTTGGAATATTATTTCAAAATATATTGCCTATGCTTGGTTTAATAGATGTATTTATTGCACAGATAATATCACTCATATGGGCCTTTGGGATTTGCTATGCTATAACAAAATATAAATTCATGAATCTTACATCAAATTATGCAGCAGAACATATAGTATCAAAAATTGAAGATATAGTTTTGCTTTTAGATACGGACAATTTAATTACATACTGCAACAATAAAGTTAAAGATATTCTGGGTTATGAAAAAAAAGATTTGATTAATAGACATTATCAATTCTTGTTTCAGGATTTAAACTATCTGCCAAAGTACATGGACGAAACCTTATGTATTTGTAAGAACGGAGATAGAATACCTGCTAAAGTTAAATCAACTGAAATATATGATAAAGAAAAAGACTTTATAGGAACTCTTCTTATAATTAATGATATAAGAGAAAATAAAAAGCTTCAGCAGGAGATAGAAGACAGAAAGCAGGCGGAAGCCTCCTCAAAAAACTTACTGGATAATTCAGGGCAAGGATTTTTAAAAATTGGACAAGACTTGATTATTGATAAAGAATACAGTCAGGCCTGCACTAAGATATTTGACTTTAGTGTATCAGATAAATATTTCCCGAGAGTATTATATAGTGATAATGTAAGAGAAATGAAAATTATAGCAGATAATTTATCAGAGGTATTTAATGAAAAAGACATATATGCAAAGCAGAAATATATTTCTGATCTTCCGCATTTTGCTATTATAAAAAATAAATATATTAAAATGCAGTATAGATTCATAGAAGAAAAAAATGCAGATAAAATTATGGTAATCTTAACAGACGTAACAAAAGAAACTAAGCTGGAAAATCAGCTGGAAGATGTATTGTTTAAAAATAGAGAGAGCTATAAACTGCTGATTCAACATTCTATGGATGCAATTGTTGTACACCGAAAGGGTATCCTGCTTTTTGCAAATGAAAGTGCATTTAAACTTACAGGATATAATAGTCAGGAAGAAATGCAGGGAAGAAAAATATATGATTTTATTCCGGTTGATATCCATAAATTTGTAAAAGAAAAGCATGATGAGATAAACAAAAATATAAACAGCATTATATCCTATAACAGTAAATTACTTAAATTAGATGGAGAAATAGTGGAAGTGGAAAACAAATCAACACTTATTATATATGAAGGGAAACCAACCATCTTAAGCATACTTCATGATATAACTCCCGAGATTCAGATGGAGAAACTGCAGAGAGATGTGGAGAAGAACATTAAACTGCTTAATGAAACAAGAGAAATGAATAAACTGATAACTGATTTCTTCTCTAATATTTCCCATGAACTAAAAACACCTCTGAATGTTATATTTGCTGCTGTTCAAACTTTAAGTCTTTACAATGAAGGAACTGAAGAACATAAAAATATTAGGAGAAGATATTTCCACATGATGAAACAAAATTGTTACAGGCTTATTAAATTAATTAATAATATCCTTGATATAACAAGAATAGATTCAGGATTTGTTAAACTTAGATTCAAAAATTGCAATATTATAAGTATTGTTGAGGGTATTACTTTATCTGTTGCTTCCTATGTAGAGAGTAAAGGGATAAAACTTGTATTTGATACAGATGTGGAAGAGAAAATGACTGCCTGTGATCCTGATAAAATTGAAAGAATAATACTTAATATAATATCAAACTCAATAAAGTTTACAGGACAGGGCGGAGAAATATTTGTAAATATAAAAGATCAAAATGAGGGAATAATAATATCAATAAAGGATAATGGTATTGGTATCCCTGAAGAAAAGTTAGATTCGATTTTTGAAAGATTCAATCAGGTAGACAAGTCTTTAAGCAGGAATAGAGAGGGTACTGGAATAGGATTATCCTTAGTTAAGTCCTTAGTTGAAATGCATAAAGGGAGAATAGCAGCTAAAAGCAAGCTGGGAGAGGGAAGTGAATTTATAATATATCTTCCTATTATAAAGGCCTGTGAATCAATAGATGAAAATGAGAATTATGAATTAGATATAGAAAGAATTAATATTGAATTTTCGGATATTTATTCAAAAAATGAGTAATGTAAAGCAGAACGAGGATGTACATGAAGCATATAACCAGCATTTATATTGCAGAACACACTCCTGTAACCCATAGGGAATTTATTTTACCACTGACAGGATCTTTTTTAATGTATAAATTAGATTCAAAGGATAAATAACTCATAAGCTTTTTTATGAGTTATTTTTTCGTTTGAAAAATAAAACTTATAAATTTCTCATATACATTAATATATAAGAAATAGTATGGAGATGTATTATGGAAAAAGAAAGAATTCTAAAGAAAATAGATTTTTATAAGTATATGTCTTTAAACAGTTTATGTCCTGTGCAGGAATCTTATTATGAAGATCTAATTAATATGGAAGAGGAGAATTTGAAAAGGTTAGATACCCAGTTTACCTTAGAAGATTTGGCTAAATATAATGGCAGCAGAGGAGAAAAAGCTTACGCAGCTGTTGATGGAATAGTCTATGATATGAGCAATATAGCAGCTTGGGGGGGCGGAACTCACTTTGGGAATACAGCAGGAAAGGATTTAACCGGAGAATTTAATACCTGTCATAAAAAAGATGTACTGGTCAATATTCCAAAGGTAGGGACACTAATAAAGTAAGGAGTTGTTATGGATAATATTACAGATAAAATGTTTAATGATGCTAAAGATATAATAGGAAAAAATAATGAAAAAAAATTAAAAGGAATCTGGCTTGAAGCTGCAGGCTGCTCTGGAAATATTATATCATTTTTAAATGGTGAGAACCCTGGTCTTATGTATGCCTTAACAAGTCTTATAGATTTAAAATATAGTAATACTCTTATGGCAAATGAAGGAGAAAGAGCTTATGAAAAATTTCTTTCCACATTAAATGGTGATTTTATTCTAATTGTAGATGGAGCTATTTCTACAATAGAGGATGGCAAGTACAATATAATTGCAAATTATAAAGGAAAAAGGATAACAGCATTAGAAGCTGCATTACGTGCCGGAGAAAAGGCAAAGTTTGTTATGGCAGCTGGTACCTGTGCTTCCTTCGGAGGAGTATCTGCGGCATCTCCAAATCCATCCGGCTCTAAAAGTATTTCAGAGGTTTTGAAAAGATCAGTAATAAATTTACCGGGATGCCCCTGCCATCCTGATTGGGTAATAGGTGTCTTGGCACATATTATAAGTTACGGTATGCCGCACTTAGATGAGCTTAACAGACCAGTTATGTTTTATGGAAGTACCATTCATGATAATTGTACAAGAAGAGGATATTTTGAAAAAAAGATATTTGCAAAAAAGTTAGGTGAGAAAGGCTGTATGTTTAAGCTGGGCTGCAGAGGACCGGTTACTAAAGCTGACTGCCCCAGGAGAAAATGGAATGGGTATGTCAACTGGCCTATAGGTAATAATTCTCCCTGTATTGGCTGCGCTCAACCAAACTTTCCTGATAAAATGGAACCTTTCGTCAGGTATTAGGAGGAAATATGAGTAAAAGTATAATTATTGATCCAATAACAAGAATCAGCGGTTTTTTAGAGATAACTGCAAATTTAGAGAAAAATGAAGTAGCAGATGTTGAAACTTCAGGACTTTTATATAGGGGATTTGAAAAAATACTGGAAAAAAAACCGCCGCTGGATGCTGTTTTTCTAACAGAAAGAATTTGCGGAATATGTTCTGCTGCTCATTCTATTGCATCATCTATGGCAATTGAAAATGCCTTAGAAATTAAAGTTGATATAAATGATATGTATTTAAGAGATATTATCCATGGTTTTGAGTTTATTCAAAACCATTTAAGACAATTCTATTTATTTACAGTGCCAAGCTATGTAAGGCTGCCTCATGTTAGTCCTTTATATCAAAATGATTACACAGACTATAGGATACCAGAAAAAATAGAAAAAGTAATTAGCGATAATTATATAAAAGGTATAGAAATGAGCAGATTAGCTCATGAGGGGGAGGCGGTACTTGGAGGTAAGGCTCCTCATAATCATGGAGTTTTTCCGGGAGGAGTAACAACAACTATAGACTCATATAAAATAAGTAAGGTTAAATCTATAATTAAAAGTTTAAGTGAATTTATAAGCAATAATATGATGGAAGATATGGATATAATATCTGATTACTATTCAGATTATTTTAAGAAAGGAAAATCATACAATAATTTTTTAAGCTTTGGAGTATTTAATAATTATAATGAAGAGGATATTACCTATATAAAATCAAGTGTAATCATAGAAGGTAAATACAATGAGTTTTCCAAAGATAAGATCAGTGAGGATATTAGATATTCTTACTATGAAGATGGCAAGGTTAACTTAGATAAGGAAAATTCCTATACTTTTATTAAGGCAGCCAGGTATGATGGACTTCCAATGGAGGTGGGCCCATTAGCAAGACTTATATTATCAGGGGAATATATTATGAGAAGCTCCTGTATGGACAGAAACAGAGCGAGGGTAATTGAGACTGAGAAAATTATAAATATTATGGATAAAATGATAAATAGGGTAAAAATTATGGAAAATAACCAGGGGATATATAATTTTGAAGGGAGTCTTATAGGATTTGGACTTACAGATACCACAAGGGGAGCTTTATATCACAGTATAGAAATAGAAAATTCTATTATAAAGAGGTACAATATAATAACTCCTACAGTATGGAACCTGTCACCTAAGGGCAGTGATGGGGTATATGGAACAGTTGAAAAATCCTTAATGGGAACTAAAATCAATGATATGAAAAACCCGGTTGAGATTGGAAGAATAGTTAGATCCTATGATCCCTGTGTATCCTGTGCAACTCATGTCTTAAACAGAGATTACCGGGCCTGCACATAAACTATATAAATGGTAAAAGTATTTGCTATAGGAAACATGCTGATGAAAGATGATAAAATTGGGATTTTGATTGGGAAAGAAATAGAAGAGGAATTAAAAAAAAATGGAGCTTTACTTTATATTTGTGAAACGGATATTGAATACGCCTTATCCAATATTCAGGAAAGAGATTTTGTATTAATCATAGATGCAATGCATAGCGAAAATAAGACAGAAGAAATCAAGCTTATTCCTATAGACAGCATAGAGGGTATAAATATTTATACCCAGCATAGTTTAAATTTAATACAGATAATTCAGCTTTATTATAAAGAAATCAGGGGGTATATTATTGGAATAGAGGCAGAGGATATAAGTTATGGTTTAGAAATATCTGAAAATTTAAGTAATTCCTTTGATAAAATATGCTGTCAGGTCAAAAATATAATAAAGATGTTTATCAATTTACAATAGTTTGTTATACTTAAGAAAATTGAATAATAATCTTTTGGCTGATTTTTAGCTTAAAAATAACAAATTATCAATGCTTTTTAATTTTAAAAATTAATTTGTAATTATGTAATTTCCTCACAAATGTAAGCGAATAAACCTAGGAGAAAATAGATATATGAGCGGATTTAACAAAAGAGGAGGGAAAAAACAAATATTGGAATATTTTTGCCTGCTTTTTTTCCCATTAATTATAGTCCTTCTTTTATCTCTTTCCATAATAAATATTTTAGATATAAATAATGGAAAAGAACTTTTGAAATTGAGAGAGCAGCAGGGCGGAGAAATATTAAAACTTAATATTGAAAATAACTTCAGTACAATTTCCCAGGACTTTAAAGTGATTATGAATTCAAATGAATTAAATAATTATATTAATTTACCTGATGATAATAATCTTTATGAAGTTAACCAGCTGTTTAAAAGATTTGAAACAAATAAAAAGGTATACGATCAGATAAGAATATTAAGCCCAAATGGCATGGAAAAGGCCAGAGCAAACTATAATTTTAGTGATATAAAAATAGTTGATAAAAATAATCTTCAAGATAAGAGCAGCAGTAATTATTTTAAGGATATGGCAAACCTTAATAAAAATCAAATATATATATCCCAGTTTGATTTAAATACAGAAAAGGGTATTATAGAAAATCCAATAAAACCTATTATCAGGTTTGGTATACCTCTTTTTAATAATAATGGACAAAAATCTGGATTTCTTGTATTTAATTATCTGGGTGAAGATGTGTTAAATCAGATTGATAAATATGAAAAACTAAATAAAAATTACAAAATAGAACTGGTTAATAAACAAGGATACTGGATAAAAAATGAAAATAGAGAAAAAGAATGGGCATTTATGTATCCAGATAAAAATCAAATATCCTTTAAAAATGAAAAAGAAAAGATTTGGGATATTATAAGCGGAGAACACAGCAGTTTTGCTGAGGACAGTAATATGTACTATTTCACATCAATAACGCTGCTGCCGGATAATGATTCAGATTTTGTAAATATAATAGGTTATAATAATTTATACCTTCTAATATCATGCCCTTTAGATGATTTAGGATTTTTTGCAAATATTAAAAACAGCGGGCTTTTAGACATTGGAATAATTTCTGCAATACTCATAATGATGATTTCTCTGTTTGCAGCCAGCATTTTAAATAATAGAAAAGAAGCAAAAGATAAAATGGAGATGGCCAGCACTATTATGGAAAATGCAAAAGAAGCCATACTGCTGACTGATTCAGAAACAAGAGTTATCTATGTAAATAAATCTTTTCTTAATATTACCGGATATACGATGAAAGAAGTATTAGGAAAGAAAACATCTTATTTTAAATCAGGAAAGCATTCCAGTGAGTTTTATAAAACAATGTGGGAATCCATAAGTAAGCATGGAAGATGGCAGGGAGAGATATGGGACAAAAGAAAAGACGGCAGGCTGTATCCTAAAAATATAAGCATAATAAAAATAAGCAGAGAAAATGATCAGGTTGAATATTTAGGCATATTCGAAGATTTAACATATATAAAAGAGCAGGAAGAAAAAATAAAAAATCTTTTAGATTATGACGAGTTTACAATGCTTCCAACACTGCACCTTATTAAACAACTTATATCAAACAGGATTAACAGCATAAATAAGGCAAAAGAGAAAATCAGTGTGATTTCATTAGATATTAATAACTATGATGAATTAAAAGACAGCTTAGGATATAAAAAAATGGACTCATTAATATTGGAAACAGTAGCTGTAATAAAAGAAAATTGTAATGAAAACATAGTTTTATCCAGAACAGGGAAAAATGAGTTTCTTATATTTATGGTTTCATCAGAAAATAAAGATGCAGCAGAATTTATTGATAATATTATAAGGGAATTACAAAAACCAATAAATATTAATGAGGATTTCATATATCTATATTTATCAATAGGTGTATCAATTTATCCTGATGATGCAGAAAATATTGAAGAACTTATTAAAAATGCTGACCTAGCCAAGCATTATTTATATACCGGTCATAGTGTAAGGTATCATTTTTTCGATAAAAACCTTATAGATAAATATTTATATAACAACAAAATAGAATCTAAACTAAGAGGTGCCATAGAAAGAAATGAAATCTATTTAAATTACCAGCCTCAAATTGACCTTGAAAAGCAGACTATTATAGGAGCTGAATCACTGATAAGGTGGTATAATAAGGAGTTGGGAAACGTTCCTCCCGATAAATTTATTCCTATAGCTGAGAAGACGGGACTTATTTTAAATATAGGGGAATGGGTATTAGATGAAAGCCTTAAACAGTGCAGCAATTGGAAAGAAAGTAATATGGATTTAACTGTAGCTGTTAACTTTTCTCCTGTACAGTTTAAAAAAATGAGCGTATCACAATTAATTGAGAAAAAGTTAAATAAATATTCATTAGATGGAAGCTTTCTTGAGATAGAGATAACGGAAGGACTTTTAATGGATGATAATCAAGAAGTAAGAGAAGAACTTGAAAAAATAGAAGCATTAGGTGTAAAAATAGCCATCGACGATTTTGGAACAGGTTATTCCTCTCTTAGCTATCTTAGAAAATTCAAATTTGATAAAATTAAAATTGATAGAGAGTTTGTAAAAGATTTTCCTGAAAAAGAAGATGGAACTCTGGCCCAGATTATTATAAACCTGTCTCATTCTCTTAAAATGAAGGTAATTGCAGAGGGAGTGGAGACAAAAGCTCAGTTTGAATTCATGAAAGATAATAACTGTGATGAAATTCAGGGATACTATTATAGTCCTCCGGTATCAGCTGAAGAACTAGAAGAATTAGTTAAAATAAAACCTTGGTAGGTTTTGAATTATTACATAATATTAGAAAATACGTTAAAAATTTACATATTTTTTACTATATTTATTATGTAATTAGCCATAACAATTACATAAAGATTTAAAGATTCTGAACAACATTTCCTCATGTAAGGTATAGTGTGAATCAGCTCTTAAATCTTGAATATTGTAAAAGGAGGAATGTTGAAATGCCGGATAAAACATTAATTTGTAAAGACTGTGGAAAGGAATTTGTTTTTACAGAAGGCGAGCAGGCTTTCTATAAGGAAAAAGGATTCGAAAATGAACCACAGAGATGTCCTGAGTGCAGAAAAGCAAGAAAACAAAGAAATGGCAATAGAGGATTTAGAAAGTAGTAAATAAAACCCTATAGATATCTATAGGGTTTTATTTATGGAGAATGTATAATTACCTTCGTCTGCTTCATCATGAAAATAATGAAGCTTTAACGTTTTTTAATGATGAATTGTATATTTTATCTTTTTTGATAAAAATTTGATATTATATCGTAAAAATCCTCCAGCATATATTCATTATATATTTTATTTCTCATTCACGATGTAAATAATGTATAATTGAAGAAATTGCATAATTCAAAAATTAACCTTTTCAGCTTAAAAAAATGTTGATAATTTCGTTATTTTTAAACTGAAAAATCAGCCAAAATGTTATTATGCAATTTCCTTAATTAAGAAAAGTTAGAAAATTAATTTACATATTTTGAGAGGAAAATGGTGAAAATGGTAAAGAAAATATTAAATACAGTTTTTATTGCTATTCTATTGATTTTAATTACAATTACAGGATTAAGCTATACAAAAGAAAAAGCGAAAATAAAAAAACTTAATCAGGATATAATAAGCTTAAACAGCAAAAAATCAGAACTGCTCAGTAAAAACAAACAGCTCCAGGACGAAAATAAAACATTAAAAGAAAAACCTCAGGTAATTAGTAAGACTATAAAAGAGATTAATGGCCTTATACTTATTAAAGATTTAGACAATACAATAGTTCAGGATTTAAGATATGCAACAACTAATAATTTCACTAAGACTAAAATATACAGCAGCCATGTCTGTGCTTTAAGATTTGGATCTGCTGTAAAGCTTAAAAATGCAAATAGTATTCTTAAAAAGCTGGGCTATAGGATAAAGGTATATGATGCATATAGACCTAAATCTGCCCAAGTAAGGTTCTGGTCTATAGTTCCCGATGAGAGGTATGTAGCAAACCCCAGCAAGGGGGGCAGCGATCACTCAAAGGGCTGTGCAGTTGATGTTACCCTTGTTGATAAAAACAATAAAGAGCTTAATATGCCCACAAATTTTGATGATTTTACAGGAAAAGCAGGAAGGTCCTCAAAAGATTGGACCTTAGAGCAAAGAAAAAATGTAAGTATATTAACAGATGCCATGAAAAAATCAGGGTTTATTTCTATTAATTCCGAATGGTGGCATTTTTATGACAGCGATAAAAATTCTTATAAAGCTTTAAATGTACCCTTGGAAGATTTTCTAAAATAAGCTTATCTGCTGATTTGAAGCAGGCTCTAAAAACACTTTTTCAGTAACTTGTCTGTAAGTTATTTCTTTTGCCAGATTATCATCTGAAAGAAAGCTTGCTTCTTCATCTTTATTTAATATAAGGGGCATTCTTTTGTGTATGCCTTTCATATAGCTATTGGCTTCTTTTGTTATTATCAGAAAGGAGCTATTACTATATAAACCGCCTAAGGTAATAAATGGAGATTCACCGGATATTTTATATTTCACTTTTGTTTTATCATCCCATTCATAAAATGAATTAGCAATAATCAGACATCTGCAGCTGTTCATATTTTTATAAACGGGTTTAGTAAATAAAGATTCAGACCTGGCATTAATAAGGCTTTTATTAAGGCCTTTAATATTAATACCCCATTTAAGAGGAAGCAGTCTTTTATCCTTAGTTATAACAGGAAAGGTCTGAGATGGAAAAACATCACCTTTAGGAAATGTAACATTTGTTCCATTATTAATTAAATAACCATAATAATATATAATGGAATCAAAATCAGCATCTAATAAAAACCTGCCGCACATAATATCACCTCAATAATATTTTACTATTTTAATATTTTTATGGCAAATAATGAATATTATCTATAAGGACTATATTGAAAGGAGTAAATTATGAATAAGGGGCAGTTAGGTAAGCATATTTTAGTTGAATTTTATAATTGTGATGAAAAAATATTAAATGATGGAGATAAAATTGAAATATATATGAATGAAGCGGCACAAGCTGCTAAAGCTACCATAGTTCAGTCTGTATTCCATAAGTTTAATCCTCATGGCATTTCAGGAGCTATAATAATAATGGAATCTCATATAACAATTCACACCTGGCCTGAATATGGTTATGCAGCTGTAGATTTATTTACCTGTGGAGATACAATAGACCCCTGGACAGCCTTTGAGTATTTAAAGGAAAAATTAAAATCTGAAAAGTATGAAACAGCTGAAGTTGCAAGGGGCATATTAGAGAGAATAAATTACTTCTCAGATAAAAAATATAATGATATAAAATATAGACCTTAACAGGAGGGAATATGGAGAAGTGGTTTTCAGAAATTCAATCAGAAGGAGTTAAATTTTCAATAAAGATAAAGGACCATATATTTACAGGAAAAAGTGATTTCCAAAAAATTGATATTTATGATACAGAAGAGTTTGGAAGAGTTCTTGTAATTGATGACTGTATAATGTGTACAGAGAAGGATGAATTTATTTATCATGAAATGATAACTCATGTTCCTATGGCAGTTAATCCTGAGATTAAAAATATTTTAATAATCGGAGGAGGAGACGGAGGCGCAGTCAGGGAGCTTGCCAGATATAAAACTATAGAAACCATAGATGTGGTAGAAATTGATGAGCTGGTGGTAAAAGTAAGCAGGCAGTATCTGGCCTTTACAGCTGACAGCTTCAATGATAAAAGAGTAAGATTATTCATTGATGATGGAGTAAATTTTGTTGAGAAATCAGAAAATAAATATGATCTTATTATTATAGATTCAACAGATCCTATAGGCCCCGGAGAAGGTCTGTTTACATTAGCTTTTTATAAGGATTGTTCCAAAGCATTAAGGGAGGATGGAATACTTATTAACCAAAATGAAAGCCCATATTATATTAATAATGCAAAAGAGATGATAAGAGCTCACCAAAAACAGAAAAGCATATTTAGTATCAGTCTTTTATATCAATACATGATACCAACCTATGGCTCAGGTTATTGGGTTTTTGGATTTTCATCGAAAAAATTTCATCCGGTTAATGACATAAAGGAAGAAGGGTGGAGGGAGCTTGGGCTTAAAACCAGGTACTATAATCTAGAAGTCCATAAGGCAGCCTTTATCCTTCCAAATTACGTAAAGGAAAGCTTAGAGAGAGGAGAGTATTATTTCAAAAAAGAGTAATTGCGTCCCTGATTTGAGGGATTTATAATTTTTTGGTATAATTAGCTTAAAGTACTGTATAATTAAATTATGAAATTTACTCATTTTGTTAAGGGGGTATATTATGAATTATGTACTAACTGGTTTAGTAGTCATTATTGTTCTATGGTTTATATTAACCTATAATGGTTTAGTATCCTTAAGGCTTAAAGTTAAGAATGCCTTTTCACAGATTGATGTTCATCTTAAGAAGAGATATGACCTGATACCAAATTTAGTTGAGACAGTTAAAGGATATGCAAGTCATGAAAAGGAAGTATTTGAGGAAGTTACAAAAGCAAGAAGCAGAATAGATAATGCAGGTACCATAGATCAAAAGGTGGAAGCTGAGGGTGGCTTAACTAAGGCTCTTAATCATCTTTTTGCTGTAGCTGAAAATTATCCGGAACTTAAGGCAAATACTAATTTCTTGGAGCTTCAGGGTGAACTGTCTAGATTGGAAGAAAAAATAGCTTTTGCAAGACAGTTTTATAATGATACAGTTATGATGTATAACAGAAAGATAGCTTATTTTCCAAGCAATCTTGTTGCAAACATATTTCACTTTACTGAGGAACCATTCTTTAGTGTTGAAAGTGATGAGGAAAGAGAAGCTCCAAAGGTTAAATTTTAAAAGGCTGATTATCAGCCTTTTATCTTTTCAACTTTTAAATCCAGCCTTCTTGATTTAGTAAGTGGGAGCTCCAGCCTTACCTTTTCTAAGTATTCCATATCTATATCACCATATAATATTCCTTCCTTTTCATCAAGTGAGCTTAATACTTCACCAAAGGGGCTGCATATAATTGAATTGCCATATGCTGTATATGAGCTTAATTCATCTCTTGCAGGTGATATGCCTGCTGTATATACCTGATAATCCATTGCCCTTGATTTAAATAAAGTTTCCCAGTGCTTAGGACCTGTGGTCATATTAAAGGCTGCCGGTACAAATATTAATTTAGCTCCTAAGTCTGCCATGATTCTGAATATTTCAGGGAACCTGATATCAAAACAAATGCAGACTCCAACTCTGCAGCAGTCAGTATCAAATACTGTAATTGAGCTGCCAGGGGAAAAATATAAGGATTCTTTAAAACTAATTTTACCCTTTATATCTATATCAAACAGGTGAAGCTTTCTGTGCCTTGCTATAAGCTTTCCGCACCTGTCAAATATAAAGCAGGTATTATATAATTTATCTTCATATTTTTCAGGAACAGATCCTCCTATAAGATATATTTTATTTAAAGCTGCAGCAATGCTCAGCATTTTAATTGTTTTACCGAAGGGATATGTTTCAGCATTTGATGCAAAGTATTCTGAGGAATAGTGAGTATTAAATATTTCAGGAAGGGAAATTATTTCAGCTCCATTTAAAGCAGCTTCTCTTATCATTTTTTCTGCTTTTATTATATTATCCTTTTTATCTTTAGATGGTTTTAACTGAATAAGTCCTATTTTTATAATAATCATCTCCTTAGGAAATTATATAATTACTTTCGGCTGGTTTTCAAATAAAAATAACGAATGTTCTGCGTTTTTTTATTTGAAAAATAAGTTTATAACTATATAATTTCTCAGTTTAGGAAATTATATAATTACTTTCGGCTGGTTTTCAAATAAAAATAACGAATGTTCTGCGTTTTTTTATTTGAAAATTATTTTTAAATTATGCAATTCCATCTTCTTTATTTCTATTATATAATTTTTAATAGAATCTTGCTTTTCAAATTAGTATAATTGGGTTAAAATAGTAATTAGAAGATAATATAATGCTAATGGAGGAGAGGAAAAATGAAAAAAAATAAAAATTATTTAGGCAGTGCAATTTTTTCACTTGCTTTAATTGGTATCGGGACTCTTATACATACTGTAATATCAAAGAAAAAAAGAACATTTATAAAAAGAGAGGACGTAAAGGAAGAGGCTACTTACAAGTACAATTTTACAGATGAGGATAATGAGGATTAATCCTCATATTTTTTTAAATCACCTGCTGTAACAGCAGGTGATTTAATTAGAACAGGAATTACATAGTAACATATTATAGGATATATTCACATTCCGCTTGGCAGAATTCAGCGGTATCCAGATTTGCTTCATTTAAAAAGGTTGTTAAATCGCTGACAGGTTCTAATTTTATTTTAGTTTGGCTAGCTTCTTTAATATTATGCCAAACCTTAATCAAATAATTATTCGCAGTATTTACTGGACCAAATGCAAATTCTCCATACTCATCGCTAAATGTATAGGATATAGGTTCCAGGATATCTGTTTCCTTATTCATAATATATAATTTCACAATGGCATCTGCTATAGGATTATTATCATTGTCTAAAATTATGCCATCTATAATGGCTCTGTTATCCTCCTTAATTACAAATTTTCTTTGGTAACCCTTATTTGTTTCCGGATTTATTTTAAATTGAACAGGTTTTCCCATGACAGCCTCCTGAAAAATTATTACTATAATAAAATATATGCATTAAAAAATAGATGGGTGTATTAATGTGTATTGCAATTTAATGAGTTATTTTATATGATGAAAATGCATGGTTAAATCATACATTGGGGGATAATAAATGAACATAAAAAAATTATTTTCTCTTTCCTGGCCGGTTATGCTGGGAATGATACTTCAGACTCTGCTCACATCAGTGGACCTGTTTTACATATCAAAGCTGGGAAAAGATTTTGCAGCAGCTGCATCTCTTTCAAATTCTTCATCAACTGTAATATTTGTTCTTTCCTCTCTGGTATCAGCCGGAGTAATTGCACTTGTCTCAAGAAGCTTTGGCAGCGGTGATGAGGAAAGTGTAAGAGCTTTTTCAGGGATTTCTATAATTCTGGCAGTCATTATTGGGGCTTTTTTAGGAATCGTATGCTTTATATTTACTAAAAGTATTCTTTCTGTAATGTTCAATCCAAGCCCTAGAGTTATGGCCTTAGGATACAGCTATTTATCTATAATATTTTTTGGGACTTCTATTGTATTTCTAAATTCAGCACTGAGGACAATTCTACAGGCAATAGGAGATACCAGGACGCCTCTTGTTATATTTGGTATAGCAAATATTTTAAATATTATTTTAGACCCTATTTTTATGTTTACTCTGAACTATTCCATAAAAGGAGCAGCAATAGCTACTGTTATATCTAATTTTATTGGATGTATTCTAATTTTCAGAGTTGTTATTAAAAAGGTATATAAAAATAAATTGGATCTATTTTTCAAAAGTCTGCAGTTTAATTTAAAGAATTGGATCAGAATACTAAAAATTGGCTGGTACTTTGCTGTCTCACAGGTTGCAAGACCAATTACAGGTATGATAATGTTCAGAATAGTTTACTCCATATCAAAATCTGACGGAACAGCAGCCTTTGGTATTGGAGGACAGCTTTTTAACTATACATTTATTTTCCTAGTTGGGCTATCAACTGCAATTTCCATAATAGTAGGACAAAGCCTTGGAAAGGGAGATGTAGAGGAAGCAAGAACAGCAATAAAATATGGAATAAAATTTGCCGTATATAACATGACATTCTTTTCATTTTTTTACATGGTAATTCCAAAAGTAATTATTGGAATATTTATAAATGATGCAAATGTTATACAAATTGGAGCTAATTATTTAAGAATAGTATTTATTGGACTAATATTTGTGGTGTATTCAACTATATACGGTGGAGTCTTTCAGGGGGCAGGGGATACATTTCCGCCCATGATGGCTTCCATTGTATCTAATGTGGTATTTAAACTGCCTTGTGCCTATTTTCTTGCCATGTTTATGGGGATAAATGGAGTTTGGATTGCTGTGGCTTTATCAGTAGTAGTTGAATCTGGAATTTTGATATATTATTATAAAAAGGATAAGTGGATAACTAAGGAGATATAACTATGGAAAAGTTAATATTAAACAGCAGTAATATTGAAAGGGTAAAAGAATTTATTGAAAAAGACAAAATATATAATCTTAATATAAAAGCAGTTATGGAAAACCTGAAGAAATATGATGTGTATGTTAATGACGCTAAAAATATAAATGGAGTTTTTTTAAACAGAGGCTACTTTAACCATATATATACAGAAAGCAAAGGTTTTATTAAAGATATTAAAGATAATTTAATTAAGAAGGGTGAATATGGGTTTTCAGGAGTAAGAACTGATATAGCAGAAGAAATTAAAAAGGGTTATAATATAAACTGGGAGAATAAATGTAACCTATATTATTATCCTAATTCTTGTGCTGATACCAGCAGGATTCAGGGAAACCCAAAGGATTTAAAACTTGAGAATGCTAAGGAAGTAGATGATTATTATACATATAGGGATGACTTCAGCATAAAGGAAATAGAAAATGATATTTTAAACAGACCTTCCTCTTGTATATATGAAGGAAATGATCTGGCATCCTGGGTACTTACTCATGAAGATAATTCTATGGGAATTATGTACACAAAAGAAGAGTACAGAGGTAAAAATTATGCTCTTTATGTTTCGCTGGATTTAACTGATAAGATATTAAAACGGGGCAATATTCCATATCTTCATATTGTGGAGAGTAATAATATGTCTCCGGGGCTTGCTGTAAAGACAGGCTTTAAGAAATATGGAAAGGTAAGCTGGTTTGGTGTAGAGGTATAAATTATATAAAATGAGGGTGATGTAATGAATGTTTTAGGAGTTGTATTTGATTTGGATGGAGTTATAGTTGATACAGCGGAGTTTCACTATATAGCTTGGAGAAATCTAGGCAAAAAACTAGGAATAGAGATTGACAGAAGCTTCAATGAAAGACTTAAGGGAGTATCCAGAATGGATTCACTAGATAGAATTTTGGAGGTTAAAGGATTAAAAGAAACAATGTCCAGAGAGGAAAAGGAAGCTTTGGCAAAAGAAAAAAATGATGAATATGTTAAGCTGATTAGTACTATTAAGCCATCTGATATGCTGCCTGGAATTAAAGACTTTTTAGAAGATTTGAAAAGTAATAACATTAGAATTGGACTTGCTTCAGCAAGTAAAAATGCACTGCCGGTATTGAAAAGATTAGATGCAGAAAAATATTTTGACTATGTAGCAGATCCTAATCTTTGCAAAAAAAACAAACCGGCACCGGACATATTTCTTTTAGCAGCTAAAGGACTCCATTTAAGACCTGAAAACTGCATTGGAATTGAAGATGCAGAAGCCGGAATTGAAGGAATAAATTCTGCAGGAATGTTCTCTATAGGTATAGGTGATAAAAAAACTCTCCGTGATGCAGACTTGGTTCTTCCATCTACAAAAAAACTTAATTTAGATGTGCTGAATATTAGAAAATAGTAAGAAGATATCGTTACTTAATTTTATGGATTAAGTAACGGTATCTTTTTTTTAAGCTGAAAAAGCTAATTCATAA